>CABYIX010000005.1 GCA_902519215.1 uncultured Candidatus Actinomarina sp. | reverse complement strand
AGAGATATAGCTATGGTGTTTCAAAACTACGCACTATATCCTCATATGTCTGTTTATGACAACATGGCATTTTCTTTAAAATTACGTAAGCTTCCAAAAGATGAGATTGATGCAAAAGTAAAGGAAGCTGCAAAAACATTAGAGATAGACGAACTTTTGGATAGAAAACCAAAAGCTTTGTCAGGTGGTCAAAGACAAAGAGTTGCAATGGGTAGAGCAATTGTTAGAAGTCCTCAGGCGTTTTTAATGGATGAGCCTCTATCAAATCTAGATGCAAAGCTAAGGGTTCAGATGAGAGCTGAATTGGGCGAACTACACTCGCAATTAGAAACTACTACTTTATATGTCACACACGATCAAGTAGAAGCTATGACAATGGGTGATAGAGTTGCAGTAATTAGAAAAGGTGTTCTCCAACAAATTGATACTCCAAGAGAGATATATTTATATCCAAAGAATATTTTTGTTGCAGGATTTATAGGAAGCCCGGCAATGAATTTTGTTTATGCAATTATTGATGTTTCAGGAAAAAAAACAAAATTAACATTTGGTGATTCAAACATAGTTAGCTCTGATGCACCAAAATCTTTATCTGACTTTAATGGTAAGGAAATTGTACTTGGAATTAGACCAGAGGCATTTGAAGATTCAGTCTATGCAAATGATAAAGAATTTACTGAACAAATTAATATAAATGTTTCTTTACTAGAGCAACTTGGTTCTGATACCTATATACACTTTTACAAAGATATTCCACCTGTACAAACTAAAGCGATTGAAGAAATCCTAGCTGATGAAGGTGAAGATATATCCGCATTAGGTACTGAAACAAAATTTATTGCAAGAATTAATCCAAATGCAACAATTGAAGAAGGGCAGAATATTAATCTCGCTATAGATCCTTCTAAACTTCATTACTTTGACCCAGAGACCGGGTTAGCTATAACTTAAATTTCTCTATCTAATTCGTTTAATAACTTAACTATAGATTCTGAACCTTCTCTAATAAAGTTCACAAAAAACTTCCATAATAGGTTTGAACCAATTGGTCTAGCCATAACCTCAGATGCATCATATCTAAATAAATCTTGTTGAAGCGATGCATGAACTACATCAAATTCATATTGAGTTAACTCATTATTAATAATTTCACGGTTAAAATATTTATTTGCTGAAATAAACTCTGTATCAGGGTAGCTTGACCATTTTTCGCCAAAGCTAGAAGACAAAATCTCTGATATCACATTTCTTGCTATTTGATTATCTTCAATCAGGACTACCGCATCTCCTATTCCAACAACTGTATTGTCTAAAGTAATCTTTGGAAGTTTAATAACACCATAGTCTTCTCCGTAAGCATATTCGTCTGGAATATAATAACGAAAATAATGTCCACTCCAGGAAAGAAAGCAAGGGTTTCTTTCATCAAGTAAGACTTTTGGTAGATTTCTAAACTCTTTACTGATAATTGAGCCAGGCCCATTGTGTATATGATTTGGATAAAATATAAAATCATCAATAATTTTGATAGAAGAAAAGATTTTAATATTAGATGCTTGAATACTAAGTTGAGACCACCTGTCATAAACTTCTGGACCATTTTTAGACAATATTATATCTTCTAACCAATTCGTTTGTATCCATCCGGTAGAAGCAGAACTTTCAGAGTTTGCACACCATGGAGTTACTCCTGTATCCGCTATTTTTTTTGTAGAAGCAATCAAACTATCGAAATCTTGAAAATTCAAATCATCATATTCTTTAAATTTTGAAATATCATACCAAATTAATGAATTAGGGAAAAGTCTTGTCCATCCAGCGTAAATATCATTATTTAGTGAGACTATATCGATGAGATGCTCTGGGTAAATATTATTAATTAGGGAACCTTCAACCATCAGTGCGTTTAAATTATAAAGATGTCCTCTTTCTGCTAAATTTGTTACCCCCTGTGGATTAGGTATTAATGCAATAGAAGCATCTAGCTCTTTATTTTCAATAATATAATTTTCAGGGTCATTAACAGCTTTGTATTGAATTTTGATATCCAAATTTTCAGATATAATATCCAACTCTTCAATAAAATATTCCTGCTCATGAAATTCTGGACCAATGATTACTACCTCAGCGGGATTAAAACCTATTGTTGAAAATAAGATTGTTACTGTAAAAAATATTACGGGAAAGAAATATTTTTTATATGAATTCAAGATTTATCCCAAAGCAATGCAGCTCCCCTTACACCACTAGAAGATCCATGTAGAGCTTTAACAACAGGCGTATGAAAGAAATCTGAAGCTAAGTATGGAATTATTCTTTTTGGAATTTCATCATATATCTCATCAATTTCAGACATTCCTCCCCCACAAACAATCACATCTGGGTCAAGGATATTTACAATGGTACTAAAAGCTCTTGCAGTTCTTTCAAAATATGTACTCATTATTTCAACTGCTTGTTCTTCATTCCTTCTGTAAAGCTCTACAATTTCTTTTGAAGATTTATGTTCATTAGTAATGAATTTGTAATAATTTTCTAATCCAGGACCTGACAAAAATACTTCTATGGCCCCTACTCTTCCACAGTGTCTCTGTACTGATTTTTCATAATCATCCATTGGTCCCGGAATAGGATTTTGTCCCCATTCACCCGTTAATTTGTTAGGACCAACAACTAATTGATTTTTATAAGTAAATCCAGCTCCGACACCAGTGCCCATAATAATTGCAAATACTGATTCATAATTTTTTGCTGATCCATCAATTGATTCAGATACTGCTAGACAGTCGGCATCATTTGCAATTTTGATTTTGTAACCTAATAATGTTTCCAAATCAGCTTTTACATTTTTACCTTCTAATGCTTCAGTATTGGATACCTGGACTAATCCGGTTTTAGGATGTAATGAACCTGGCATTCCGATTCCGACACTGAACTTATCAAAATCTTTTGAAATATCAAAGATTAAATTCCTAACTGTTTCAATGATGGAATCATAGTTTTCTTTAGGTGCATGTACTCGTTTTCTAACTACTTCTTCTCCAGAAGATGGGTCAAGAACGATACCTTCTATCTTTGTACCACCCCAGTCAATTCCAATTTTCATATTATTTTTTTAATTCAAAATTTAAGCTATATTTTTCTATATTAGTAGTGCCCTGTACATCTATTTGCCTATTTTCATTTACCTTCCAGTAATAAGGAGCGTCAGGATATTCTTGAGCATAATCAGTTGCTACCCCAATAAGGTAGCGGTCTCCATTTTTAGTCTCTATTTCTAAAAACCTTAAATAGTAAAAATAATTACTACATAAATCGCCTTCGTCTTGTGTGTATTTACCTGTAATTGTATTTTTGAAGTTGAACTTATCTTCCAATTTAATAGTAAATTCTCCTGAACCATAATTTTCCCAAGATGGCCCAATACACACACCCATGAAATCATCGTTATAGTCTTCACGAAATTTCATATCAAAAACTAACAAATAATTTTTAATATCTAACTCAAATTTTGGAAAAATTTGAACAGTTAAATTCACTTCTTCGCTACTTTTATGATCTACATCAATTGATAATCTTGAGTTAATTAATTCAGAATCATCTTTAGAGAGGATTTCATAAGACTGTGTTTCAATGCCTGAGCATGAAATTATAAGAAGAAATAAGAAAACAAATAAGGGTCTCAACCCTTAACCGCTCCTCCAATTAAACCTCTTATGAAGAATCTCTGTAAACTAAAGAAAACTGTTAGAGGAACAATCATAGATATTATTGCTCCTGATGTTCTTAAATGCCAAGCTTCACCATATGCACCAACAGCTAACTGAGAAACGTGCGAGGTTACAACAAGGTTTTCGGGTTTATAAACTCCTAAGAATACATTCGCAACAAGGAAATCATTGTAGACCCATAAAAACTGAAAAGTTGCAAATGCAGCAATTCCTGCAACTGATAATGGTAAAACCAGTCTAAAGAAAGTTGTCATATTACTTGCACCGTCGATCTTTGCAGATTCAATCACACTTTTAGGTAAACCCATCATAAAATCTCGTAATAAAAATGTAGCTAAGGGTAATCCAAATCCAGAATGAGCAAACCAAGTAGCCACAAAAGTTCCATTGATATCTAATGCAGGAATTATAGGAATACCAAACACTTCAATTCCGCTTTTAAAAAGCTGCACAAGTGGAATTAAAGACATCTGAAGAGGAATTATCATTGAAGCAACAACAAATAAGAAGAGTACTTCTTTGCCCCTGAATTCCATAAATGCAAAAGCGTATGCAGCAAACGCAGCAATGGTGATTGGGATAATTGTAGATGGGATTGTTACAGCAAATGAATTATAAAAAGACCTGTCTAGATTATCGGCAAAAAATATTTCTGAATAATTAGACAATGTTAATTCGGTCCAAAGTTTCCCAGTATAAATTGCATCCCACCATGATTCTCTTTTTATCGATTCACCAGGTCGAAATGAACTCAATACAAAACCAAAAACAGGAAAGATCCAAGTAAGAGCAATAGTAATTAATATTAATTTTGTTACTGGCTTGTCATACCATTTTTGTGTATTGCGTGTCATGATTGCGTATTTTCTCTTTCTCTTAATGCTGTACCTACAATGATGGGTAGAACACAAACAAATATTAATACTGCCACTGTTGCAGAACGTCCAAAGTTTCTGTATTTAGAAAATTCATCAAGCATCTTTACAGCCAATAAATTTGTCTCAAGGTCTCCCCTCGTAGACACATAGATTATATCAAAAGCTTTTAATACAGTAACAACCATATATGTTCCTACTACAATTATTGTGCTCTTGATATATGGAATAACTATTGACCTAAATACCCTCAATTCAGAAGCACCGTCTATTTGTCCGGCTTCCATAATTTCTGATGGTATAGCTTTAATTCCAGCCGAAAAAACCACTGCGGCAAACCCTGTAAACATCCAAATCATAATCACCATCAACAGCATTGTGTTGATTGGAAGATTAACCAAAATACCACTAAAAAAACCTTCTGGGTTTAAATTTTCTGTAAAAGGTAAGTTAGTCAGATCTCGCTGTTGAAGCCAGCCAATTGGGTTTAGGCAATCTTCATTTGTAAAATCTTTAAAATCTCCATCAACAACTCTATTGTTCATACATTTTTGACCAGGTTTGACTCCAGGTAATACTGGTCCCCTATCAACAGATACTCGGATACCATTTATTATTCCAATTTGTGTTAAAGGTGGGGGTCTATATTCATATATAAATTTAAAAATTGCACTCGCACCTACAGCTGATATTGCCATTGGCATGAAAACAATTGATTTAAAGAATGCTTCTCCTTTATTTAATCTGTCTGTAAGCCAGCCCACAATTAAACCAATAAACAAAACAAAAAAGACAACAAAAACTAGCCAAATAATCTGATTTCTTATAGTAACTAGCATTTCGGGGTCTGAAAATGCCCATTTATAATTTTCGAAACCAATGAAATCATTACTATACCTGTCTTTAAAACTAATATATAAAGTTCTAATTGCTGGATAAAAAAGAAAAAGTGAAATCATAAATAAAGAAGGACCAGCAAACATTCTGGCTTCTAAAGACTCTCTATTATCTTTAGGAGATAATTTAATAATCTTATCCATGCCCCAAAATAGTAAAAAAACAAAAGTAGAACCAATTATCAATGCAAACACTACAAGAAGATTTCTAGAAATAATTTCAGTCAATTCTCTAAAAAGAATTGCTTGAAAAAGAAACCAAATAAGAGGGAAGAATCCTAAAGCTAAAAAAGAAATACCAATGGTTTTCAATTTCTCTTGTTGTGTTTGTTGTTTCATTTCAATTATTTTATTTTAGCTTACAAAAGATAGCCACCCAAGTGGGTGGCTATCAATTTATTTTAAATTATCCGGCTTACGGCCAAGAATTTTCGACAGTGTCTAATGCAGTGTCAATATATCCAGGACCTTCTACAGCTAAGTTCATCATTTCTTTCCAGAATGAACCAGCTCCAACTTCTGGCGGCATTAGGTCAGACGCATCAAATCTAAATGAGTTTGCGCTTAATGCTGCAGCAATTGTGTCTCCGAGAATTTTGTTTATTGGAGATGCATACAATGATGTATCAAAACCAGTATGGGCGCTTAATCTTGCGTTACCATCTCTGATTGCTACATTATTGTAGAACTCAGCACTCAACATAAATTCAGCAACAGCTTTTGTTGCATCTCTATCATTAAATGCTCCCCACATGTCACCGCCACCTAAAGCAGCAGCTGGTAATGATGGGTCAATTGAAGGGAATGGGAACACAGTTGTTATTGAACCTGCTCCAGCTTGTTCTCCTTCAGGCCAGAATCCTGTAATAAAAGATGCTTGTCTATGCATAAAACAACCTGGGTTGCCGTTACCATCTTTTGAGAACATAGGATCTTGTGCATTACCAAAGTATGTTGATACGATAGCATCAGTGCCACCTACAACATAGTTTTCTGTATGCATGATCTGGCTCAAAAGTGTTGCTGCATTTTTTACCATTGGATCGTTGAATGGAATATCGTGGCTTACCCACTTATCGTATGAATCAACACCGTCTCCGGTTCTGAGCATAATATCTTCCATCCAGTCAGTTGCAAGCCAACCTGATGCACCATTTGAGTACATACCAAAACAGAATGGATTCATTCCGTCTGCAACAATTTGATCTGCAAGTGCGATCATTTCATCCCAAGTAGCTGGGACAGAATATCCTCTTGCGTCAAATTCTGCTGGTTGGTACCAAACGATACTCTTCAAGTTTGCTGCATTAGCACCACCGTAGATGACGCCGTCAACAACTCCAAGTCCTACAAGGTAGGATGAGAAGTCATTTTGGTATTGATCAAGATCTATACCAAGGTCTTCAAGAGGTGTTAAATATCCTCTAGTAGCAGCATCGACTACAGCTCCTGGCTGTGGCCATAATGCGAAGTCTGGTGTATCACCAGATTCCATTTGAATTTGTATTTCTTGCTCAAAGTTATCAGACCCCTGATAGGAAACAATAATTCCAGTTTCCGCAGTAAAGTCTTCAAAAGCAGCTCTAAATCCATCTTGGTCTGAACCAATTAAAGCACCTGTAATAGTGACTTCTTCGCCTTCAAGGCTTCCACCACCACATGCTCCAAGAATTAGAGTTAAGAGTAAGAAACTAACCAATAATGGTTTCTTCATATTTCTTTTTCCTTTGTGTATACGTACGTATGCTAAAAATAAGGATTTTTAGCTTCTCCTAGTGTATAAAATAATTCATAAATATCTAATAGAATTTGAATTTTTTTAAAAATGGTTTGAATAATTTGTAAGATTTAATTAGATTTCGTGCCCGGGGGGGGACTCGAACCCCCACATCCTTTCGAATAACGGATTTTAAGTCCGTCGCGTCTACCAATTCCGCCACCCGGGCTAATCTCTAATTTAGTATTTTTTTAGTATTAGGCCCTCTAAAATATCGTTTTTTGAAATTATAATTGAAAAATTTTCATATCGTTTCATTATATTTTCTAATATTACAATCCCAGATGTTATTGTTTTTGCTCTTTTAGGATCAACCCCATTAAATTTTGTAATTATCTCTGGCTCACTCAATTTTTGAACTATGTTTTTAATATTTGTCATTTCAAGTTGGCTTATTTCAATATTATGAATTGCATCTTCATCAAACCTGTCTTGTTCTAGATGTATAGCACCTAAAGAAGTAGCAGTGCCAGAAACACCAATTAATAACTTTGCATTGGGAATTTTCAAATTACTTAATGCATCCATTACTTGTTGTTCAGCTTTCACAATATTGTCTCTATTAGTTGGTAATTCAGAAAAATATTTTTCTGTTAATGTTACAACACCAAGATCAAGTGAGTGAGATATTACTTTATTGTTATCTTCATAAATGAATTCAGTACTTCTCCCACCTATGTCAACTATTAAGTAATTTTGAAGATTATCCATAAAATGATGTACACCAAGACTTGTGATTATTCCTTCTTGTTGTCCGGTAATAATTTCAACTTCAATATCTAATTTTCTTCTAATTTCATCAATAAATTCATCTGTGTTGCTGCTGTCACGCATAGCTGCAGTTCCTACGGCAAAGACTTCTACTACTTCATGTTTTTTAATTTTCTTAAGAAATGTTTTTAAGGTCTTAATGACTCTTTTTTTGGCTTCGTCAGAAATAAAACCATTTTCCTCTAAACCTTCTGCCATTTTTGTTACAACATGTGATCTTTCAAGAGTATTAAATTTTTCTCCTGAAATATCAGCAATCAATAATCGTGTCGAATTTGAACCAAGGTCCAAAGCTGCAATCTTTACCATATTGTTTTCCATTCTGGATTCTTTTTCATTTCAGCAATATCAATACACGGCTGTTCACAATTAAAATATCCCACTGATTCTAAAACTATTTTACCAATAGGGTTTAAGCCTGTAGAAAGCTCATCTGCTGTGTGAGAGTGTAAACATTTAATGGATTCAGTTGCTCCACCTACACCTCCAGAAGATTTGTATTTAGCTTCAGACTCTTGAATAGTATCCCTTTCATCTTTATAACTATCTTGTCTAGATTGCCATTCTTGTTTTAGGTCAGAGTTGTTCATTAATTCATTATCTAATTCATTTATCATCCCATGTGACTCAAGAGTTCCAATTTTTTTATTGTACATTGGACAGGTAAGCCAATAGGTGGTCGGAAACGGAGTTCCATCATCTAAATTTGGAGGTACTTTGATAGAAACTGGTAGATTAAAGTGGCATTTGCAAGATACACTCACATCACTTCTAAGATTTCTTCCTATTTGTATTTCGACAATTTTGCTATCTTTACTGTCCATCTTGTCCGACAATAAATTCAACAACGTATTCAAATACAGTTTTTGACCTTTCAGTATTTAAAACTTCGTCAATTGGTGTCACAGGTTCTGGAACATCGTAAATATATAATATTTCACCCTCTTTTCCATATCCTCTTTTTCTAAGCACAACCTCTAGTTTTTCTGGATCATCTAAATCTGAGATTTGTTGATTCCAATCAGCTATTTGGTTTTGAATTTCACTTTTTTCAGCTTTATTAAGTTCAATTTCTTTTTGCAAATTTGTATAAGAAGAATATGTAGATTGTACTGTTTCAAAAAAGAAGAATAAAAAAGATCCTGTTAAAACAATAAGCAATACGCGCGTAAGGATATTACTACTAGTGTTTTTTATTTTTGCCATTTTTTATTATTAAAGTTAGCAGAACCGACTTGTTCAGAAATTCTAAGTAGTTCATTATATTTTGCAGTTCTCTCACCTCTGGCGGGAGCACCCGTTTTTATTTGTCCACTTGATGTACCAACAACTAAATGACTAATAAAAGCATCTTCAGTTTCACCAGATCTATGTGAAACCATGCTCGTATAATTATTATCTTTAGCAAGCTTCATAGTTTCAATAGTTTCAGAAATACTACCTACTTGATTAACTTTTATGAGAATTGAGTTAGCACAGTTATCATCAATGCCTTTTTGTAAAATCTTTTCCTGTGTTACAAAAAGATCGTCCCCTACCAATTGAACCGTGTCACCAATTTTTGAAGTTAAATACTTCCATCCCTCCCAGTCATCTTCCGCTAATCCATCTTCAATAGAAACAATTGGATAAGAATTTGATAACTCTACTAAGTAATCTGCCATTTCGGTATTCGTTAAAGGGTTCCCTTCTATCTGATACATATTCTCTTTATAAAATTCGGATGCAGCTGCATCAAGTGCTAAAGAAATTTCATCACCAGGTTTATATCCTGCTTCGGCAATAGCGAGCATAATTTCATCCAAGACTTCTTTTGAAGATGAATAATTAGGTGCGAATCCTCCTTCGTCTCCAACATTAGTTGCTAAACCTTTGTCTTTCAGACGTGTTTTTAATGTATGATAAACTTCAACTCCTGATCTCAAAGCATCATTAAAATCAGAGAAGCCATGTGGAACAATCATAAATTCTTGAATATCCACAGAGTTATCAGCGTGAGCACCACCGTTTAGAATATTCATAAATGGTACAGGCAGTGAAGGCTCTCCATATATATTTGGAATCAACTCATATATATGCTTTTTTGATGATTTACTTAGTGCAACTAAGTTAGCCATAGATACAGCTAAAATTGCATTTGCGCCTAAGGTACTTTTGTTTTCAGATCCATCTAGGTCGATGAGTATCTTATCGATCTCTGCTTGATCTTCTGCGTCCTTACCGACTATTGCATCAGAAACTACATGATTAACATTTTGGACAGCTTTAAAAACCCCTTTGCCGTTAAATTCTTTAGATTCATCTCGCAATTCATGCGCTTCGAGCTTTCCTGTGGAGGCACCTGATGGAACTGCAGCTCTACCCAGAGAACCATCCTCTAAAGTAATTTCTACTTCAACTGTGGGGTTAGCTCTTGAGTCTAGGATATACCTAGCAAATACATTTTTAATTTTATTATTCATAACCCTGTTACTTAAAATCTAGCAGAAAATGGTTAGATTGTTACTTGAATTGGCTTTTCTTCGCATCTTTCCATAGTTGCTCAATATCAGCATCATCATCAAAATTGATCTCAACATACTTAGCTCTTTGTATGAATCTTGAAGTTGATTGGTTTAATTGAATTTCAGGATCTGCATCTAAATGACGGCATACATTTACAATAGAAAACAAAATATCACCTATTTCACTTTTCCTATCTTCATTATTTTTGGCATTTTGTAATTCTTCCACCTCTGAAAGTAAGTCTTGCAATGCTTCTTCATAATTTGCATATGTAAGGTTGATTTTTTTTGCTTTTCTTTGTGTTTTAAAAGCCTTGGTAATAGAAGGGAGTTTTTGATCAATATCATCAAATATAGATTTAGTCTCATCAGTCTTCTTAATTTCCTCCCATTGTTTTTCAACATCTTCAGCATTTTCAAGAACTACATTGCCAAATACATGCGGGTGTCTTTCAATAAGTTTATTTTGTAAATTATTGACTACATCAACTATTGAGAAATGATTATTGTCTTCAGCTATTTTTGAATGCAATAATATTTGTAATAATAAATCTCCTAATTCATCTTTAAGCATGGAATCGTTTTTAGAATCGATTTGAAATTGAGCTAAAGCATCTAATAATTCATAAGCTTCTTCAATTAAATGTTTAGCCAATGATTCATGAGTCTGTTCCCTGTCCCAAGGACACTCGGTTCTTAATTTACTGACTATTTCAACTAACTCATTAAATTCTTTCATACTGAAAGAATAGTATTTAAGAATTGGTATGTTTTTTCCGGACTTAAAGAGTTTTTAAACTTTACAACTAGTCTTTTGTTCCTAAACAAAAATTTTCTATCAAAATCTTTAACTTTAGAATTAATACTTTCAGTTAAGTCAACTGGGAATAGTTCAATTTGATATTGATGTACTTTGCATCTAATAATTTTTTCTTTCTGGAGTAATGATCTAATTTTTGCTGTAAAGAAAAGATTTTCTGTTACCTCAGGTGTCGGACCAAATCTATCAAGAATTTCTGCTTTCATTGCATCAACTTTTTGGTGATCCGTGTGTTCCAGTCTTTTATAAATATCTATTCGTTCTGAATCTGCTTCTATATATGACTTAGGAATTGATGACCCCCAAAAACATTCAAGTTTAATTTGTGTAGCTGGGGTAATACTATCTTCAAGTTGTTTTCCTTCGATAGAATCCATCACATATTTGTTAAAAATATTTAAGCCAACATTAGCAATGAAACCAGACTGTATGTCTCCCAAAATACTACCCGATCCTCTAAGTTGAAGATCTTTCATAGACAATGAATACCCAGTAGCAGTTTGTCCAGTTGATTTAATGGCATCTAATCTTAATTCTGCATCAACACTTAGATTTTCATTATGAAAAAAATAAGCAAAACTCTGTTCACCTCTTCTACCAACCCTGCCTTTAAGTTGGTAAAGCTGAGACATACCAAGCAATTCAGATCTTAAAGTAATTAATGTATTTACTTTAGGTAAATCAATACCAGCTTCAACAATAGTTGTAGCAAAAAGAACATCTACTTTTTTATCCCATACATCCTGCATAGTTTTTTCAATCTGCACAGATGAAAGCTGCCCATGAAGAATTCTGTGGTTAAGTTTTGGAAATTCTGTTTGTATTTTCTTCATCCATGTTTGTAGTTCTTCAATACGATTTAAAACAAAAAATACTTGGCCGTCTCTAGACATTTCTCTCTGAATAGCGATTGCAATAGTAGATTCATCTATACCGCCAACATGAGTTAATGTTTCTAATCTATTTTCCGGAGGTGTTTCAATTTTTGATGTATCTCTTATGCCCATTAATGACTGTTCCAAAGTTCTGGGAATTGGTGTTGCTGTTAGAGTAAGTTTGTGTGTTTGCGATGTTAGTGATTGTAACCTATCTTTATCTTCAACACCAAACCTATGCTCTTCATCAATAATTATTAATTTTAAATTTTTAAACTCAATATCTTTACTTAAGATTCTGTGGGTCCCAATTAAAATGTCTACTGATCCATCTGTGACCCCTTGTACGATTTCATTAATTTCTTTTTTTCTAACAAATCTGCTGAGATGTTTAATGTTGAGAGGGTAATTGTTTAATCTTTCGAGAAATGTTTCAATATGCTGTTGCACCAAAATAGTTGTTGGTGCAAGTAAGGCTACCTGCCCTCCTGAGAAAGCTACTTTGATAGCTGCTCTTAAAGCTACTTCTGTTTTTCCATAGCCAACGTCTCCAAAAATTAATCTATCCATAGGAATATTTTTTTCTAAATCAGCTTTAACGTCATTTATGGCAGCAAGTTGATCGGGGGTTTCTATATATTCAAAATTACTCTCAATTTCATTCTGCCATGGTGTATCTTCAGAAATAATTAATGAATCGTTTTTAATATTTCTTAATTTGTATAAATTAAGCACTCTATCAGCAACTACCTTTGCATTTTCTTTTGCTTTCTCTTTAGCTCGCTCCCATTCAGCTCCACCTAAACTTGATAGTTTTGGATTTTCTCCACCGATATATACTTCTAGCTCATTAATTTGTTCTGAAGGGACAAATAATTTGTCTGAACCGCCAAATTTTATGGAAAGATAATCTTTTTCTACACCTTTGATTCTTTTAACAACAGTTCCTTCATACAGACCGATTCCATGAAAGCTATGCACAATATAAGTATTTGGTATAAGTATCGATTCTTCACTTAGCGTTTTTGCTTGCTTTTTGGATTTCTTTATTTTTCTAGCAAAAAAGAGTGACTCATCAATTACAGCAATACCTAATTCTTTAAATATTGCAGAATATGAAAAATGATTCTGAACAATATTTAAATTTTCAAATATAGAAAAATTTTCAATTATTTGTTCATTATCTGATGCAAGATATATATTATTTACGTTATTTAATTTTTTCATTACATCTTCTTGGCGGGTTCCATCAAGAAAATCTGGTCTGTTCTGCAAATTTTCTAAATCGCTAGTGGAATATAATGTTGTATCAAATGTGCCTAAATTTTCAAAGATATTTATGTGTCGAGATTTAAAATTGGATATTTTTAAGGAAAAATATTTTTGAAGATTCTTAAATGTCTCTTGCTCGATATTCACAACATCATCAAACTCACTTTTACATCTTTCTATATCAACAATATGAAGTGAAGATTTATCAACAAAGTTGAACAAAGAATGATTACTCGAAAGATTTTGACAATACTGAAATAATTCATATTCATCTAGTTCCTTGTTTTTATTTGAAGACACTGCTTCTAAAATATCTAATTTATTTATCTGAAAAAGCTCAGTAGCAGGAACAATTATTGATGATTTTTCAACTGTTGATGACCTTTGCGAGATTGGATCAAAATTTCTTAATTCTACAACAGTATCTCCATCAAAAATTAGTCTGATTGGCTCAGTTCTATTGATTGGATAAACGTCTAATTGACCACCTCTAACTGCAAAAGTTCCTTTTGCTTCAACTCTATCTTTTCTTACATATTTAAGATGTATGAGATTTTCAATTAAAATTTCGAAGTCAATTTCCTGATGTATTGAAATCTCGACTACATCAAGGTTTTCAAAAAATAACCTTTGTGATACTGCCTTTATGCTTGTAGCAATGTTTACCTCTTTAGTAGTTAATAGTGAATGAATAACAGCAAGTCTTTTTCCTTGGATTTCATAAGAAGGTATAAAAGAGTCATATGTCAACGTATCCCAACCTGGAAATATTTCTATATTCTCATTTAAGTTAGAAAAGTTATTTTTAAATTCATTTGCCTCTTTATCTGTAGGAAGAATATAAATGTTTTTTTTTGATACTTGATTCAGGCCCAAAAGAATAGGAAGAGACTCCTTTGATGTAGTAATTGAATCGAGATTCATAGTCTAAATTTTAGATAAATGAATATGTTGATTATCAATTAACCAGTTGACTGTTTTTTTTAATAAATTCTTCAAGATTTGTGTATGAAATATTTAATTCGTCTTGTGCTTTGGAAACTATTTAAGACATATCTTTCATTATTTTTACCATAAGCTAATGCATTGTAATGACCACTAGTACAGTCATCTATATCAACAACTGAGAGGTGGTTTTTAATTAATGGGGGGTATTTTTTACTAAGCGTTGAAATAAGCAATTTAGCTGTTCCTGATACTCTTCCCGGTCCCTGTACTGAGGAGGGGTTAACAGATACAAAATCAAATTCTTTTTTAAACTTAAATGCTTCTTCTTCAGCTAAAAATTTAGATTCTTCATACTTACTTAAAAAATAACCCCGGTGTTTTGAATCTTCATTTCCCTCTGTTCCAAGTTTCTCGCCTAGGGTAACCGCAGAAGATGTATAGATAAATTTTTCAATACCTATCTGGTTGCCTAAATTTA
Organism: uncultured Candidatus Actinomarina sp.; assembly: GCA_902519215.1. GTDB lineage: Bacteria > Actinomycetota > Acidimicrobiia > Actinomarinales > Actinomarinaceae > Actinomarina. The sequence goes on along the minus strand of CABYIX010000005.1, from coordinate 52,443 downwards.
GCATATTTATTGTGCCTTTAATATTTGCGTTAAACATATGCTCCGGATTTTTGGAACACATTTGGTTTACTCCTGCAACATGAAATATTGCATTTATATTTTTATCTGATAATTTTTCTTGTAGACCATCAGAGAGAATATCCCCTTCAATTTTTGTTATATTTAAATCTTTAAAAAACTCATTATGAAGATTAGTTCTACTTAAAGCATAAACATTATGACCATTCTCAACTATTTTTCTTATAAGTGGCTTACCTACAACTCCTGTTGAGCCTGTTATGAATATATTTTGATAATTCATTTAGTTTTTTGGATATAACCTGAAATATATTGATAACCAGAAATATAAGAAAAAATTAATGCGTGTAGGACAATTAGGTCAGCAATATCAAAACTCAGGATACTAAATGAAAAATCCATCATTACAAACCCTACAGCCCAAAACTGAAGGCTTGCTTTAGCTTTACCAAATTTACTTGGCGGAATCATAATACCTTCATTTCCAGCTAGACCTCTTAGGCCGGTAATAATAAACTCTCTTACAATTAACAACGTTGTTATCCAAATACTTACTCTATCTATATAGGTAAAGCCTATGAAAATAAAGGTTATGAATATTTTGTCAGCAATTGTATCAAGGAAAGCACCGGTTTTAGAAGTGACATTCCATTTTCTTGCTAATCTTCCGTCAAAAAAATCTGTCCATGCAGCGATAAATGCAATTATTGCAGGAATTAACATTAAGCCTTCATTTGAACCGTCTAATAAAATTAGGTACAAAATTACAGGTGCAGAAATAATTCTAAATATCGCAAGTAAGTCAGGTATATATTTTTTCACTAAATCACATCAATTATTCGTCTCTCAGAAGCTTCTTTTATAGCTGCTTCTTTATCTATTACAAAAGTTTTCAGAATATCAGCAGAATCTTCAATTAAAAAATCTACTTCTTCTGTCTCATTATTATAAAACTTTGAAAGAACAAAAGCTGCAGGGTCTATGTCTTTTGGAGGTCTTCCAACACCAACTTTTAATCTAAAATATTCAATTGTTCCAAGATGAGAGTTGATTGACTTAATACCATTATGACCCCCATGAGAACTTCCCTTTTTAAGCCTTAGTCTGCCAAATGCAAGATCAATATCATCATGAATTACCAAAATATCTTCAGGCGAAACTTCTTTATATTTTAAATATGCTTTTAATGCCTCTCCAGATTTATTCATTGAAACCATTGGGATAAGTACATCAACTCTATTTTCTTCAATTATTAATGTTCCAGATTTGTACATTCCAGACTTATCTAACTTAAGTTCTAATGAATTTTGAACAATAAGTCGTTCAAGGATATCTGCACCAATATTATGCCTAGTCTTTGAATATTTTGAATGGGGGTTCCAAAGACCAACTAAAAGAGTTTTACTATTCTCCAGATTCATCTGAGGACTCTTCCCCAGTAGTTTCTTCAGAAGACTCACCTTCGGCTCCCTCTTCTCCTTCAAGCTCTTCACCTTCGAGACCTTCTATCTCTTCTTCTTCTTCTACCGCAGCTCTAGGTAATGTAATCGTTACCAAGATTGAATCATCATCTTCAGATGCTAGTTCAACCCCTTCTGGAAGTTTAACATCTAAAACAGTGGCATTTTCACCAACATTAAGTTCAGAGATATCTAAATCAAGAGATGAAGGAATCGAAGAAGGTAGTGTTGAGACAGTAATAGTTGAGTTAATAGTCTGAACTAATCCACCTTCATCTTTTACTCCTAAAGGAGTTCCAAGGAAGTTTATTTGAACATTAGCCTCTACTTTTTGTGTTAAGTCAATTTGAATTAAGTCTATATGTAAAAATTCGTTTTTATATGGATGTTTTTGAATCTCTCTTGCGAGTGTTGTGTATTTCTTTTTTCCAACTTCTAAATTTAAAATAATGTTAGATCCAGCTTCGGTTTTAAGAGCACTAGTGAATTCACGGGCATTCAAAGCAATAGAAACTGGTTCCATTCCAAGACCATAAACCACTGCTGGCAGTAAGCCATCATTCCTAAGACGTCTTGATTCTCCAGAACCTATGCTTTCTCTTAATGTTGCTTTTAAATTTGCTTCCATATTTATCCTTACGAATTATATAGAGTAATAAATTTTAATTACTACTCAAAGCAGTATTTATGCTTTTTCTGTAGCTTTTCTAGCTGAAATAACTGCAAAAGTTAATGTTATTGCTGCGAATATACCTGCGGATAAATATCCTCTAAATAAGACATCTAATTCCCACCCATCTACCATTACTGACCTCATAGATTCAATGACATATGTTGTTGGGTTATATGCTGCAGCAGTTTCTAACCACCCTTTTAAAGCTTCTCGAGGAACGAAAGTTGGAGCAAGAAAGATTGCAGGGAAAAACAAAAATGTAGCAGCTTGAGCTCCCTGAGAAGAACCTGATTTTACTCCTGCAGCTACAGAATATCCAGCAAATCCCATTCCCCAAATAAATGCTAGTGACAATACAATTAAAAATCCTATATTTCCAACAGCAGGATCTGCACCTATAAATTTTCCAATTCCCAAAATAAGACTAGATTGGACCAAGACTCTAAAAGCACCTACATTCATTGGGGCTAAAATAATAGCCCATCTTGAAATCGGCATACTTTGATATCTTTTAAAAACACCAGATTCAATATCCTCTACTAAATAAATTCCTGAGGCAGCACCACTCAAAGAAGCTGAAACAATAGAGACTGGAAGGATAAAATTAACAAAATTCCCTTTAGCAAAATCAAAAGGTGTTCCACTTGCAGCTCCACCAAAGACTCCACCAAGAGCGCCGTCGTATACAAATAAGAAAAATGCTGAAATAATTAAATTGGGTAATTCAGCTAATGGTCGCCTTATTACTCTAAAAACCATTCTCTTTGTTAAGATTTGCAACTGTACTATAAAAGATCTGTTTGACTGCATTATCTTTCACTCTTTTCATCTGGAGTTGGACTTTCTTCTGAGCCTTCTAATCTGTATCCAGTTACTTCAAGAAAAACATCATCAAGGGTTGGTTTATTTGCTGAGACAGAACTTACTTCTACACCTTGGCCAGTAAGATCTTTTAAATACCCAGGAATTCTTGATGCACCATCTTCGACTGTGAGTCTTAATTCATTTTTTTCCTGAACTGTATTACTTAATATATTCTTTGCATTTTCTAAATCATCATCACTATCAAATGCAAAAGTTATTACATCTCCACCTATACTTGCTTTTAATTCATCTGAGGTACCTTCAGCAACAACGAGACCTTCATCGATGATTGCAATTCTATCAGCTAATTCGTCAGCTTCCTCTAGATACTGCGTTGTAAGAATAACTGTTACTCCACTATCACGAAGTCTTTTAATTTCATCCCACAAAACTCTTCTTGATCCTGGATCTAGACCTGTTGTTGGCTCATCTAAAAAAAGTATCTCGGGAGAGTGGACTAGACTCAAACCAAGATCTAACCTTCGCTTCATCCCACCAGAATAAGTTTTTACTCTCCTATCTGCAGCTTCTATCAAGCCAACAAGATCTAGTAGTTCATTAGTTCTTACTTCAGAATCTTTTTTGGAATATCCCCATAGTCTGCAAGTTGTGAAAAAGAGTTCACGACCCGTAAGAAGATTATCTATACCTGTGTCCTGAAGTGCTACCCCTATTTTCTCTCTTACTTCTTTATCTTTAGTTGCAACATCTATTCCTAATATAGATGCATTTCCTTCAGTGATACTTAAGAGTGTTGTAAGCATTAAAATTGTTGTAGATTTACCAGCTCCATTTGGACCTAGTAATCCAAAAATTTCACCTTGTTTGACTTGAAAACTAACATCTTTAACAGCTTCTACAGTATCTTTTTTACTGATAAAAGTTTTCTTAATATTTTTAACGTCTACTGCTAACATAATGTACCTATAAGCCGAAATCTAATTTGATACTAATAGTATCAAAATTTAATTGGCCTCGTAGCTCAGGGGATAGAGCACAGGTTTCCTAAACCTGGTGTCGCAGGTTCGAATCCTGCCGAGGCCGCTATCAATTAAAACGTATTTTTAAATCTCTATTTATATTCGAAAAAACTATATTTTTAAACTCATCATGAATACCAATATTTGAAGCTACTAGTAAATTTGATGCTGTAGTTGGAAATTTATCTTTTTCATCAACTACTTTTCCACCAGCTTCTTTCAAAATTAAACTAGCTCCAAGTGTGTCCCATGGTTTCATAAAAAATTCAAAATAAGCATCGAACTTATTATCAGCTATCCAACACACATCTAATGCCGCACTTCCAAATCTTCTTACTCCACCACAGGATCTCAATACTGCTTCAAAAGTAGTTATGTATTGTTCGGAATTATTAACTCTGTCATATGGAAAACCTGTAGCCACTATTGCTTTCTGCATTGTAGTTTTTTTTACAATCTCTAATTTTTTTCCATTTTTATATGCACCATTATCTTTATACCCTTCGTATAAAATATTGTTATAAATATCTAAAACATATACCTGGGTAGGTTGGTTTTCTTCTAAAAGCATCAAGGTAATAGCAACCTGTGGAATATTATTTGCATAATTTACAGTGCCATCGAGAGGATCGATTACCCAAATTCTTGGTGCGTCAGAATTAATTGTTTCCGATTCTTCAGAAATAATTCCATCATTTGGGAAGTGCTTTGTAATAGCGTTTATTAAAATCTCTTCCGATTTTAAATCTGCCTCTGTGACTAAATCAACCTCGTGCAGTTTCGAAAATACCTCAACACCTTCTTTTAATTCTTTAATTGCTGATGCAGCATCATATATTGCACTTTTTAATATGTGTATGTCAAAGTCTTGGGTCATGAGTTATACAGAATGTTGTTGGCCAGAGTTCATATAATCTTGAGCATAAATACCTGCTCTAGATATTGACTTTAACTCAAGCCAAGTAAATGGATTTTCAGAATTATTTTTAACATAATCTAAAAATATTTGTAATGACTCTTTATGCCCTTTGCCAGATGAGAATACTTTACTCTTATCTTGATTTCCTTCTAAATATCTAAGTAACTGAAAATCTTCAACAATATAAGAATTTCCACTTCCATGAACTTCTATTCTCTCTTTACCAAGACTTTGGTTTGTTTCTGAAAAGTACTGAATAGATGCATGGGCACCATTAGCAAAATTTACATTAATAAACACTTGGTTTTCATTCACTTCATTATTTTCCTTATCAATTGGTGCAGATGAGGAAATACTTTGAGGCAATGAATCAAACAAATAACAAGCTAGGTCAATTGCATGGATAGCTTCACCAACAACTCTTCCACCGCCAATTTCTTTTATGTTTGTCCAGTGATCTTTATCTAATGGGGGAACACTAAATCTAAAAGATATTGAGTTTGCTGGATTTTGAATTAATTTTTGTTTTATAAACTGGGTTGCTTCGGAGAATCTTCTATTAAAACCAATAAATAACTTTGGATTATCGGCATTATATATAGCCTCTTCTATTTCCACTAAAGAGTCACTTGTTAATGCTAGGGGTTTTTCAACATATATAGCTTTACCTTTACTTAATGCTTTTATGACAAGTTCTGCATGATTGAAGTGTGGCGTTAGTATCAGCACCGCATCTATTTCAGGTGAGTTAAGAATTTCCTCCTCTGTTGTATATTTATTTTTGATTTTAAAATTAGTTGCTAAAGATTGAGCAGATAATCCAGTTGAAGAAGCTACACCCAATACTTGGCAGTCTTTTTTTAATTCTTTAAGAATGGGCATTATCGTAGTTGAAGCAAAATTACCTGCACCTAATATACCCAACTTTACTTTACTAGTTGTAGGTTCCAGATCTATATCTGGTGTGAATTCAATTTTTGGTTCAGATTTAATATCGTATCTTAAAACTACTGAAAGAGGCTTGGTCTCCTCGGTAAATTTCTTGTAAACAGAAGGAGCCTCATCGAAACTTACTTCCTCAGACACAAGATCAAGAAGATGTATCTGACCTTGAGACAAAAGTTTTATAAAAGCTTCAAAATTTCTATTCTCCGTCCACCTTACATACTCGATTGGATAATCTTTACCTAAAACTTCATACTGTTTGTCATAGCGTCCAGGTCCGTATGATTTCGATACAACAAGTTCTAACTCTTTATAATAAAATTCATTTCTAGAAATATTTAAAGGTATATCACCCACTACAACAATTTTTGCTTTGTTTCTAGCAATTTTAGTAGCCACTTCAATAGGTTCGTTACTTGATGTAGCTGCTGTAATTATTACAGAATCAACATCTTGAATGCTTGCTTTGTCAATAGAAGTAAAGTAATTTTTATTTCCTTCTGTTCTTTTTTCATCTGGATCAATACCGATTACTTCAGAGCCCTGGGCTTCAGCTAGCCTGCAAACCAACTGTCCTACAATTCCTAAACCTATTACAACAACTTTTGAACCTAAGCTAGTCTCAGAAAGCCTAAGGCCATGTAAAGCTATACTTCCAAGTACTGTAAATGCAGATTCTTTTATATCAGTATTATCTGGAATGCGTACACAAAGATTCTGGTTAACGGATACATATTCTGCATGATTACCATTTGATACAACCATATCTCCTACATGAAAACCGCTTACACCTTTACCAGTTTGTATAACTTCTCCTGCTGAACTGTAGCCAAGTTGAAGTGGAATTAAGTTTTTTGGAAATACTGCATTCCACACCGCTTTTACACCATCATTTTTTAATAAATTAAGACCTTTTTCAATATTTGAACTATTTTGAAGTTTTTCTCCAACAGAAGTATTCGCAACCTCAATTGCAGCTAACTCTGTTCCAGAAGATACAACTGAGTAATGATTCTTAATTAATACTTCTCCGGGACCAGGTTTTGGAATAGGTGTATCTAGAAGAATAGGATCGGGGTTGTTTTTTTCAACTACTAATTGTTTCATTTATTTCCTGCATGTTAATGATAACTAATTTACCTCTGTAATTAAGGGGGACGTTAAATTTATAATCTTTTCATCAACTGTTTTAATTTGCAATGACCCATCTTCATTTATGTCTTCGGCCCAACCTCTACCCTCCGGGTATTCAACTAATTTTCCTATCGTCTGTAATCTTGACTTATACTCATCAAGGTCAAAATTATTATTCTTAAGCATGCCTTCGAGTTGTTTAGCCCAATTTTCAGCATCATCTTTTAACTTAGTGTCATCTTGATAGGTATTAAATATAGAACCTGCATTTGGAACTGAGGGAGTTTCCCAAAAGTAGTTGACCCCCATACCAATACAAATTTTATCTTCTACTTTTTGAACCAAGATACCTCCAACTTTTTTTTCATTAAAAATGATATCGTTCGGCCATTTCAGTGTTAGGTCAATGTCTTGAGAGACTTTTACAAATGCAAAACCTGCTACTAATGGAATAAGCGTGTGGGCTATTTTTATCTGCTCTTCAAATAAGGCAAGTGAACATGCTATTGCCTGGTCTGCATTTAGCCATTCTCTATTGGATGTTCCTTTTCCTTTTTCTTGAGAAAAACTAGTAACAAAAATTGTTTCGGAACTTAATTCTTTTAGTGCAAATTCCTGAGTATTGTAAATGGAATCGAAAAAAAAGGTTTTCATGTTGTTACTTCTTTACATATATATAGGTCAAATACATACATTAACAATAAACAGGAAAGATGGGCATGTCAGACGAAAATTTAGCTGAAATTCGTAATGAAAAAGCCAAAAAAGTACAGCATCCAAAGGGTAAATTAACTGCGTATGAAAGAGTAGAACTTCTATTAGATGAGGGTTCATTTTCAGAGATAGATCAACATGTTGCATCCGAGGAGAATCCTGAAGGTGAAGCAGTTATTACAGGTACGGGAACGATACACGGAAGACCTGTTTTTGTATTTAGTGAAGACTTCTCAGTTATGGGCGGAAGTCTTGGCGAAGTTGTTGCTAAAAAAATTCTAAAAATTATGGACCATGCATTAGAGGCGAGGGCACCGATAATTGGAATCAAAGACTCAGGTGGAGCAAGAATACAGGAAGGAATTTCTTCACTTTTTGGATATGCGCAGATATTTAAAAAGAATGTTGAAGCATCAGGAAAAATTCCACAGATATCAATTGTTGTAGGACCATCTGCTGGAGGAGCTGTCTATAGCCCGGCACTTACCGACTTTATTTTTCAAGTCCAAGAAATTGGACAATTATACGTGACTGGACCTGCTGTTGTAAAGACTGTGACCGGAGAGGATGTTACTTTTGAAGAACTTGGTGGGGTTGAAGCTCACGGAACTAAGTCTGGAGTCTCTCATCAAATCTGTGAATCTGAAAATCAAGCTTTTGAAGAAGTTAGATACTTAATGAGTTTTTTACCTCAGTCATCTTCTCAAAAACCACCGATGTTTATAACTGAAGATGAATCAACAAGAATGATTGAGTCGTTAGATTCTTTTGTTCCAGAAAATAGAAATCAACCGTACGATATGGAGAAAATTATTTCAGATATTGTTGATGACGGTGAACATTATCCAATACAGAGCAACTATGCTCCAAATATTATTACTAGTTTTGCAAGAATGAATGGAAACACCCTAGGTATTATTGCAAATCAACCAATGGAGCTTGCTGGTGTATTGGATATTAAAGCATCAGAAAAAGCAGCCAGGTTTGTTAGGTTCTGTGATGCATTTAATGTACCACTTTTAACATTAGTAGATGTTCCTGGATTTCTTCCGGGGGTAGAACAAGAACATGGTGGAATAATAAGAAGCGGTGCAAAATTGTTGTATGCATATTCAGAAGCAACTGTTCCAAGAGTATGTGTTGTTGTGAGAAAAGCCTATGGGGGTGCCTACATAGTTATGGATTCAATAGGCCTTGGTGCTGATAAATTATTTGCATGGCCTAGTGGTGAGATTGCAGTTATGGGAGCAGAAGGTGCAGTTGATATAATCCATAAAAGAGAACTTGCTGCTGCAGAAGATAAAGAATCACACAAAGCAAGATTAGTTGAAGAATACAATGAGAAGTTCAGTAATCCTGATATTGCAGCTCAATTAGGGCTGATTGATAATATTATAAAACCAAGTGAAACAAGAAAAATTGTTATAGATTCTTTTAAAGATTTAATAAACAAAGGTGAGTTAGGAGATAAACATGGAAACATTCCCCTCTAAAAACATTGCAATAAGTTGGGTTGAAAAAGGAAGTCTTACTAGAAATTTATTTCTTTCTTTAGGATTTGCAATAATTACAGCATTAAGTGCCCAGATTAGAGTTGTAATACCTATTTCTCCAGTGCCTATAACTGGACAAACATTTGTAGTACTCCTCGCTGGTTTAGTGTTGGGAAGTACATTTGGTGCTGTGAGTATGCTAATGTACTTATTTATTGGGATGTCTGGTCTACCGTTTTTCTCTGCAGGAGTAGCTGGACTAGCAATCTTGAAAAGTCCAACTATTGGATATATTATTGGATTCTTTTTAGCAGCTAATGTAATAGGCAGGTTCGCAAATAAACCGATACTTGGGATAGCGCTTGGTTCAGTTCTGATTTATATCTGTGGAGTAATTGGCCTTATACTCATTCTTAATGTATCAGTATCAAATGCAATCACTATAGGTGTAGTGCCTTTCATAATCGGTGATGTAATTAAATCGATAATGGCAATAGGGGTAGCTTACAAGCTGAAATAACTATGAGTCAAAAAAGAATCCTTATTGCTAATCGTGGTGAAATTGCATTACGAATAATAAGATCTGCCAAAGAAATGGATCTCTATACCATTGCGGTATATTCGGATGCAGATGAGGATTCACTTCATGTAAAGAGAGCCGATGAGTCATATTATCTTGGTGGATCTCTTCCAGCTGATAGTTATAGAAATTTAAAAAAACTTGTAAAAGCTGCAGTAGATACAAAAGCAGACTTGGTACATCCTGGATATGGTTTTCTTGCTGAAAATGCAGATTTTGCAAAAGCTATAGAAAAAAAGGGCATATCTTGGATAGGTCCTAAACCAGAGACTATTAAGTCTATGGGAGACAAGATTGAGTCAAGAAAGTTAGTAACAAAACTTGGGTTGAACCCTGTACCTGGTCAATTGAAACCTTCTCGTCTAAAAAGAGATGCCATTAAAGATGCTGCAAGTTTTGGCTACCCAGTTGCATTAAAAGCAGCTCATGGTGGTGGTGGAAAAGGACTTAGAATTGTACATAATGAAACTGAGCTTCTGGAAAATTTTGAAATTGTTAAAAGGGAAAGTGAAGCTTATTTTGGTTCTGATCAAATCTATGTTGAGAAATTTATAAAACCAGCAAGACATGTAGAAACCCAAATCCTTGCTGACAAACATGGAAATGTCCTCTATCTAGGAGAGAGAGATTGTTCTCTGCAAAGAAGAAATCAAAAACTTATTGAAGAAAGCCCACCTGCATGGCTTTCTGATTATGGGAGAGAAGAATTGAAAGAATATACATTGAAGATAGCCTCTAATTCTGAATATGTAAATGCAGGCACCGTTGAATTTTTGGCTGATAGTGATGAGAATTTTTATTTCTTAGAAATGAATACCAGGCTTCAAGTAGAACATACTGTTACAGAGATGAGATATGGTCTTGATTTAGTAAAGGAACAAATAAAGATAGCTCTTGGGCATTCAATTGAGGATTACGAACTAGAGGCACGAGGTCATAGTATTGAATTTAGAATTAATGCTGAGGACCCATCAAATAACTTCCTACCAACTCCAGGAACCATCACTGAATATAGAGAGCCAACAGGAAATGGTGTAAGAGTTGACGGATGGGCAAGAACAGGAACTCAGATTACTCACTTCTATGACAATTTGATTTCAAAATTAATTGTCTGGGGTGTGTCAAGAGAAGAGGCTCGGTCTAAAGGAATTAGATGCTTAGAAGAGTATGTAATAGGTGGAATACCAACAACTATTAACGTATTAGCTGATATTTTAAAAACCAAAGAGTTTGTCAATAGCCAGATTCATGTAAAGTTTCTTGAGGAGAATTTTGAAATCAGGGAACTTGAAGAGGATGAAGTAATCTCTGATAGGCCAAGTAAAGTTAATATTTCTCTTGAGGATTCTGCTAATCCTACACTTGCACCACAAAGGCCAAAAAAGATTGGAATGGATTTAACTGGAAATATTAAAAATCCCGGTCTTATTTTTGCAGAAATGCAGGGAACTATTATGGAAACCATGACAAAACAAGGACGAAAAGTTAAGAAAGGTGACTCGTTATTTGTTCTAGAGGCAATGAAGATGGAAAATGTAATTACTTCACCAATTGATGGCGTTATAAAAACATTTAATATCACAAAAGGTCAAGCTGTTAAAAAAGATGACCTACTTGTTGAAATAGAAGTAAAGTTCTAATGATATTTGGTATAGGTGTTGACCAAGTTGATTTAAATAGAGTGAGAAAACTTCTATCTAAATCCCAATCAAAATTTGAAAAAAGATGCTTTACGGAAAATGAAGTAATTTACGCAAATAGATTTGCTGATCCATCAAAAAGATTAGGAGCCAGATTTGCTGGAAAAGAAGCTGTAATGAAATCGCTAGGTAAAGGGTGGAGACAGCTCAATTGGAAAGATATAGAAATTACTGGTGGTGGAAAACCAGAAGTAATCTTACTTGGAAAAGCAAGAGAACTTGCTACAAAATCAAGAATTGATAATGTGCATGTATCCCTATCCCATGAAAAAAATAATGCCATTGCCTTTGCAATATCGGAAGTCTCAAATTGAACTGGGTAGCAATGTTTCCAGGGCAAGGATCCCAACAAGTTGGAATGGGAGAAGAGCTACTTGATATATATCCAAATTTATTAATTAAGGAATTTGAAGAGGCACTTAATTGGTCTCTAAAAGATGTAGTTTTAACGAATGACAAAGAAGAGATAACAAAAACTAACATTGCTCAACCTTATATTTTTGCTATTTCCTACTGTTATGGACTTGAAACAATTAAGAAATTTGGGAATCCTAGAGTAGCAATTGGTCACTCTCTTGGGGAGTACACTGCCCTAGCTTTAGGAGAATATATAACATTTAGTGATGCGCTAAAAATAATTTCGGTAAGAGGGAATGCTATGCAAAAGGCAGTTGAAAATTCTGGTACGACTATGGCAGCAGTATTATCGTCTGAATTAGATAAAACTGTGAATTCAGTTTCAGAGTTAAACGTGCAGGGTATTGAAATAAATATCTCAAACTACAATGATGCAACACAAATTGTTATTAGTGGAAAATATGAAGATATTGACTATTTAAAATCTAATCCCAAAGCATTAAATGCAAAACGAGTAATCCCTCTTGATGTAGCAGGTGCATTTCACTCTCCTGTTGTAACCCCAGCAAAAAAAGATGTTGAGGAAGTATTAGAAAATATAGAGTTTAAGCCCGGTAAATTCAAGATATACATGAATGTTGATGCGCAATTAGTCGACCTATCTAATGTAAAAGAACGTTTAGCAAATCAAGTAGACAATAGTGTGTTGTTCCATAAGCAAATAACAACTATTGAGAAAGATGAAAGTCCAGAATATTGGTATCATATCGGACCTGGAAATGTAACTGCTGGGATGGTTAAAAAGTCTATATTTAGTAAGGGAATAGGAATTATTAATTCATTAGACTCTTTAAATACAATTTAAACTAGGAGTTTTTTTTGAAATCAACAATTACGGGTTGGGGGAAGTGTTCTCCTGACAATATTATGACAAATGATGACTTAGCTGTGTTTGTTGACACCTCAGATGAGTGGATTCAGCAAAGAACAGGAATTCAAGAAAGAAGATTTTGTCATGTAAACAACTCTGATATGGCATCTGTTGCAGGGCAACATGCTATTGCATGTGCTGGTTTAACACCTGAAGATATAGATGTTGTAATTTTAGCAACATGTACCCCTGATAGTATTGTTCCATCAGCAGCTGCTCATGTACAAAGAAAGATTGGTGCAGTAAATGCATCTGTATACGATGTCAATGCTGCATGTGCAGGATTTGTTTACGCAATGGAACAGGGAAAAGCCTTTATTGAAAGCGGGTTGTACAAAAGAGCTCTTGTAATTGGATCAGAGCACATTACTTGGTTACTGGATTGGTCAGATAGAAATACTGCTGTTCTTTTTGGAGATGGAGCTGGTGCAGTAGTTATCGAGGAAAGCAAAGATCCTTCTGAAGGTGAAATATATTCATTTGTTAATGGTTTAAGTTCTGACAAACTAGACATCTTAGAAGTTCCTAATTTTGGTTCAGCAATGGATAGGTTTAAAGAAGATGAGGCAGCTAAGGTTCAGTGGACTTTTGATGGCCCAGAAATCTTTAAAGGTGGGATTAGAGCTATGGCAAACTCTTCAACTGAAGTTATTGAGAAATCTGGCTTAAGTAAAGAAGACATTGATATTCTCATTCCCCATCAAGCAAATTTAAGAATTGTCGAGGGACTAGAAAAATCATTAAAACTGCCTAACGCTACAACAATTAAAAAAGTACATAAATATGGAAATACATCTGCTGCTTCTATTCCAACAGCATTAGTAGATGCCTTAGAAGCTGGAGAGATAAAAGGTGGAGAAACAGCCGTCTTCACAGCAGTTGGTGCAGGTCTTTCCTGGGGCGCTTGTGCTCTTCGACTTGGGGAGAGAACAACTCCAATAAATACCTCAGATGCTAAATTACCCGATTTTGATGGAAAGGCAGTAGATACAATAAGAAAAGCTATTGAATATCAAATTCCTGAAAAATTAGATCTTATATGAAAACTGTATTAGTTACTGGTGGCTCTAGAGGTATTGGTAAATCAATATCAACTACTCTTGCTAAAAGTCATCTTGTTGTAGTGGGTTATGTTAATTCTAGAGACAAAGCTGAAGAAGTAGTTAATGAAATTGCTGAAAGCGGAGGAAGTGCAAATAGTGTTGAAATTAATATTTCAAGTAAAGAATCGGTTGATAGAGCTTTTGCAACCATAGAAGATGCATATGGCTCTGTAGATATTTTGATAAATAATGCAGGAATTACAAAAGATAACATATTGCCTCGTATGAAAGAAGAAGAGTGGCTAGATGTAATCCAAACGAATCTAACTGGAAGTTTTTATACCTCTCAACGAGCAATTAAACAAATGATGAAAAATAAATGGGGTAGAATTATTTTTATTTCATCAGTGGTTGGAATTTCTGGAAACCAAGGCCAGTCAAATTATGCAGCATCAAAAGCTGGGCTTATAGGACTTGCTAAATCGATAAGCAAAGAACTAGGTTCAAGAAATATAACGTCAAATGTTATAGCTCCTGGTTATATCGAAACAGATATGACATCTTTTCTTGATGATGAAAATAAAGAAAATATTATAGAACAACTTTCAATTAAACGCATTGGAAAGCCAGAAGATATATCAAATGTGGTAGCTTTTTTATGTAATGATGAGTCAGAATATATAACAGGACAAGTGATACCTGTTGACGGTGGTTTAACCACTTAATTGGGGGAAATTATGGAATTAAATGAAGTTTTTGAAAAAGTAAAAGGTCTTTTTGTAGAGGATCTCGGGATTGATGAATCAAAAGTTACAATGGAAGCCAAACTCGAAGAAGATTTAGAAATTGACTCATTAGGTATTGTTGAGGTAGTAATGGCCTTTGAAGACGAGTTTGAAATAGAGATAGATGATGATGAACTAGCAGATGTTTCAACTGTCGGACAAGCTGTTAATTTACTTCACTCAAAAATATAAACTCAACCATGTCTAAAAGACGTGTAGTCGTAACTGGTCTCGGAACAATCAATCCACTTGGAAATAATGTTTCTGATACTTGGAATAACCTTATTAATGGAGTTTCCGGCGTTGACTATATAAATTCATTTGATACTGATGAGCTTCCTGTGAAATTTGCAGGAGAAGTAAAGAATTTTGACGCGAACGAATATTTGGGCAAACAACAAGCAAGAAAACTTGATCGCTCAGGACATCTTTCCATTCACGCTACAGAAGAAGCCCTTAAAGATGCTGGACTTGATACAGAAGAACGTTTGGGAAGTGAAGTAGGAATTGTTTTTGGAACAGGTATAGGTGGAATTGGCGCAACAGAGCAAGCCGTTAGAACTTATGATGAACGAGGTGCTTCAAGAATTAATCCTCTTGCAATTACACAACTGATGCCAAACTCAAGTACCGGTCAAGTTGCGATTAAATTTGGCATTGAAGGGCCCTCTCTTACAATCACAACAGCTTGTGCTGCTTCAGCTAATGCTATTGGAGAGGCTAAAAATATGATTCAAAATGGAATTGTAGATATGGTCATAGCTGGTGGTACAGAATCAGGAACAACAGCAATGACTATTGGCGCTTTTGCTCAAATAAGAGCACTATCAACTAATAATGAAAACCCAAAAGAAGCTTGTAGGCCATTTGATAAAAATCGAGATGGATTTGTTATGGGAGAAGGCTCAACAGTTCTAGTAATGGAGAGTGAGGAATCTGCAAAAAAACGAGGTGCTAATATCTATGGATATATATCTGGATATGGCGCAACTACAGATGCACATCATATAACAGCTCCTGCTGAGGGTGGCAAAGGTGCGGTTGAAGCTATGAAGAAAGCTTTGGCTGATGCTGAAATAAGTAATGAAGAAGTGGATTATATTAATGCACATGGAACTTCTACACCAGCAAATGATAAAAATGAAACTGCTGCTATAAAAACAGTATTTGGAGATATGGCACATCAATTAAATATTTCATCAACTAAATCCATGACTGGTCACCTTCTTGGAGGGGGTGGTGCATTTGAGTCTTTAGTATCACTATTAAGCCTAAAAAATAATATTATTCCACCAACTATCAATCTAAATAACCCTGATGAAGATTGTGACCTTAACTACACACCTAATGTTGCTTTAAAAAAAGATTTATCTATAGCAATGTCTAACTCATTTGGATTCGGTGGTCATAACGGGGTTCTTGTCTTTAAAAAAGACTAAGTCTTTAATATAAATTACTTTGGAAGCATTGATCCACCGATAGAATGTACTCCTCCATCTGCATGAATAATTTCTCCAGTAACCATTTCAGAAAGATCTGAAAGTAAAAAACTTACAACTTTTGCTACAGGATCAGGATTTTTTGTATCCCACCCAAGAGGAGCTCTATTACTCCACTCCTCATTCATATCTGAAAAACCAGGTATATTTTTAGCTGCTGTTGTAGCAAGTGGACCTGCAGCAACTGCATTTACCCTAACACCATTTTCACCCATGTAGTAAGCCAAGTACCTAACAATTGACTGGAGACTAGATTTTGCTACTCCCTGCCAATCATAACCAGGCCAAGCTTGTGTATTATCAAAATCCAATGCAACAATAGATGCAGGTTTATTAAGTATTGGTTGAAATGATGTGGCTAAGGTCTTTAAAGAAAAGGCTGATATTTCAAAACTTTTAACTGCATCGGAGATATTGGTATTTAAAAAATTACCCCCCATAGCTTCTGTAGGTGAAAAAGCAATTGCATGAAGAATTCCATCTAGATTTCCAGCTTCACTTTTAATATTTTGCACTGCTTCATCTACTTCTTCTTGATTTTCAATATCCATTGGAAAGACTTTGATGTCTTCGGAAAGTCTTTTTACGGCTCGTTCTGTAATTCGAAGTCCTTTACCAAATCCTGTAGCCACAACTGTTGCACCATTCTCTATTGCAATCTTTGCAGATGCATAAGCAATGCTTTTATCAGTAAGTATTCCTGTTATTAATAAAGTTTTATTTTTTAATATCATATTTTCCTTATAACTATTTGACCAAACATATAGTTAGTAAGTATCACAGAAATATAACTTTTATAATTCTTCAGTTGTTGAACTGCTTGAAGCTTCTTCCTCTTTTTTGATTTGTGAACCTGTTACAACCGCTAAACCAATCTCTACAAGGCCGAATGCAAAAAAACCGTTAAATTCAGTGAAGACTGCAAAAGCAATTAGCCCAAGCCCTCCGCTGTATCTAATTATGTTTAATTGCTTTCCATTCTCTGCATTACCTCCTAGCAAGAAAAAAGCCATTGCTGCAAAGTAGAGAGGTAAACCGATAGATCTAACAATCATCTCCTGATTATCTGCAAGTACAGCAGAAAAATCAAACAAGAACAAACGATAAGTCACTTCTGGCATAATAAACCCTACTAAAACCAAACCAAGGTAAATAAGTGGGTCAAGTCTATTAATTAATTTATAATTCATAGAAAAATTATATCCAATTAATTGTCTTCACTTAACGAATTCAAAAGTTTTTTTTGTAACTCTTTGACTAACTCGACTAACGAGGACTCTTTATGAATATTTCTCATAGTCTCTACAAGTGGAGTTGATTCAAGAATGTTATTTACAAAATTTAATCTATTAGTAGACCCAAGCTCTTCTCCTATCCCAGAAAGCTCAGAAAGTAAATTCTTTATAACTTCAACAATTGGTTTTGTGTTTCCATCTGTGCCAGTTATAAATTGTGCATTTAGTCCCTCTTTAATCGCAGCCCATCTGTTTCTTTCAATAAGCCAATTAGGATCTGGTTCATTTAATTTTCCCGCGTCCCAGTCTCGTCCAATTTTTATCACTAAAGCTTGAACGAGTGTTGCTACCGCTACAGTCTCAGTTAAAGATGGCATAGAATCTGCTATTCGTGTTTCCACAGTTCCGTACTCTGGATGAATTCTTACATCTTTCCAAACCTGCCTATATCCAACATCTGGCTTAATCACACCAGCTTTAACAAGTGTTTGAAGTGATTGCTCGTATTGGGACCACTCGTGATATGGCTCAGGCAAACCTGTATTCGGCAATCCCTGAAAAACACTAAGTCGTGCGCAGTATAATTCTGTATCTTTTCCTCTCCAGAATGGAGATGAAGCACTAAGTGCTAGAAATAAAGGTAAATATTTTCTTATTTCATCGTGTACAGCAATTGCTTTCTCTTTTGAGTCAATTCCAACATGAACATGCATTCCAAAAGTTAATAGTCTTCTAACCGCCCATCCATATTTATCAGCAAATTCTCCATATCTTGGATTAACATCTGTAATTACTTGATCCTCATACATTGCAAAAGGATGAGAGCCAGTAGAAATTAAGCCAGCATTATTCTCATTAGCAATTTCTAAAACTTTATTGAAAATTGAAGAAAGCTCTTTATATGTATCATTTGTGTTCATCAGTGGGGAGCTAGTTACCTCAACTGTAGATAGATATAGTTCGTGCTTCACTCTTTCTTCATTGTTGTATTTTTTAATAATTCCTTCGGCTATATTTACTAAGTCTCCAGAATTATTGTCAACCAATTGGGCTTCAACCTCTATGCCTACTGTTGGCTTCTCAGATGGATTAAAAACTATTTTTTCCATGTTTAATTTTGATGTTAGTATGCACTACTTAAGGAATGCTGAAAATTTTAATTATTTATTTAACTGAGCTTGAGCAGCTGCTAATTTAGCTGCTGGAATTCTAAACGGAGAGCATGAAATATAATCAATATTTAAAGTATTTAAGTAAAAAATAGAACTTGGATCTCCTGCATGTTCTCCACATACGCCGATTTTTAGAGCATTGTTTGCTTTCTTGCCTTTGTTTGATGATATTTCTACGAGCTGTCCAACACTTGATGGATCTATAGAAACAAAGGGATCAGTTTTAAAAACCTTCATCTCAACATACTCACTCAAAAATCTAGAGGCATCATCTCGAGATAGTCCAAGAGTTGTTTGAGTTAAATCGTTTGTTCCATAAGAAAAAAAATCTGCTTCTAAAGCAATAGATTCTGAATTTAATGCAGCACTTGGAAGCTCTATCATTGTTCCCATTGTGTAGTTAAATTCTGTATTAAGCTCTAATTCAATTTCTTTAATCTTTGCTGTTAAGATAGCTTTCATCTGCCTTAATTCATTTGCATTCATTACCAAAGGAATCATTATCTCCGGATTTACATTAGCATTTTCTTTTTTACTTAAATTGTCAACAGCTCTAAAAATAGCCTCTACTTGCATTTCGTATATTTCTGGGTAAATTAAACCAAGTCTGACACCTCTATGTCCAAGCATTGGATTACTCTCCGAAAGTTTTAATAATATTTCATGAATGTAACCAGGTGTTACGCCAGACTCTTTTGCTAGATTAGATATCTCAATATCGCTTTTAGGAAGGAACTCATGCATTGGAGGGTCTAATAATCTAACAGTTATGGGCTTATCTTTTAGTAGATTAAATAGTACTTCGAAATCTTTAGTTTGAAATTCAATTAATTTACTTAGAGCTCTTTTTCTACCATTAGGTGAATCAGCCATAATCATTTCCCGCATTGGCATTATTCTTTCACCTTCAAAAAACATGTGCTCTGTTCTACAAAGACCAATGCCTTCAGCACCAAACTCTAAAGCTTTTATTGTGTCCAGTTCGGTTTCAGCATTTGCTCTTATTGATAATTTTCTAAATTGATCACAGTACTCCATAAGTTTTACAAAACTATCAGACATGTTCGGTGGCTCTACCTCTAAAGCATCTGTATAAACTTCCCCCAAGGATCCGTCGAGAGAAATAATATCTCCCTCGTTTAAAACAATATCACCATTAGTAATTGTCTTTTCTTCAACATTTAAGGTGAGTTTTTCTGCTCCTACAACACATGGCTTACCCATGCCTCTAGCAACTACTGCTGCATGGCTTGTCATTCCTCCTTTTGTTGTAAGAATGCCTACAGATGAAAACATTCCATGTATATCTTCAGGACTTGTTTCATCACGGACTAATATAATTTTTCTACCCTTCTCAGCCTCCTCTTCAGCCTTGTCTGCGTCAAATACAATTTCTCCAACTGCAGCACCTGGTGAAGCATTCAATGCTTTTGTAAATAATTCTTTTTCTTGCTTTTCAACAAACTGAGGATGAAGTAAGTCTGTAATACTATCTGCATCAACCATCATGATGGCTTCTTCTTTAGTAACAACTCCCTCACTTTCCATATCAATTGCTATATTTACTGAAGCTTGTGCTGTTCTTTTAGCTTTTCTTGTTTGAAGTAAGTAAACTTTTTGATCTTGAATCGTAAATTCAATATCCTGGACTTCTTTAAAGTGTCCTTCCAAAGTTTGTGCAATATCAAAAATTTCATTGTAAAGATTGGGGAAAGTTTCTTGAAGTGACTCTTGTGATGTTTTATTTTTAGATATTGGTTTAGGTGTTCTAATTCCAGCAACCACATCCTCTCCTTGCGCATTAAGTAGATATTCGCCAAAAAGTTCTTTTTTACCATCTGAAGGATTCCTGGTAAAGGCAACACCAGTGCCTGAATTATTATTTAGGTTACCAAATACCATTGTTTGAATAGTTGCTCCTGTGCCCCATTCATCTGGAATATTATTAAATTTTCTATAATTAACAGCTCTTGTGTTAAGCCAACTACTAAAAACAGCTTTTATAGCACCATTTAGTTGCTCTTTAGGGTCCTGAGGAAATGGAACTTCTGAAAATCGTTCAATTGTATTTTTATAAGCATCAATAATCCAATTTAATTGATCAGGATTGAAATCTTTATCTGAAGATACATTATCTATTCTTTTTTTGTTATCAATTACAGCTTCAAATCTGCTGGAATCAAGCCCTAAAACAACATTTGAGTACATTTGAATTAATCTTCTATAGGAGTCCAGTGCAAAGCGCTCATCGTAAAACTGTTCTGCAAGTTGACTTATATTGTCATCGTTAAGCCCAATATTTAATATAGAGTCCATCATCCCTGGCATTGAAATTCTCCCACCAGATCTCACTGATAGTAAGAGTGGATTTGATTTTCCACCAAAGCTTAGGTCGGAATACTTTTCTAACTTCTTTACTGCATTGCCTACTTCTTCTTCAAGAGAATCTGGCAATTCTTTATGTTCCATAAAGTAATTACAAACTTCAGTAGTAATTGTGAAACCTGGTGGTACAGAAATTCCAAGATTGCTCATTTCTGCAAGGTTTGCACCTTTTCCTCCAAGGAGGTTAATCATCGAAGCATCACCATCAGTGTGTTCTTTTGAGAATTCAAAAATAAGATTATTTTTCATGATGTGTGTAAAAAGATTCTCCCCCTATTCTTAATTATATAGGGGGAGAATATAATGTCTAAAAATGTATTAGTAATTGGTACGGGCACAATAGGAGAACCTTTAATCGGTCTCCTTGCTGAACATAAAAAATCTTTAGGTCTAGACAGTGTGATATTTTTCAAACGAACTCCTTTATCTGATGAAAGAGGAAAAGTTGAAGCTCTTCTAAGAAAAGGGGCAGAGATTGTATCTACTTCAGAAGCTCTCCCAGAATTTACAAAGCTAGGGTTTGCAAACATCTACGATGTAGAGAAAGCATATGAGGAAGCAGATGTAATTATTGATTGTACGCCAAGTGGAAATGATAACTGGGATAATGTGTACTCATCTCTTAATCAGAATAAAAGATTTATGGCACAAGGATCCGAGCATGGTTTTGGTTCCTTTTTTGCTTGGGGTATTAATAATGAAGTGCTTGAAAGCGAAGATAACAAATTTCTTATAGCATCTTGCAATACACATAATATTGCATCAATAGTTAAATCTTTTGCTTTAGATCAACAAAGAGAGTTAACTGAAGGAAGGTTTGTCTGTCTTCGTAGAGCAAATGATGTCTCTCAAAATGATTCGTTTTCTCCATCTCCAACTATTACAAAACATACAAATCAAAAATTCGGTACGCATCATGCTAGAGATGTTCATGAATTATTTGCTCAAGATGGAATAGAATTAAATCTTTTTTCATCAGCGATCAAGTTACCTACACAATATATGCACACTCTGTGGTTTACCTTAACCTTTGATGAACATATTAAACATAAAGATATTCTGGAAAATCTGAGAGATAGTGAGTTTTTAATGGCTACTGAGAAAATGTCTTCAAACAAAGTATTTTCTTTTGGAAGAGACCATGGATATCACGGAAGATTATTATCACATGGTATAGTCGCTGAACAATCTTTACATGTAAAAGATAATACCTTAACTGGGTACTGTTTTACCCCTCAGGATGGCAATGCTTTATTGTCTTCTGTAGCAGCAACAGTTCAATATTATTATAAAGATAATTGGAAAAATAAGATGGAAATCTTCAATCGTTATCTATTTAAAAATATTTAAATAGGTTTATTTCTATAGAAATTTTCTACATGTAAATCAATTAGAAATAATTCTAAGTAACTATACTATTAGTCTATGGGCGCGTTAACAGGGCTTGCTTACAAGCTTAATTTATCTATTAAAGAAGTTATAGCATTGATGCTAAAACTTGATATTCCAGTAGATTCACCTGATTATATTCTTACAACAAAAGATGTTAAAAAAATTAAAAAGTATTTAAGAAAAAATAATAACTCTTATTTAAAAGATACTCTTGTAGCCGGTGTTGCAATCATGTCTATTTATTTTATGTTCAGTCCAATTGGCAATTTTATCATGGGTATAAACAACAATGAGCCCCTTACATTTACAACGCCAATTTCGTTAGAAAATGAATACTCAGTAGAAAGTCGTTCATCTAACTACTACATGTTATCAAATGAATGCACGCCAGTTGATTATGCAGATACCGATTTTTTAGTTGTAGAAAATGTAAAAGTTTTCTTATCTAATAACGAATACTACACAGGAACTATTAATGAAGTTTTTGATGAAGAACTAAAGGATAGTGTAAAAGATTTTCAGAAAGATATGGGGATAAGAATTGATGGAGTAGTCGGTCCAACAACCCACAAAATTATGCAAAATTACAACTCTTGTACTAAAAAATCTATAGAAAATCTTATTAGTTGTTATGGTGGAGATTATAAAGCGTATCTAGAGTGTACAAGCCCATATGAAAGCTCTGCAGTCCTAACAACAACTACTTTAGATTCTCATCCACCTAAGTGGGCAGAAGATCCCTTAACCATTACTAATATCAATAGTACATGGTTGTCACCTAATGTAATGAGAGCAACCGTGTTGTGGGGACATGTAACTGATGATGTTGGAATAGACGAGTACCAGATTTACGTTGATGGAAAGCTCTACACAACGATTCCTGGTCTTAATTGTAAAACAAAATGTAGTAGCCAAAGTAGTGGAAGAAATGCAAGAATTTCTGACTTAGTCAAAGATAATTACCACACAATAGAAGTTCGAGCATGTGATAGTGCTGGAAACTGCTCAACAAATAACCCAACCATTACAAAGGAGTTTAAAGAAAAAGAAACTGTAGAACCAGTAGCAGTAGCAGCATCTGTTGCAACTACAACTACTTTGCCTGGTACGCCAACAGTCACTATTACCTCTTCTCAAGTAAGTGATGGGGATACCTCTGCTGATAGCTCAATTACTCTCACTTTTATTACAAGTGCAAGCACAACTAACTTTGCAGTTGGAGATGTTACCGTCAGTGGTGGAACACTCACTAATTTTATAGGATTTCAAACAGAATACGCAGTAACATTTACGCCTTCTGCTGTCGGTGCAACAACTATTGATGTTGCTGCAAATACATTTACTAATACTGCTACAGGTATAAGCAATGTAGCTGCTACACAGTTCAACTGGACGTATAGCCCTGCACCAACCATAACAATTACTGCTGCTGAAGTAAATGATGGAGATACGTCAAATGACACTTCTCTATCGGTTACCTTTACTGCAAGTCAGAGTACAACAAACTTTACAGCTGGAGATGTTACCGTCAGTGGTGGAACGCTCAGTAATTTCTCTGGATCTGGTACAACATATACAGCTACATTTACACCTAGTGCTGAAGGAGCTACAACTATTGATGTAGCTGCAAATTCATTTACTAACGCATTTAGCACTAACAATACAGCTGCTACACAGTTCAACTGGACCTACAGCACTACATCTAATTCAACAACAAGCGCAAACAGATGGGTAATTGCTGTTATTGATGAAACTGGTGGAGCAATTGCGTGTGCTGGTAGTGCTAGTACTAGTCAATCTTATCCCGGACCATCTCACAATGGTAACTGTGATGTAAATGGTGCATGGGGTGAGTTTAGAACACTATGGCCAAATAGAAAGTTTTTCTTAATAGAACCTATGAGGAGTAATGGTAGTCAAAGTTTAACTGGGCTAGACCAATCAATTAAATCTGCATCTAATATCTTAATGCCTACAGCATTCGTAACAGAGGCTCAAGCTGGGGTAAAAGCAGTTTATATCCAAAGTACAAGAAATACTGCGGGGACAAATTGGTGGAGTAAAATTGGTGGTAGTAGTCTTCCAAGCGGTGCAGAGGTAATTCTCTGGGTTGATAATTCAGGAAGTTTGACTACTGGTTCTGTTCAAGCAGAATATAATGCCTTCAAAGCTGCTGCTGCAGCTGCAAATGTAACGGTGACAGAAGTTACTAGTTTAACATCTGGTCAGGGTGGAAGTCTCTTTAAAGAAGACTGGATTAATCCATTCGATCCTGCTTATCCGTAAACTTTTTTAACATAACCATATCGAAATATATAACTCTAGAATTCAATCATGGAAAAAGTTATTGCAATTGCAATACCAGGCCTATTTATAGTTGGAATTATATGGCTAATTATTGCATCAAATAAAAGGATAAATAATGCCCTTTCAACTGCTTCAAAAACTTTAGGTTTTACTTATATACCCTCTAAAAACATATTCAGAAAGAAAAGAATATTTGGTGAATTAGATGGATACAACTGTGAAGTGGAAGTCTACACAAGAAGTCACGGTAAGTCCTCAACAACATATGTCTCTTTCTTTGCTTATTTTCCAGAGAGCTTTGATATGGGATTAAAGATTAATTGGCGAGGTGAGTTTGATGGAGATGATGAGTATCTGACAGACCTATTTATAAAACGAAATGAAGAACTTATAGAGGCATCAAAGAAGAACCTAAGAAGACTAAGAGTAGAGGATGCATTTGTAAATTCGAGAAAAGTCTTATTTAGAAAATATTACAAAGCTGATGAGATTGTAAAGACAATGAGAGACGTACTTAATTTAGCAAAATCAATTAAGTAGCTTTTTTAGCTAACTCTCTTTTTGAGAAATAAATAATAATAGGGGTTCCAATAATAGTTGGGGCAACCCAGTTCAACCAAAGTGTAGCAAATGGATCTAAAGTCACAATAAACGCGGTTGTGGTTGCAATAGTTCCAGCAAGCATAAGATTTAGATGAAGATTAGTTCTGTCATAGAAATTTGGTCGTTCGACTATCTTCATACGGCGAAAATCATTAAAACCTGAACCTAACGCTATAGATCCAAAAAGTACAGAGGTAATCCACATAGAGTCTTTAATTAAAAATAAACTTACAGCCATAAAATAAAAAAGAATGCCTGTAGCCGTAATGAATACACCTAGCACTTTATCTATTTGCTCGCGTGCTCCATTTCTATCTCTTCCCTGACGATAGCCCGAAAATGCCAAGTAAAAAGAAAAGATAGCAATAACAAATAGGAATGGGTTAAACTCACCCAACAAACTTAATGGAATTGCTGTCACAAAAATAGTTGACATCCCATATACATAAATCATCCCTAATTTTTTATGTCTTTTATTGCCTTTCTTAATAAACAAAAGAAAATATGCAATACCCAAAGAAATAAACCCAGCCAAGATATGCAAGTAAAGCAGAGGTCTCTCTATTGCTAAATAATCACCATTAATCATGCTTTTGAAGTCTAATTAATTTCAGACAAGTTCAAAAGATTTAATAATATTTTCTAAACCCTCTTTTGCATCTGCAAAAAGCATTTTTGCATTGTCATTCACAAATAGTGGGTTTGCAATCCCTGCGTAACCAGGTGACATAGATCTTTTTAAAACAATGACTTGTTTTGCTAAGTCAACATCAAGTATTGGCATTCCATAAATTGGAGAATCTTCATCAGTTCTAGCCAATGGATTTACAACATCATTTGCTCCAACAACTATTACAACATCCGTTGAGGAAAACTCAGAATTTATATCCTCTAAGGTATACATATCTTCATAGTCAATATCTACCTCAGCTAAGAGTACATTCATATGGCCGGGCATTCTTCCAGCAACTGGATGTATAGCAAACTTCACTTCAATGTTTTTATCTTTTAAGGTATTTGTTAATTCTTTAACAGCTGCCTGTGCTTGAGCTACTGCCATTCCATATCCTGGAACAATAACTACAGATTCCGCATAGCTTAGCTGGATTGCAACATCTTCTGGTGAAGTACTAATTGGATCTTTTTCATATTCATTGTTAATAGTCGTAGTTCCAAAACCACCTTTAAGAACGTCTCGAAGCGTACGATTCATTGCAGCACACATGAGTAGTGTAAGAATTATTCCTGATGCGCCCACTAAGGCGCCAGCTACGATCAAAATAATACTATTTACAATAAACCCTGCTGACATTGCAGCAATTCCAGATAGCGAATTTAAGAATGCTATGACAACTGGCATATCTGCTCCACCAATGACGGCAACCCTTATAACTCCAGAAATTATTGCAACCAAGATAATAAATTCCATTAAAAGGTCATCCATTTCTAAAACTGCTGGAATTACTAAGATCGTAGGGAAAAATACTGAAAATATATCTGCTAATTTTTTATTGAAGTTATTTAGTTTGCCACGTAGTTTCATTACAGCCACAAGGCTTCCCGAAAAAGTAAACATTCCGATACCCATTGAAAAGATAGCTACAAAAACATCAGAAATTGGTAAGGAACTACCAGAAAGCTCAACATAGGCAATTGCACCAGAAGCTCCTCCACCAAAGCCATTAAATAAACCAACTAGTTCTGGCATTTGTGTCATCTGAACTCGTTTTGATATTAAAACTCCAAGTAATCCAGAAACAACAATTGTGATGTAAAAAGCAGAATCATATTTTGAAAAATCAAAATTAAATGCACTAAAGACAGCTAGTGCCATGGCCAACATTGCAAATGTATTTGCCCTATGTGCTGTTGAAGGTCTTCCAAATAACTTCAAGGCAAAGATAAATAACACAGAAGAGACGAGTAATATTATTTCAATCATTTTTCTTAAACATTTCTAATATTCGACCAGTTACTGAAAACCCTCCAACAATATTGAGGGTTGCAAAGGCTATTGCAACTAAAATGATAATTTTAAGTAATTGAGAATCTCCCACTTCTGGATATATAAGAATTGCAGCAATTAATGTAATTCCAGAAATAGCATTGGAACCAGACATCAACGGAGTGTGTAATGTCTGTGGAATTTTAGATATAAGTTCATATCCAATAAAGCTTGCTAAAAACGTTATCAACAATGTAAGTAAGAACGTTGCTTCCATTATGAACTCATATCCACAAAAATCTCATCTTCACTATTTTCTATATACAGCTCAATTAAATTTCTTACATTCTCTGAATACAGCTTTGTAGCTGCATGTTTAACAGTATTTAGAATATCTGTTTCACCAACTATCTTTACATCATTAATCTCAACAACTTTGTTTACCTCTGTACCTTCACAGTTTCCACCTGTACCAGCAGCTAGGTCAATAATTACAGAGTTCTCTTTCATGTTTTCAACAGTTGACTTTTCGATTAATACAGGTGCTTTCTTTCCTGGTATTTGAGCAAATGTTAAAACAATATCACTGTCTATAACTTGTTTCTTTAATGCTTCTTGAATTTTCTGATTCTCTTCTTCTGAGACTTCTTGAGCATAAACGCTGTCTTGAGCTTCAGTACTTGCTTCAACAAATTTTGCACCTAGAGACTCCACTTGATCCTTGGCCTCTTTTCTAATATCAAAAGCCCACACCCTAGCTCCAAGTCTTTTTGCAGTTGCAATTGCCTGAAGACCTGCAACCCCAACACCTAAAATCAAGACTTTAGATGGTTGGATATTTCCTGCTGCAGTTGTCATCATTGGTACTACATCTGATGTTTCCTTTGCAGCTCGTAAGACTGAGGCGTATCCAAGTAAGTTAGCTTGAGAAGAGAGAGCATCTAAATTCTGAGCTCTTGAAATTCTAGGAAGTTTGAAAAAGCTTAATATTTTGATATCAGGCCTTAAATTTTTAATCTCTTCAATCTTTTCAAAATCAAATATACCAATAAGAACTGCCCCTTCTTTAAGTTCCTTAATTGTTTTATCTTCAATATTTTCTACACAGGCAACAATGTCTAAATCACTTAAATTAGATATATTTTTTACGTTGTCTTGGGAAGAATCTGCATAATTTAGGTAATCAAATATATTTTTCTCCAAATGAACATCTAATGAATATTTATCAATAGATTCAGGGTGTATTGGAGCCCTATATCCATCAACATCCTTTAAAAATCCTATTTTCATACTTTCCTAGTTTAAATAAACTGGCAACTTACTAAGAATTAAATAAAATACATACATGAATATTGCTGTTTTTAGTGATAAGTTTTCTGGCACATTAAGTGCCCTAGAAGTGCTTGAAATTGTTGAAGATAAGTTTTTGGATTCAGATATTAAAGCAGACTTCTTTAGTGTGACTGATGGTGGGCAAGAAAGTTCGGAAATCTTTAAGAGTTACAACTTTCAAATAGAAGAACGTTTTGAAACATTAAATTGTGAAAGTTCATTATCTGAAGTTGAATCTTTAAATGTAAACGATAGTGTTTTTTTTGAGTCTGCTCAATTAATCGGTATTGACTCTAACAAGGAATCTATGACAGTCAGTTCTGGATGCTTATATGAAGCTATTCTAAAAACAGAAATCCTTGGAACAGGTGGTTCAAAAACTATAGATTTTGGCATTGGATTATTGAGCAAGCTGGGTATGGAATTTGTTTCTAATGGTGAAACTATTGTTGATCCCGTTCCTCAAGATTTTCCTTTCATAGATAGCATCAAAACAACAGATTTTAACTCTGATATAGCGCTTAAGGTTTTAAGTGATACAAATATTTCTCTTCTTGGTGAAAACTCAGCTTTTGATGTTTTTGGACCTCAAAAAGGTTTATCTAACAAAGAGATAGAAAAACATAAGTTAGAAGTTGAGAGATTGATAACTCTTATAGATAACGAACTTGCTTTAGGTTTAAATCCAAATGAAATGTACTCAGGAGCAGCTGGAGGTTTAACATTTACCTTACATCAGATACTTGGCTGTGAAATAGTAAGTGGAGCAAAGTACTTTATAGAAGAAACCAATTTAGTTGAACGATTGGAGAATTACGATATTGGTATATTTTGTGAGGGAAAATTTGATGACTCATCTCTCAAGGGGAAAATAATTGGAGAGTTATTGAAAGAATTTGAAGGACACATGTATTTTTTGGGTGGTCAATATGCAGCAAATAATGAAAATGTTTTTACAGACTACTTTCAGTGTGGACCTGAGGGCCTCATTAACCCTAAAAGCTCATTAGAGATAGCTACAAATGAATTAATTAAAGTGCTGAAAAAGCATTAAAATCTCATTATGACAATTCCTTCACCATGTATAAGCGTATGTGTAACAGATCCAGATAGTGATTTGTGTTATGGATGTGCAAGAACTACACCTGAAATAACGAAGTGGTCCAAATATACAGATGAAGAAAAAAAAGAAGTAATAGAAATTGGTAGATCAAGAATGGATGGTTGGCAGTTAGAAGCGTTCGATAAAGCTTATAAACAAAAAGTTGAAACTGGCTTGAGTCCTATAAAAAAACAGAAGCTTCAAAATAAAGAGGAATAGATTCTTCTCTTTAAATTAATATTTTAAAAATTCTTTCAGAAACAGAAAAAGAGAGAATGAAAGGTCCTCTCTTCTACTGTTTGAAGCTTATAGTGTTGCAACACTAATTCTTAAAAAGACAGCTTCTTCATAAATATTACAGTTATGTGTTTTAAAACGGGAAGGTTTTTAATTTACTTTTTAGCTTTGCGATTTTTTAGATAGTAAACCAAGAAAGATATCCAAGATATTCCTAAAAGAAGGCTGCCTAATGTTAAGAAGTGCTGTGGGTAGTATGCCCAAACACCAGTAACAAATACTAGTAGCCATGTTACAACAGCAACTAATCGCCAATTCCAATTTTTCATATTTGAATGATACTATCTTCTAATTGGTTCTTTTAGGAATTCTGGTATTTCTATATTGAGCTCAATATATACATTTGATAATAAAGTTCTAAAAGCTTTATCAAAGTATTCATCTACACTAGAGTCCTGATCATCTCCATACCACCAAAACCAATCAGATCCTTCGGCTAGTAATATATATTCGTACGCAGCATTTACTTCCTTAATTGAGTGATTATTAGAGTTTTTAGCTATTTCA
This sequence comes from uncultured Candidatus Actinomarina sp., assembly GCA_902519215.1. GTDB lineage: Bacteria > Actinomycetota > Acidimicrobiia > Actinomarinales > Actinomarinaceae > Actinomarina. Next base: position 22,071 of record CABYIX010000005.1, on the reverse strand, counting down.
AAATCGTCTCTTACTTTATATAGGTAATCCCAAGCTAAATTTTCATCAACCTCTCCTATCCAGGTTGCATAATTTGGTTGGAACCAAGAAGCAGGGTAAAGATTTTCAATGACATCTAGATTTTTTTGATGCATTTCTAAATATTCGGAAGGAGTAACAGTTTGAATCCATTCATATTTTGTGAGAACGTCATACATTCCATTAAGAAAATCTATACCGTCATTGGAATACGATTCCCAGAAATTCTCACCATCAGCAATAATCGAAACCACTGGGGTAAATTCTAAGTCAGTTGTTTTTTCACGAATTTTGAGCATTGTGTTTTCGAACTCAGCAACTGCAAGATCTGTTCTCTTGCTAGAGTAGTTAAACATATTATCCGAAAGATAATTATCTCTAAAAAATATTGCTACGGATTCTCCATTATCTAGTTTGGCATTCCAAGGCCTATAAAGTAATTCTGGTTTTGAAGATACTCCCCCCAACCCAGCGTTGGAATCTAACATCTAATGATTTTGATAGAGGCTGTTCTCCTGAAGCTATCCAAGATATATTCTCATTATTAAAATATTTTAAAACATCCTGAGCAACTGCACCTTCTCCTGGCCACATACCATTAGGAGAAAATCCAAAATTGTTTTCAAAAACCTGTTTTCCTTTTGTTACATGAACTTGTGCATCTTCAGGATATTTGTAATTGTTTTCTGGAAAAGGAGACTGTGTATCTCCAATTTTTCCAAGATTTGAATCATGGATAAGTGGAAGTATTGGGTGTGCATACGGAGTTGTTATGATTTCAATATTATTTTCTTGATAAGCTTTTAGATGTGTGGGGATTACTTTTTGAATTATATCCATATGAACTTCAAGTACAGTGGCTTTATCATTTTCTGTAAAATTTGACTCTTTACGGTTTATAGAATTAAGTGGTTCTTCTAATAAATATTTTGGATCAGTCCAACCAAGATTAAATAATACCTGTAAATCTAGATAATCTGCTTCTGTCCATTTATCAGGAAATTGTCTAAGATTCTTAAGCTCTAAGTATCTTGAAGATTTATTTATTGTTCTTGAACTTATATCAAAGAATCTATTCCTTATAAATGTTTTTTGAGCATCATCAAGTTTTGTTGCTTCTAACTCAGTATGTATCCAATATATATCTTTTACACCGCTCTCTAGTTCTCTTAATTGATTAAGAAGTGTTGGGGTTAGGTTAAAAGTAACTCTTAATCCTTCATATTTTTGAACGAGTTCAACCATGTCTAAATAATCTTTAGTAGCATGAAGCCTTACCCATGGTTTAGTGAAATGTCCGTCTCCATCTTTTGGATAATAAGGCTGATGCTGATGCCAAAGTAACATAACATAAACATCTGGTTCCTCTTCATTAACTATTTCATTTGAAATTAATGTTGTTGAGGTAGTAGTTATTTCGTTAACAGGTAATGAGTTTTCAGAACAAGTTATGAAAAATAAAAGAAAGATAAATAAAAATTTTTTACTAATCATCCAATACCTCATTTAAACGCATTAATAATATATCATTTTCTTGTGCTAAAAAGTTATTAAAGTTTTTGATTACGCCAGGAATATCTGTAGAGAAATACTTTTTAATTGTTTCTTCTACCCCAACAGTATGTAAATCTTCATAAAAATCAACAAGATACACTTCATAACCAACTTCACTAATCAAATAGACTGTAAACCATGACCCAAGATAATAAGGACGTAATGGTGAGCCATATTGAATTTCATTTAAGGGAATATTTCCTGAAAGATATTCTTCTTTTGATAATAGTTTTAACTCCATCTGTGAATTGAACTTTTCTTCCGTTTGATAGCCAAGTTGATAAAGAATTATCTCAGAAAACAGCTCTGCTCCCCCTTCAATCAGCCAAGGACCATCAACTTGCAAAGCTCCAATTGAAGAAGCATCTGCATAGTGAAACTGATAAGCGTGGAATAATTCATGAAAAGCTAACCTCTTAAATGAAGTATCTTCAAAAACTGTATCAAAAAAAACAATTATCCCCTCTTCACCATATGTATTTTCTTTTTGAGAATAAAATGCGTCACCGCCTTTCATTGCAAATATGAATGGTTTTAGTTCACTATTACAATTTCTATAAACATCACACAAATCAATTACACTTTGCCTGTTAGCTCCAACTACATAGATATCTAATTTTTTAGAACTAAAATTCCATTTGTTTTTTGCTTGTTCGACTAGTTTTGTTATTTCGGTAACAAAATTATTTTGTACGGATGTAGAAACTGTAAATTTTGTATTCATTTCTTTATAAAAATTTACACTTACTTCTTCTGAGTACTGGATAATCTCTGTTTCTAGAACATCTTCTGAATAACTAACTTCATCTAAAGTTGAATTATTACAACTGGATAGAAAAAATGTAACAAATAAAAGAAAGAATTTAAACAATTATTATATTGGTTTCAACTTTGCAGTAAAGTGTCGTAGTAATTCTGGTTGTTCAGTCACTTCATAACCTTTAAGAGTTTCTTTTCTTTCAGCTAACTTTTCCAATACCTCTGCTACATAATCAAAATGACTCTGTGTATAAGTTCTTCTAGGAGCAGCAAGTCTTACTAACTCATGCGTTGCTGGTGTATCAGGTTTTCCATCTTCACCTGCAACCCCAAATGCAAGAGTTCCTAGCTCAACAGCTCTGACACCTCCTAGTAAATATATTTCACACGCAATAGAATGTCCTGGATATTCATGTGGTGGTATGTGAGGTAAGAAAGTTTTTGCATCAATATATAAGGCATGACCACCTGCAGGCTGAACGACTGGAATTCCAAAACTTAAAGCTTTTTCACCAAGATAAGATATTGATCGAGCTCTATATTCTAAATAGTTCCTATCGGTTATCTCTTTCAAGCCTTGTGCTAGTGCATCTAAATCTCTACCTGCAAGACCTCCATATGTAGGGAATCCTTCAGTAAGTATTAATAAATTTCTTGCTGCTTCTGCAAGGCCATCGTCATTTAGTGCAAGAACCCCCCCAATATTACCAAATCCATCTTTTTTTAGACTTATTGTGCAACCATCAGCTAATCTAAAAGCCTCTTTCGTAATATCTCTAATTTCTATATCTTTATATTCGTCTTCTCTTTGTGATACAAACCAAGCATTTTCCGCAAAACGACAAGCATCAAGCAGAAACATTTTGTTATATTTTTCACAAAGGGCTTTAACCTTTTTTAGATTATCCATAGATACTGGCTGGCCACCACCTGTGTTATTTGTTATTGTCATCAACACAAATGGGACTTTATCACTATCTTTTCCTGACAATAAAGCTTCCAATTTTTCTAGATCAATATTTCCTTTGAAAGGGGCAGGTGATAAAAGATCTAATCCTTCTTCACAAAGTAAATCAATTGGATTTGCCTGGGCGAATTCAAAATTTGCTCTAGTTGTGTCAAAATGACTGTTGCTAGGGATGATGTCACCCTCTTTTAAGGTTATTGTTGCTAGTATTTTCTCGCTAGCTCTTCCTTGGTGGGTTGGAATTATGTGCTTGTATCCAGTTAAGTCCGATACTACTTCATGAAACCTCTGCCAAGAATGTGAACCAGCATAAGCTTCGTCACCTCGCATTATTGCTGCCCATTGCTCGGAAGACATTGATCCAGTTCCTGAATCAGTAAGAAGATCTATAGTCACTTCTTGAGACTTAAGACCAAATACATTCCAATGCTCTCGTTCTAAAAATTCTTTTCTCTGTTCCGGGGTAGTAATTGGTAAAGATTCAACAGACTTTATTTTAAATGGTTCGATTATCGTTTTGAAATCCATAGAAGAATTGTAACTAATGATTTTTCAGATATCATAATCTTTATGGTCAAAATTCATAAAACTGTTGCAAAAATTTTAGAAACTCATAAAGATGAATTAGAAATTTTTGAATGTCTTGATGAGTTTTCAGATACACAAAATTTCTCTGACCACTACGGATTTGATATTGAAGATGCTTGTAACGCAATTTTAATTAAATCAAAAAAACCTCAGGAATTCTTTGCAATGTTCTGTGTTCTTGGATCAAGCAGATTAGATGTAAATCATAAAGCTAAAGCAGCGATTGAATCAAAAAAAGTAAGTTTTGCATCTAAGGAAGAAGCAGAAACTGTAACCTTACAAACCTATGGCGGCATAAGTCCTTTGGGCTTACCTGAAGAAATCAAAATATTTGTAGATGAAAAAGTGTTAAATAGAGAAAAAGTTTTTATTGGTGCTGGAAATAGGGTTTCGAAATTTTTTCTCTCACCAGAGACATTAATAAAGCTTACAAACGCAACTGTTTTAGATTTAACTTAATCCAGATCTACATAAGCTTGCAGCTTGAGGTAGCAGTGCTTTACCATTAAAGCCTGGGATTCTACCGCCTTGCAAATAAGTACTCAGAGTTCCTTTAATACCTTCAAATTGATCGGGTTCAATAGTTTGTGGCTCAAGAAGAATTTGTAAGCTATCTGGAAGTCTCTCCTCAAGAAATTCTCTTTGATAGCTGTCTAATTCTTGAACATATTCAGAGAGTAGATTTATAGAGACTTCATAGCTATCAATCACATCAATACAATTCTCGTATTCTATTTTGGTAAGTGGGCTTGTATCAACATCGTAATCAGCTCTGTATTGAAAAAATAAAATTAAGACTGCGAATATCAATAGGGTATAAAACAAGAATTTAAATGGAAGTAAAATAATTTTTTTTACAGGCCAAAAAATAATTTTAAATAATCTTTTAAACATATATTTTTTAGTTTAATGCTATGACGAGACACTGGCATGCTCCACCAGATTTAAGAAATTCAGATACATCTGCAACTTCTGCTTGTAAACCAAGTTTTTCTATTGTCCTGATTGCTTCAATATCTTCACTGGGGAAAATTACTGTATTGTTTACCACGACTGCATTGCAAGCTAACTTATTAGCATCATGTTCTGTTACTGGAATTAAATTGAACAGGCTTTGAAAACTGCTTAATGATTTATCTACAAAAGCATCAGGATAAAAAATGGCGTCTCCTGAAGGAAGGTTTTGAAAACAAGTATCTAAATGATAAAATTTCTCCTGAGCTAGCTCAACAATGACAGGTTCTAATTCAAACGTATCAGCTATGTACAATAATGCGTCTTTGTCACTTCTTATTCCATATGAGCCAACTAAGTAATCTCCATGAACAAATGCATCTCCCCTTCCCTCAAATTTAAATTCAGAAGGTATCCGACTTACGTTATAACCGTTGTCTTTAAACCAGTTACTGTAAAGCTCTTCCTCTCCTCTTCTTTCTTCAAATCTAAAATTTGCAATGAGTACATCATTTTTATTAATTATTCCTGAGTTTGCTGTAAATACTAAATCTGGATAATTTTCATTTGGTGGAACAACTTTTACTTCTGCACCAGCATTTTCAATTGTTGATTTTAGATTTTCCCACTGGTGCTTAGCCAATTCTAAATCTACTTGAGTTCCGCTTACCATCCACGGATTTATTGAATACTCTACCTTAAAATATTCAGGTGAACTCATTAAAATCTGCGTTTGAGACATAGGACTAGTTTACATTTTTATACATTAAATGTATATTCCTAGGTATGAAAGATTTTATATTTGAACCAATAAATACAAACACGATTCAAAAATGTCATGAGTTGAATGAGAAAAATGTTCCAAATGTGGGTTCTAGGTCATTAAAAGGATTAACTAATTCATTAGAAAATTCTGACTACAGTGAATGTATTCTTTTTAGGGATCAAGTAGTTGGATTTGTAATCTGTTTTTTAGATAGTGAAATAACTAAATCATATATGGAGCAAATAGACCACAAAAACTTTAGAGAAATTAGTAACAGGGTTAGTAACTTTTTATACATTGACAGAATTGCAGTAGATACAGAATATAGAAATAAGAAATTAGGTAGTCAGCTTTATTCAAATATAGTTAATTTTTCTAAAAATAACTCTATCACAAGTTTGACTGCAGAAATTAACTTATTGCCATCAATAAATATTTCATCTTTTGAATTTCACAAAAAATTTAATTTTTACGAAATTGATACTGTTAAATACTCTGAAGATTATGAAGTATCACTACAAAAGAAAGAAATAAATTAGTTAGAATACATTTATGCAATTTGAACTTCCAAGAAGACATAGAAAAAGTTTTGAAGTAACTACAAGAAAAAAGTTGAGTGAAAAATTTAATAAATCTGAATCAATAGAGTTATTTGAAGTTATTAAAAAAGAGTATAAAAATAGTCCTCCAACATTTGGCTCATCCTCTGGTAAAAAAGAATCCCTACTAGAACTTCTTATTATTACGGGCAACCAAATAGCAAATGAGTATAAGGACTGTGATGTAGTTATGACACAGGGTATCCCAGAAATTAAAAAAGTTAGAACATCATGACAAAGTTAATTATTGATGCAGATACAGGCTCTGATGATGCAGTTGCAATTTTAATGGCGTATCGAAACCTATCAGAAAAAGATATCATTGGTGTAACTGTTGTTTCAGGAAATGTGCCCCTTGAACAAGGTCTTTTAAATACTATTTTTGTAAACGAACTTTGTGATGTAAGCGTTCCTATTTATAGAGGAGCTAGCAAACCCTTAGAAAGAGATTATGTAGAAGTATATAAAACAGATAAAGCGAACAAAATCGCTCTGAGCTATGAAAACTATTCTACTTCAGCTCAACATGTTCATGGAGTTGATGGACTTGGTGACATTGGAATTAAACCTGAAGGAAACAATATTGAAAAAGAAACAGCGCAAGAATTTTATTCAATGGTGTTAGATAGTGAAGATGAACTTGAAATCGTTACACTTGGCCCTTTGACTAATATTGCAGAACTTGTAAGAAATAATCAAGATAAACTTTCCAAAATAAAACACTGTTACATTATGGGTGGCAGCTCAAATGCTCTTGGTAATGTGACAAAATTTGCTGAATATAATTTCTGGGTTGATCCTGAAGCAGCAGACATTGTGCTCAATTCTGGAATTCCTATAACAGTCATTGGTTGGGACCCATCTTTATATGATGCAATGATTGATTCAGATAAGATTAAAGAAATAGACGCAATTGGAACAAAGTATTCAACATTTACTAATGATATTCAAGTTGTCCTTAGAGAAATGATGAAAGATATATTTGGAACTGATAGCTATGACCTACCTGATCCTTTGGCTATGGCTGTTTATTTAGACAATGATATTATCAGTGAATCTGTAGAAGTTAATGTTCGTGTTGATACAAGAGATGGAATGACAAGGGGAGGTTGTGTTCTTGATTTTCTTAATCTTGAACCTGACGCTCCTAAAGTACGTGTTGTGCAACGTTGTCACGGAGATAAGTTTTACACCCTTTTAAAACAAAGTCTTACTTAGTGATTTCAAGTAGTTCAACAATTGAATTTCTTATTCTGCAAATAAGTGTAGCGTTTAGCCCGGGTCTGATAATTGCCTTAATAGTAAATGAGTCAGTACAAAAGAGTAGAAAAAATGGGCTACAAGTTGCAGCTGGTGCAGCAACTGGAGCAATTTTTATAACTTTAATTACAGCAACTGTTGTTGCATTTATATTCAACTTGATTCCAGGAATATTAACTACCATTTATATAGTCGGAATAATTTATATCATATACAAAGGAGTCAAAACAATTCGAGCTAAAATTGAAATAGATGCGCCCGAGGTAACATCAGAATCCTTTAAAGCTGGTATGAAACTAAATTTACTTAATCCAAAAATGTGGGTTTTCTATTTATCAGTTTTACCAATATTTGTCGATGGTGAGTCAAGCATATTTCAATCACTCATTTATTTGGGAACTTTAACTATTGGAGTAAATCTTGTTGCTGATATCACATATGCTTTTTTAAGCAGTTATTTTTTTGGTAGTTCATCATTAAAATCAAAAAAATAATTAACAATGTGAGCGGGTTATGTCTTATTCTTATTGGAGCTTATTTATTCTTCAGTAGATTCTTCTGATTCTTTTTTTTCTTCAGATTTATCATCTTTAAATAACTCAGAAATTGCACCAATACTACCAAGTGTTGCAGAAAGATCTGCTGGTAAGAATATCTTTGTTGCATTACCTTCCGCAACTTTTTCTAGTGACTCTAAATATTTAATAGCAATTAAATCATTTGTAGGGTCGCCTTTGTGAATAGCAGCAAAAACTTTCTCTATTGCATCAGCTTCACCCTCAGCAATAGCAATTTTTTCATATTTTTGAGCATCAGCAACTTGTTTTAAAGCCTCTGCTTCACCGTTTGCGTCTAAGACTTGAGACTCTTTTCTTCCTTCAGCAGAAAGAATTGCAGCTCTTTTTTCACCTTCAGCTTCAGTAACAGCTGCTCTTCTATCTCTTTCAGCTTTCATAACTTTATTCATTGCATCTTGTACGTCTTGTGGTGGATCAACTCTTTGGATTTCGACTCTGACAACTCGGGTTCCCCATTTATCAGTAGCCTCATCTAAAATAAGCTTTAATTGAGTATTTATTGTTTCTCTAGATGTTAAGGCCGCATCTAACTCAAGGTCACCAACAACATTTCTTAAGTTAGTTTGAGCTAATTTTGTTGCCGCTTGAATGAAGTCTCCGACGTTATACACTAGTTTCTTTGGATCTGTTGGTTCATAGTAAATTACTGCATCAACAGTAATTGTCACGTTATCTTTGGTAATAACTTCTTGAGGAGGTACATCAATAACTTGTTCCCTCATGTCAACAATAATAATTCTCTCAAGACCAGGAACAACAATATTTAGACCAGGTGATGCTTGTCTGTTAAATTTACCTAACCTTTCAACAAGACCTGTTTCGAATGGTCTGATAACTCTAAAAATTCTAAAAAGTACTACACCAAGTAGTACGATTACTAGTACCCATCTGAGTAGTCCAAAAATAATATCCATAGCTATATCCTAACCTTCCTTCGTTTGTACTTCTAATTTTGTACCACTTACATTTTTAACTTCTACAACTGTATCAGGTGGAATTCGTTGTTCTATAGAAACTACCTGCCAGTCATCGCCAAATACATGTTGAGATGTTGATGTGTAGGGATCTAATTCGACAGTTGAAATAAATGTTTTACCAATATATTTATTTGTACCCTCATTGAAATTTTGAGACTCTTGTGATTTATTTTTTTTAGGACCAAATATTTTTATAGAAATATAAACCCCTATAATACTAAAAACTACAAAGGTTCCAAGTTGAATATTTTGACTATCGGAAACCAGGGAGACAAGGCCAGCAAAAAATGAGCCTATTGCAAAAGGGAGCATAAAAAAAGTTGTGACTAGAAGTTCAGCAAGTAAAAGAACAGCGGCTGCAATAAACCATATCTGTGTCATGGTGACCATTTAATTTTCTTGTTCTTCCTTTTCAATCTGTTCTTGTTCAAATCTATTTAAAGCCAGTAAAAACATGATAAATAATATTGTGGAACCTATAAGAAATGTTAATGGGAGGATTCTTATCTCAAAAGCATTCAGGCCGTCAATGCTTGCTGGAGCTGGACCTCTTGGGGCATAAAGTAAAAATAAAATTGAATTGATTACTAACCAGCCAAATGTTCCAGCACCTGTTATCAAAAATGCTAATCTCTTACCTACATTTGTAGCATTAAGTAAAAATGTCGAGCCTAGGAATACAACTAAAGAGCCGGCGAACATAATAATTCCAGTAACTGTTAAGTTAGATGAAAGCAGTGATCTCATTATTTCACGCATCTTGTTTCAATCCTCTCAAATAATCAATAATCAAAGCGATGTCGGATTCTGGCAGTACTGCACCAAAACCGGGCATTTTACCCCCACCTACACCGTTAACTCCGTAAGCTTTACCATTAACAGAGCCCTTAACAATAAAGTCTATCATGTCTTCTCTCTGCTTAAACTGAATATTGGCTCTTCCAGCTCTTAAAGCAGGTCCCAAACCTCCAGAACCGATTTCTTTTGTATAAGCAACGCCTGCAGAATACCCTGCCGTGTGACACCTAGCACAATAAGCATTGAACAACCCTATAGCTCTTTTAGCCTTATCCATATCACCATCAAATGTAGATTCAGCAATCTCTTCAAAAGACACTTCCCAGAGTTTTTCTTCAAGAGCTTTCTCTAAAAATGCTAAGCCTGTCTCAGCTTCATCTAAAAATTTATCATATCCATCTGAAACAATTCTTATATTGATAAGCTCTGATTCAAGTTGAGATAGAAATCCGTTTGCAACAGATTGATCTTTTCTTCCAGGGATTGACTCTTCATTATCTGGATCTAAATTAAGAATTGAAGTACCAAGAATCTCATTGATGTTTGCACTATACGTAGATATATCTACCTCAACTGAGTCTGTTAAACCATCTTCGTCAGTATCAATACCGCCTTCTTTAGAAAGTAAGGCTGAAACATCAGTAACTGCTTTTTCTAAAACTGGTAATTTAGAAGGGGCGTCCTTGACACTTTGAATTAATTCTTTTTGTCTCGCAATTTCATTTTCAACTAAAAGTTCAGAAGTTTCGAGTCTTAGTAAAGAGCTGTTTATATTCATTTCGATAGTAGAGAGTTCATCATTTTGAGAAATTTGGAAGTGATGAAGATACTCAATCAAATCATCTAACTGTCCATCGTTCATTGGGCCACCACCTTCTAGGCCCCAAGCTGGCATTGGAGAGTTTGCTCTTCCCCAAATAAGCCAGTATCTTACTTCTTCATCGTCGTATCTATAGAATACATTGTTAATTGCTGGTGCTTCCCAGGTTACGTTTATACCACTTCTTTTTTCAACATAAGATGCAGCACCTCCAGAGCCATCAACGCCATGACAATTTCCACAACCAAACTCTTCATATAGATGCTCTCCACGCTCTATAGAAACTTCATCAAACTCTTCAACAAATCCCTCTTGTCTTGTCTCTTCCCCAAGGTAATAAAGAGGAATCATAATTGTAAGAAGTGATGCAACTAGAACAGCTACAGTTAAAGTTCTATCAAGAGTTTTGGTTTCTAAGTCATCATCAGTTCTATATTTTGTTAAGTTTGGTGCATAATCAGAAACTTTTCCAGAACCTCTAAAGCCTGCAGAAACAAAAAAAGCAAGACCACCAGTTAATCCTAACGCAATAAGTGTAATGAGAATAGAGCTACTCACTTGTTATTCCTCTGTAGTTAAAGCTATACAAGATAAGCCTTGAGGATATTTAACAGACATACCAGGAGCTCTAGGTGATTCAATAATTGTTCCTGTGTCAATTATAAATCTTCCGTTTACATTTGAAACGTTAAACCTATCCAAATTTCTAGGGGCAGGTCCAGCAAAATATTCTCCTATCATGTTGTATTTTGAACCATGGCATGGGCACTCAAATCCTTGAGATGAGTTACACCAAGGAACCCTACATCCAAGATGCACACACCTTTGATAAACAGCTACTAAACCATCGGTAACTGTTGAGCCTGATGAAAACTGTGAATTAGCAGCAGCACTTTGATCTAATGGAAGTATATACGCTCTTGCAGATGGAATAAAAGCTGGGATGACTGATCCATCAGCCTGAAATAGTTGATCTTTGATTTCTTCAATTGAACCTGCATCGATTTTAGAACCAAAGCCTCCCGAGACTTTTGGCCATAAAAAACCGAGCCATGAAATTGCTTGAATACCTGCAAAAGCACCAAAAGAAATTCTAAGAGCTTTTGTTAAGAATTGTCTTCTTGTTACTCCTGCTTCTTCTTCAGATATTTCTTCATAGATAACCTTTTCTTCAAGCTTTACAGAACCGTCGGACTCCCCAACTGGTTCTTCAATCTCGTCATCTACCGTCTCTGTTTCTCCTTTAGGCAAGTCTGGTTCAAGAAAATTAGTTTGTGATTTGTCTTCTTTTAAAGCTTTTTTGTCGACATTCTTTTTCCAATTAAGATTTTTTGGTCCACGTCCAGTAACTATAACAACAATACCAATGATGCTTAGGAGTCCGACTGCAGTAAAGGCTGCAAAAGATAATTGAACTATGCTCATTCGAAATGAATCCAATCAAGCAGGTCATCAAACCAAATACCATCAATCCATGGATATACCCAGTTCCAACCTGGACCTCTAAAAAGAACACCTATGATTGTCAATGTTCCAGCCCCTGCTAAAAAGAAGGTGTAAAACATAATTGCAAATTTTCTCTTTGATGGATGTGTTTCAGGATTTCTATCTATATAAGGAAATGCCATCCAAAGTATCAGACCTACAACTGTTGGAATCATCACTCCAGCTATTTGTGGGTCCCAATATGACAACATCTCTTGAAGACCTAAAAAATACCACGGAGCTTTTGCTGGGTTAGGCGTTACGTTAGGGTTAGCCTCCTCCAGTAAAGGTGCTTGTAAAATTGCTGATAAAAATATTAAAAAAGCTGTCATTGCCATAAGTGCGACAAATTCTGGAAGCATTAAGTGAGGCCATGTGTTTACTTTGTCAATTGGTTCTTTAACAGGTTTCTGAATAGGCTTTGCTTTAACAACAGTTAGCAATCGTTGTGTTACTTTAACGTCTGGCGCAAAATCTACTTCATCAGGTGCATCTGCTTTGGCAGGAGGAGGGGTTTTTGCTATAGGAGCTTTTTCTTCAATTTTTACTGCTGCTACCTTTTCAGTTGTTTCTGCAGCATGTTCTTCTTTTACAGGAGCAACAGTCTCTGCTGCTGGAGCTGGAGTCTCTGCTGCTGGAGCTGGAGTCTCTGCTGCTGGAGCTGGAGTCTCTGTTGCTGGAGCTGGGGTCTCTGCTGCTGGAGCTGGAGTCTCGTCAATTACTTTTACTTCTGGTTCTTTTGATATGATTGTTGGGTCTGATTGACCTTTCATCTCAGCCATAGCCTGTTCAACACTAATGCCCAGAGCTTTAGCTCTAGCTTCTGCTGATCTCTGCAACAAATGTTCTGGGATATCTACCATAACGCCTTTATAAAGGTCCTGATATTCCGCCGTCTTTTCTTACTCTCCAGAAATGAACAGCCATGAATATAACGATTATGAATGGGAAAAAGAGGACATGTAAAACATAAAATCTTAATAATGTCGCAGTTGTAGCCTCAAGTCCTGCGAACAAACCAAACTTAACCTGCGCACCCACAACGGGGACATAACCAGCCATATTACCTCCCACTGTTACAGCCCAAATAGCTAACTGGTCCCAAGGTAATAAATAACCTGTAAATGAAAGGAGTAAGGTAAGGAGTAGCAAAATTACTCCAATAACCCAGTTGAATTCTCTTGGAGCTTTGTAAGCGCCGTGATAAAAGACACGAGACATGTGAAGGAATACAACTAGAACCATTAAGTGAGCTCCCCATCTATGCATGTTTCTTACTAGCGAACCGAAAGCAATAGTTGTCTGAAGGTTTTGTATATCAACATAAGCTAACTCAGTAGGTCGGAAATAAAACATTAACCAAATACCTGTAATAGTTAAAACGATAAATAAGAAAAAGCTGAGCCCCCCTAAGCAGAGAGTATAAGATAACCTCACACCATGTCTTTTAACTTTCACTGGATGTAAGTGATACAAAACGTTGTTCATGACAACATATGATCTGTTTCTTGGACTGTCTACATAGCCTTTTCTAAAAGGTGAACCTGGACGAAAAATACTGGACATAAGTTTTCCACCTCTAAAGCCGTCACTAGCTTTAGCCCTAGTCTCTTTTAACCTATCTCTGAATGACATTTTCTGCATTATATTATTTTATAGCCTTCCATATATATAGCCATGCCTGTCGCTTCTTTGACCAGAATCCTCATCCCATGGAGCAGTATATAAACCATTTTCAACGGCTTGATCTGCTAATGATCCTGCAAATTTTCCAAGTGAAATAACTCCTGTTGGACACCTGTCAACACAGAGTGCGCATCTTGTACAGGCTTCTTCATCTACAACAAAGAATCCTGTTGATTCGCTTGCATCAGGTGACTCTACATTAATTGAATCTTCAATTGCATCAACTGATAGATAGTGGATGCATTTCCATGGACATATATCTACACATCCCTCACATAAAATACATTCAGATTCGTCAATGTGTAAAAATTGTTTTGGTCTAACTCTTGATGAAACTTTTTCAGCATCAACCATTGCAAGGTTATATTTCTTTTCAAAATCTGGCATCTCAATAAGTACTTCGGATTTAGCCATCTTGTTCCACCCTCACAACTTCTTTTCCATAGTCTGAAATTCTTGATTTTGAAGATTCGACTTTATCATTAATATCTTGAATCAAATATGCAATGACACAGCCGGCTATAAGAAAGTTTGTTGAAATTCCCGCTTGAATAATATCTTTTAATGCCCCAAGACTTAATCCAATTTCGTTATTTAAAAATAGTATCGGAGGAAAGTTAATAAATTCTCTTTGACCTGTCCACTCAAGAGGACCTTGTGCAAGGTTTAACCACTCTGAAGGAACTATGCCTAATAGTATGGCCATCTCAATCCAAACTATGAATGAGAAATAAGTAGCCTTTGCCCAAGTTAATTCTTTTTGATTCCATACAACGAGTACCATACCAAGAAGTAATAGCTGACTTGCACCAAATGCCAAAAGTTGTCCGATAGTTTGAGGTAACCAACCGCGAGGCATCCAATTAAAATAATCTATAACCTCTCCCTTAGGAAAGCCAGCGAAGTGCGCTATGAGTATACCGATAGTCATACCACCAATACCTGAAATGATTGAGATAAAACCTATTCTGTATCTAAATTTATAAATTGTGTATATCAAATTTCCTCAAACCTTACCTATATATGATATCGTATGTTGGAGACAAATTATAAATTGATTAGATATCTTTTTTTAAAATTTTTCAACATTACCAAGTCACTTTTTTCCAATATAATAGTAAAGTCATAGTGAATATTTACTAAATATATGAAACTTAAGTTAATTCCAAAAAATGAACAAGAGCTTTCAAAACTTTTTGTTTTGATTTTTCCCCTGACTCTTCTGTTGTCTTCCCTTCTTGCATTTCTTAGAGATTCATACTTCACATTCGCAAACTTACTTCCGAATAATCAAATTTTTAATTATGGATTTTTGGATCGCTTAAGCACTAAAGCAAGTTTTGGTTTTGTATATGCCACCATAATTTGTTTAACATTTGCATATCTATTCTCAAAATCTCTAGGTCGTGTTGCAGTTTTGTTCCCATTATTGTTCCTAACTTTACTTGGATTTATAGGTACTGAGTTTTTAGATATTGTTCTTACCTTTTTTTATCAGGATAATTTAAACATAACTGGCAGCATCTCTGTTGTGCTCTTATTAAAAATTCTTGTAGCATTCGGATTATTTGGCCTTGCTTCTCTTAACTTGCTAGCAAAGAAGGAAAGTACAATTTTTGCGAGTGCTCAGTTTATTTATGGAGCTATTGTCTTCTATTTTTTATCATTACTAATTGCTAGAGGTGAATTAATTGTTTTTACCGACTCTCTGTTAATTACTTCTTTATACACTTCAACCCATATATATGTTGGAATCTCATTTATATATCTGGCAATTATTCACTTTCTTATGACGAAACCTATTGATGCTACGCTTTTCAGTAAAACTCTATCTTCAATTACTTTCTGGGGATTCTTGTTTTTACTTCCATGGACGAGTTATAAGTATTATTTTGGATCAGTTCTGCCTAACTGGTTAGAAAATGTATCTATTTATCTTTCCTTAAGTTTAATTATTCCTTTACTCGCATTTACTGTTAACTACATAAAAACCACACAGACAAGAGAAGTCGAGATGAATAAATCCGCTGGTCTTATGAATTTTTCAGTTATTTTATTTTTAATAACAAATGTGCTTCATATAGTTTCTAGTTTTGAAAACTTACTTCCATTAGTTGGGTTAACTAATTTTCAAAATGTTATTTCTTATGGCTACTTTGGATCCCTCGTTCTTGCTGCTGTGTCTTTAACATATTATTTAATTCCGAAACTATTTGGACGCTCTGTTAAATATTCATTGTTGGAAGATCTTGTATTCGGTGGACTGAAATTGACATACTTATTTCTTTTAGTAAATAACTTTTTAATAGGTGTCAACTCTGGATATTCATGGAATGCAGCAGCAAATGCCGGGAGTCCAGCTATTTACGGTGAAGGTTTCAACATAGTGTGGAGTTTGGTAGGAATAAATTACTCAGCAAACACATTTATTTCTTTGTTGTTTCTAGGCGTAACGACCCTATTTTTCATATCAATAATTAGAACAGTTAGCTCAGGAGAGGTTACGACTGTTGAAGAGATGGTATTTAGTAATGAGTGAGTTAGTCAATAAAGTAGCAGAAATACTTAAAGCTCCAATAGATCTCGTGCAGAGATCTGCTGAAGCAAGAGCTGCTGCATCAGGTAAGTCTGTGGATGAAGTGCTCAGTTCTTGGGCTGGTGGAGAAAGTGTAGAAGCATCAGCACCTGTTGAAGCAGAACCAGTTGCGGAAGCACCAGTAGAAGAAACTCCTGTTGAAGCAGAACCAGTTGCGGAAGCACCAGTAGAAGAAGTAGTTCAGGAAGTGGTGGAAGAAGTAGTAGACATGAAGAAAGAGAGCTCCCTAGCTTTTATTTCAGGTGTGTTGTCAATTGCAGTGTTTACATTTATATTTGCATTCTTAACTCCAAAAAATCAATCAATATCCATTGTTGAAAGCTCATTAAACAATACTATAAGTGTCTCTGCTGACGTAATAGAGGGTGCAGAGATTTATAGTGAGTTAAACTGCCAGTCTTGCCATACGCAAAATGTAAGAACTCTTATTCCAGATACTCAAAATGGAAAAGTTTTAAGTAATAAATATGCAAACAAAGCATTAATAAAGAATATTGGAAATATAAGACTCGGACCAGATTTGTCAACTAATAGTCTCCGAGAGCCTACTAATAATGCACAATGGTTAGGTCGATATTTGACTGATTCATCATCTGTAAATAGAGAGATACCTCATCCTAATTACGAGTTCCTCAATGACCAGGATTTGGACTACCTCGTAACTTATTTACTATCATTAGGAGAATCAAATGAGTGAGTTAGTCAATAAAGTAGCAGAAATACTTAAAGCTCCAATAGATCTCGTGCAGAGATCTGCTGAAGCAAGAGCTGCTGCATCAGGTAAGTCTGTGGATGAAGTGCTCAGTTCTTGGGCTGGTGGAGAAAGTGTAGAAGCATCAGCACCAAAAGAAGAAGCGCCTGTAGAGGAAATATCTGTTGCTGCTGTTCCAGCTGAAGAAGCACCTGTAGAGGAAGTATCTGTTTCTGAAGCTCCAGCTGAAGAAGCACCTGTAGAGGAAGTATCTGTTGCTGCTGCTGTAACTCAAAAGATTACAAAGTCATATTCAGTTATTAATGAAACAATGGGAATAAAAACTAACTCAGATACACTCCTGCCTAAATGGTTAAATTTTAGCTTTATAATTATTCCTCTATTTATCTTGGTTGGATTAATTAGTTCCTCCAACACTCAGGAGTGTGGGGAAAGAGGAATGTTAAATATTGATAGAAAATCCCAACAGGCTGTTAATTGTGATGGTTCTCCATACGAAGGTAGAGGAGTTGCCTCAACAAACACTATTAACTACATTGCACTAGGACAAGAGGTGTATGCAGGAGCTGCTGCGTGTGCTGGATGTCATGGTGGTGGAGGTGGTGGAGGTGTTGGACCTGCATTTACAGGTGGTGCGCTATATACAACCTTTCCAACATGTGCAGATCATGCAAAATGGATACAACTAGGTTCTGCAGGGTGGCAAGCTGAAGTGGGCCCAACGTATGGGGCAGAAGATACAGTATCTATTGGAGGCATGCCAGGATTCCAAGGAAAGCTTACAGAAGATGAATTATACGCAGTTGTAGTTTTTGAAAGAGTTGTTTTTGGTGGTGGAAATACTGAAGAAGTATTGATTGATTGTGGACTTATCGAAACTGAAGAAGATGAAGTCACTACCGAAGCAGTTAGCCCATAATTCATAAATGAAGAAATTTTCATTTTTGTATATATTTGCTTTCTTTGATGGCTTAGGAGTAGCCTCTGGAGCACTAATTGGATTCTTTTTTCCACAGATTGTATCTGATATTTTTGGAGCTAACTTTCAAACAAATGATTTAATATGGTTTAAGTTTGTTCTGCTCCCAGGTTTCGCAATAAATGTTTTGTATATGTTTTTTGCAATTTCAAAAAATAGGCCCGCAATTCTTTTATCCAATGTTTTAAGAATATTAACAACTATTGGTTTTGTAGTTATGTGGAGTGATGCAGTTATTTTAAGGTCTTTACTTAATTTAATGATTATTCATCACATTGCCTTTATATCAGCAACATTTGTACTGTATTTCAAAAAAGATGAAACTAAAAAAGTTGAAATATCAAGTGAAAAAGAATTTCTACAAGAAAACTAGTTTGTTTCTTTTGAAAACCTAATTACAATTTTTTTATGCTTCCAGTTATTTATTTTCATTTAGGATTAATAGTTATTAGCGCTGTCTTGTTTTACGTTATCTTATAGCGATGGCTCAACAAAAAAGACAAAAAAGAGTTGTAGGTTGGAAAGAACACGCTGCTTTACCTGATTTAAAAGTAAAGGATGTTATTGCAAAAATGGATACGGGTGCAAACCTAGCTTCGATTGATGCATCAGAAATTAAATATTCAACAAAGGGTGGGGTAAAACATGTTAATTTCAAGATTATGAAGAGAAATAATACTGTTAGAAAAACTTCTGCTCCCCTAGCTGGTTTTAAAAGAATAAAGAGTTCCAATGGAGATGTTGAGAGAAGACCATATATAAAAACAACATTATTGGTAGATGGTATTTCAAAAAAAATTGAACTTACTCTTACAGACAGGGGTCCTATGGATTACACAATGCTAATTGGTAGAAAAGCTCTTGGCAGAAGATGGGTAGTAAATCCCTCAGTTAGCTTTCTCACAAAACCAAACCGAGACAAATAATGAAACTTGGAATTCTTTCACAAGATATAAAGCTTTACTCAACAAGCAGATTAAATGAATCTGCAAAAAAACGAGGTCACGAGACTGAAGTTGTAAGTTATTTAAGATGCTACATGAATATAGCAAAGGCAAAACCTAGAGTGTTTTTTCAAGGTAGGGAAATAAATTATGATGTTGTAATTCCAAGAATTGCGGCAACATGGACTTTTTATGGAGCGGCAGTTGTCCGACAATTTGAACTTATGGGTTCTTTGTCAGCAAACTCTTCAGCTTCAATCAGTAGATCTAGAGATAAATTAAGAGCGCTGCAACTAATTGGAAATAGTGGTGTAGAAATGCCCATTACAGGTTATGTTCATCTTTCACGAGATATAGAGTCAGTATTAAACACTGTGGGTGAACCACCATTTGTAATAAAACTTTTAGAAGGGACTCAAGGAAGAGGTGTTGTTTTAACTGAAACAATGGGTGCTGCAATAAGTGCAATTGAAACAATGAAAAAAATTGACGCCAATATTTTAATTCAGGAATTTATTAGTGAAGCAAATGGAGAGGATATACGTGCAATTGTAGTTGGTGATGAGGTTGTAGCCTCAATGAAGAGAATTGCAAAACCTGGTGAATTTAGATCTAATGTGCATTTAGGAGGAAGAGTTGAAGATTATAAATTAACAGATCAAGAAAAAGAAAGTGCAATTAGAGCAGCTAAAGTTCTTGGTTTATCTGTAGCGGGTGTTGACCTCATTCAATCTGACAGAGGACCTTTAGTTCTTGAAGTAAATTCATCACCTGGCTTAGAGGGAATAGAAAGAGCTAGCGGAATAGATGTTGCAGACAAAATAATTGAATATCTTGAACAACAGCATGTAACAAGAGACAAATCAAAACCGATCGATATTTAAAAAAGTAATTTTTTGAATATTTTTATTCTTGAAAAAATACCTTCATCAATGACTTCATTATTTTTCAGTAAAACTGGAATTCTCAATAAGTACTCCTGGTATCCATCCTCAACATTTACTTGTCTTATCTTTGTAAAGTAGCTAAAAATTTTTACTTTTTTAAGTCCTTTTCTACATAACTCGCAGGAATCTGATGTGACAAAAATTAACTCTGACATGTAATATTATGTGATGAGGCCTTGGACATTAGTATTTATAATTTTATTAATTTTAATAATTTTTATTTCAGGCTCCATTGCACTATCGAACTTTCAACTTTGAATTTTCAACTTTTATTTTAACTTTAGAACTGTCTTTACAATCTAGAACTTGGCTTGCATTACCGTTACTTACAAAGAGAGAAACCATACCCCATGAGTCAACAACTATGCCTACTTCTCTGTCGTTATCATTTTGATATGTTTCGCACCATTTTGCTTTAATCTCTTGATTACCAATAGTAAGACTTAAGACATCGCCAATCTGAAAATTTTTATCTTTTAATTCATCTGGGGATACATTTGTTTGACAGTTACCAAAGTGATCTACATAAAGAACTTCTCCTTTTATTTCCTTATCGGAGATATCAGTAAGAGGAATTAAATACTGTGTTAAATCTTCGAGATCGAGTTCTTTACCAAACTCTTCAAGCTTCAATTGTCCTGATGCATATGCTGCAGCAAATGGTGCAAAAATATCTCTTGCATGAAATGTTTCACCTTCGTGAGGAATAATCCAATTCTCATTCTCTAAAAGAAATGCCTGTTTTGCTCCACCAACTGTTGCACAAGCTAAATTTAATAGGCCATTGTCCGGTCCAATCATTAATCCCCAATCTGTGGTGATGGCAATTGGATTTCTTTCTGTTCCTACACCCGGATCAACGACAGCTAACAATACGCCCTGGGGAATATATTGAATTGCTCTCATCAGGAGTAAACTACCGTATTTTATATTTTGAGGTGGTATCCCATGAGATATATCATTTATTTTTAAGTCAGAATCTACTCTATTGATTACACCCTTAACAACACCAACAGAACCATCTTCTAACCCAAAATCTGATGCAAAGGATATGATTTCTTTCATAAATACAAGTATATAGATAATAGAAATTGAAGAGAATACGCAATAAGTTATAAATATAGCTATATTTATTGATGTATAGGGGGAACATGAAAAAAGTATTAATATTTCTTTTAGTTGTTGGCGTATCTGGATATCTATATGCAGGATATTACGTTTATAATCAAGCTGGTTCTGTTCCCTGCGCAGTGTGGGAGGGAGAACAAAATAACTCTCCAAGTGAATTTACTATATGGTCCGAAGAATACGATATAGATCCTACGCCTTATTTTATACCAACATATGAAACTGTTGAGATACCTGTTCCAAACGAAGATATCGTTTTGAGTGCTTGGTGGATGGAAACTCAGAAAGAAGGCCCAACAATATTATTAATTCACGGACTAACCAGTAGTAAATATAGTTCTGGAATCTTATTAGCTGCAGGAATTCTTTATCACGAAGGATTTAATGTTCTAGCAATTGATATGAGAGATCATGGTGACAGCACCTGTGAGGATGGGTATTATTCTGCAGGTCAGAAAGAATCTGATGATTCAGCTGCTGCTCTTGGTTGGTTAGTTGATGAAAAAAATATTGATCCAACAAAAATCGGAATTTACGGACAGTCACTAGGTGCGCTAACAGCACTTACTACGCCAGCAAAGTCAAACAACTACTCAGCAATGGCAGTTCATGACCCGCCTGTAGATTTTGAGACTTTAGTTAGGGAAGAAATGATATATCAAGGCTTCCCAGAGTTTTTATTTCAACCTCTATACCATTACGCTTTAATATTTGAAAGAGTAGATATAACTGAAGTTATTCCAGAAAATGCATTACCAATGAGTAATAAGCAACCTATTTTAATTTTTAATGGAGTGTTAGATAAAAGAGTTCTAGCCCATCATTCAGATGATTTAATTAAAATTGCTTCTGAAAATGGTATTGAAACAACCTTATATAGATATGACGACATGGGTCATGTAGAGAGCATATGGGGATATACAGACGAATTTGCAGAAGTCATAGTTTCATTTTTT
>CABYIX010000004.1 GCA_902519215.1 uncultured Candidatus Actinomarina sp. | reverse complement strand
TTGAACTTAAATTTATTATGAAAGGCTGCTTCTTCAGATATCTCAACACCTATATTTATTGGCATGGGGTGAAGTAATATTAGATCATCTGGTGAGCTATCTAGAATTTCTTTACTTATTTGAAATTGTTTTACATATTGTTCAAAATTAAATTCTTGAATATCTTCAATTCTTTCCTTTTGTACTCTAAGTAACTCAATAGCACCAGTCTCACTTACTACTTCTTCCCAAGAGTTATATATTTGTAAATTACTAAGATCATCAGGTAATAATTCATCGCTTGCGTAAACACCAACTTTAAATCCTAACTTTCCTAAAAGTTCCCTTCCTGATGCAAATACTCGAGAATGTTTTAAGTCTCCAACATATGTAACTGGTATATCTTTATCTAACTTTTTAAATTTTTCTAAAGTTGAAATGTCTATAATCGCCTGGGTAGGATGTGAGCTATTTCCAAAACCTGCACTAATTACTCCTAAATCATTTATCTTTTCATATTCTGGGAAATTATTCTCTTTTGTCCTAATAACTAAAATCTCAATACCTAAAGCTTTATAAGTTTCTATTTCATGTTGAAGATTCTCACCTTTAGACTTGGCAGAAATAAGATCAGTTGTTTCTACTATTTCAATACCTGATTTCTTAGCTGCAAGTGAAAAAGAAAGCCTTGTTCTTGTCGAACCTTCATCAAATTTCAAAAGAGCATAAGAACTTATTTTCTTTATATTGTTAGTTTCTATCTTCAGTGTTGTATCAATAAGATTTTCTAATTCCTGTTTTTCTAGGTTCTTAAAATTTAATAAATGCTTCATTTTATGTAATTTCAATTTTGTCAATATTGTCGATTTCTTCTAAAAATACTGATACATAGTCATTCTCATTTGTAGGGATATTTTTTCCAATAAATTTTGGAGATATAGGCAACTCTCTATGTCCTCGATCTACTAGACATAGGAGTGAAATTAGTTTAGGTCTTCCAGAGTGCATCACAGCTTCGATAGAAGCCCTGAGTGTTCTTCCTGTATAGATTACATCATCAATTAATATCACATCCCTATCTAAAGGATTAATTTTTAATAATGTTTTTTTAATATCTTCATTGATATCGTCTCTAAATGGAATATAGTTTACGGTATCTAAGTCATGAGAAAAGTCAAAATTTTTTAGATTATCTGAAATTCTTTTAGCAATTAAATCACCTCTCCTTGGAATACCAATTAAAAGAGGATTTTCGTGATGGGACTCAGTAATTTCTTTACTGAGACGAAAAAGAATTTTTTCTATTTCCACTCTGTTCCTTTCGATACTCACAGGTATCAATTAAAGCTTTATTTATATTACCAAAATTCCCATTTAAATATAGAGGATTATCTATTTTCTCTAAAGAATGGTATTCCAATATTTTTAGGTGCACCAGTATTACCATTTTTTATAATAGTTAAAACAATTAAAACAAGAATTGTTATTACATATGGAGTGATCTTGACAATATATGGACTCATTTCAAAACCATACGTTTGAAGTCTTGGGCCAAGAGCTTCAAGAAAACCAAAAAGAAGTGCACCAAAGGCTGTTCTGTATGGCTTCCAGCCCCCGAAAATCACGAGTGCAAGCGCTATCCACCCTCTTCCTGAGGTCATTCCATCAGTCCAATAAGGAACGTAGCTTAAAGTAAGATATACTCCAGATAGTCCTGCAAAAGCTCCACCAACACAGGTAGCGATGAATTGAGTCTTTCCTATTTTTAAACCCATAGAGTCTGCCGATTTTAAATCTTCACCTACTGCTTCAATTCTTCTTCCAAACATTGTTCGTTTTAGTACAAAAGCGGTAACAATCATCAAAATAATCGCAATATAAAAAATAATATTTTGACCAAGAATAATTTCTATAATATTGGAAGGATTTTCTATATCAAAGACACCTTCGAGTTTAGTATTTAGTTTTTTACCAACATATTTTTTACCAATTAATGATGACAGTGACAATCCAAGAATTGTGAGAATTAATCCAGAAACTGTTTGGTCTTGTTTCAATACGACAGTCACGAAGGCGTGGATAGATGAAAATAATGATGCACTAACTATACCGACTAGTATTGAAAGAAATAAATTCTCTGTATTTATTGCTGTAATAAATCCTGAAACAGCACCAATTGAAATCATACCTTCAACTCCTAAATTTAAAACACCTGATTTTTCAGCTATAAGTTCACCTAATGCTGCAATAAAAAGCAATGTTGCAGCTTGTAGGGTTGCATTAATAAGTCCCAAAAATTGTATATCAATCATCTTCAACTCTTTTTATTTCATATGAAAAGAAAAATTGGGCAATTAGCGCACCAAAAAGTGTTGTTGCTTGTATGATTTCTGAAATATAAGAACTTACCCCTATAGTTTGTATAACCGAACCTCCAATTGCTAGCGCACCAAACAGTGATCCAACTAAAAATATACCAAGAGGCCTCATTCCTGTTATTGCTGCAACAATTATTGCTGTATATCCAAAGCCTTGTGAGATTCCTGTTGAAACCCTATGCGTTTGACTTAATAATTCAATTGCACCTGCTAAGCCAGCAAAACCTCCACCAATTAACATTGCGATAAAAGCTTTTTGTTTAGCACTAATACCCGCATAAATAGCTGTAAGTGCAGAACCTCCAGCAATCCTCATTTCATATCCAAAAACAGATTTATCTTTTATATAATATGCAATCAAAGTAAAGAGAATACAGATTAAAAAACCTGAACTTAGTTTCCCAAATACTGTGGGCAAATAAACAGATTCACTTACGTAAGCTGCAGCTGGAAAATTTAAAGAGTTTGGATCTTTCCACACTCCGTTTATTAAATATATTGTTAGACCAAAAACTATATAGTTTGTTAAAAGAGTTGTTATTATTTCATTTACACCAAATAATACCTTTGACAATGCTGGCAAAAGTATACAAACAGAACCACCAATAAAACCAGATGCTAATAAAAGAAAAATGTATAAATATGAGTTTTCAATTGAAGTGTTAATATAAACAAAATTTAACGCGATAGCCCCAAAAAATATCTGACCTTCTGCTCCTATATTCCATAGTTTTACGGAGTTTATTATTGCTATACCTAATCCAGCCAATATCAATGGGATAGCTTTATTTAATGAGTTACTTAAACTGTTGACACTACCAATAGATAATTTGAGCATTAATGAGAATACATCAAATGGATTTTTGGACTGAATTAATAAAATAATCGAACCAACAATTATCGCTATCAAGAACCCAATCAGAAATGAATAGAATGTAGCAAGCTCATTTCTGTAAAGTTTTTTTGAGAGTATAAATTTATTCATTTATACCAGCCATTGCAAGTCCTATATTCTCAACAGTTGCTAATTCAGTCTCAATTTCTATAACTACCTTACCTTCATACATAACTATTAATCTGTCAGAAAGTTTAAATAACTCATCTAAGTCTTCAGAAATTAAAAGTATTGCTGACCCCTTATCTCTTTGATCAATAATTAAGTTATGTATTGAGTCGACCGCACTTACATCCAAACCTCTAGTAGGTTGAGCAGCAATAATGACATCTGGATTAGAGATCAGCTCTCGCCCCATCAAAAGTTTCTGCATGTTTCCACCTGATAATGTTGAAATTTCAGCTTTTACATCCGGTGCTTTAATTGAAAATTTATTAATTAGGTCATTTAATGAATTTAACAAAACATTTTTTGATAAGTGAGGTCCGAAGCTTGCTTGAAAATATTCTTTAATTGCAGAATTATCTAAAACTGAAACTCCTGGTGCTAAACCTACTCCGAGTCTATTTTCAGGTATATACGAAAGGTTTAATTTTTTTCTTGATTTTACCCCTTTCCCCGTAACATCTTTTGTTTTAACAATGACCCGTCCTTCGAAATCTTTGATAATTCCACAAATAATATTTGCTAATTCAACTTGACCATTTCCTGATACACCAGCTACTCCTAAAACTTCACCTGATTTTATCTCTAATGACACATTTTGAAGAGTTTTTATATTTTGCTCATTTGTAAATGAGATATCTACAGCTTCTAACTTAGTTTCACCTTTAAAATTATTTTTATCAAATTTTGATGTCTTTACTTCACCCATCATAAGTTCAATAAGTTGTGTATCTGATACTGTTTTAGTATCTAAATCTTTTGCAACCATTTTGCCATTTTTCATAACATAAATTGTTTCAGTAAAATCTTTGATTTCTTTTAATTTATGAGTAATTAACACAATAGTTTTTTCATCTTCTTGGGAAAGAGTCTCCAAAGATACTTTTAACTGAACTGTTTCCTGTGGGGTAAGAACAGCTGTCGGTTCATCAAGTAACATTATTGAACTATTATTAAAAATTAGCTTCATGATTTCTACTTTTTGCTTCTCTCCAACTGATAACTCTGAAACTGGTGTCATAGAATTAAGGTTAAGTGCAAAAATATCTGAATACTTCGAAAATGCTTCATTAAAGTCATTTTGATAAATATTTGACTTGGATAAAGTTAAGTTGTCTTTTATTGAGAAGCTATCAATAAGCCGGAATTCTTGATGTACCATTCCAATACCATAAGAAGAAGCTAAATCAGGATTCAGACGTTTAATTAATTTACCATTTATTGTTAAAGTCCCCTTTTCAGGTAAATAAATACCTGAAAGAATATTCATCAAAGATGACTTACCAGCACCATTTTCTCCTAAGAGCCCATGTATTATTCCTTTTTCAAGAAAAAAATCAACATCATCTAGTGCTTTTATATTTCCAAAAGATTTGGAAATACCTTTGGCTTCTAATATAGGATTTTTCATGTTGAGTAAAATTAGACACTCCAGTAAATACTGGAGTGTCTAAAAATTATATAGTTATGGATTAACTGTTCCTATAACATTATCGATGAACTCTTCTTCAACTATTGGCGGATCATAAGAACCACTAATAATCTCTTCAGTTCTATCTGAAATTAAGCTTGCTGTTTCAGTAGGTACATCACTTGTTAGTTCATAAAGTGAAACTAAACCTGTTTCCATTCCTCCCCAGTAAGCTTCAGCAACAAATTCATCATTAATTATAGATTCAACTATTTCAACATAATATGGACCCCAGTCCCAAACAGGTGCTGTTACGAAGGCTCCAGGAGCAGCATCTTGTCCATATGCAGTATTGTAAGATATCCACTTTGCACCGGCAGCTTCTGCTGCAATGCCTGTAGATGGTGAATCTTGATGTTGTGCTAACACGTCTACTCCAGTTTCAAGTAGTGCATTCGCAGCTTGTGTTTCAGCTTCAGGACCAAACCATGTAAATGTCCAAACAACCTCAACGGTTGCATCTGGGTTTACTTCTTTTACTCCTGTTGCAAAAGCATTAATTCCTCTGATTACTTCAGGAATAGGAAACGCAGCAACATAACCTATTTTGTTAGATTCTGTCATTGCACCTGCAGCTAGTCCTGAAAGATATCTTGGTTGATACATTTTTCCGAAATAATTTCCAAAGTTTGTATCATTTTTAAGATAGCCAGAGCAATGTAAGAAAATGACATCCGGATATTCTTCTGCCATTTCAGCCATTGCATCCAAATAGCCGAAAGTTGTTCCAAAAATTATATTGTAACCTTGTTCAATATAAGCTTCAGCAACTGTTCTGAATTCTGTAGCATCCTCTGGAACTAGCTCTGTATAAGCTGTCTCAATTCCGGTTTGTTCTACAAGATATTGTCTTCCTACATCATGTGCTTGTGACCATCCACCATCGTCCGCTGGTCCTACATACACAAATGCAGCTTTGTAATCGTCTACGTCTGCGGCTCCCCCGCAGGCCATAGCAAGAATACTGATAATAATTAGGCCTACCGCCCAACTTCTTCGCATCCTTACCTCCTTTTCATGATTTCATTATAGAACAAGCTCTTGTTACGCTATTTATTTTGAAATGAAATGTTTTTAAAATATTTTATTTTTTTACATGTTCACTTTTGATACTTTGATAAAATTAACACTTACAAAATGGAAAAATTAATTTATACATGGCAAGAGCAAATTTCTGACACAAATAAAATTTGTGATCAAATTGAAAAAGATGAGTTCATTCCTGATGTAATTGTTGGGATAAGTAGAGGTGGATTAATTCCAGGCGTTATGATTTCTCACAAATTAAATGTTCCATTTAAGCCAGTCCATGCATCTACAAGAGACTTTCCTCATTGGGAAAATTATTTACCAAAACCGAATGATTCCAAAGTTTTAATTGTTGATGATATTTGCGATAGTGGTGAAACATTTGAAAAGCTGTCTCACTATATTAAAGAAAACATAAATCATGAATGTGATGTGAGGTTCTCTGCTTTATGGTGGAATAATGAATGTGACTTTGAACCACATTATTACACGAGAGATCTTGCTAAAGACACAGACGATGTCTGGATATTTTTTCCACACGAAAATTGGTGGGAAGAGGGATCAATCAGCTAATTTTTTTGCAAATTCCTTAATTGTTTTCAACATGCTAAAAGCACCATTTCTTCTTGCAGGACTTAAAATAACACCTAATTCAAATTCTTCCATTAAATCAATTTCTGAACTAGCAATATCTTGAGCAGATTCGTCAGAATAAATTGATGCAATTAATGTAACAAGACCTTTAGCAATTAAGGCGTCGGAGTCGCTGCTAAAGTGCAGCTTTTCCTCCCTTTCTTCAGGCACTAACCATACTTGGCTTTGACAGCCATTTACTTTAAATTCGTCGATTCTAAGTTCTGTAGGAAAGTCTTCATTTAATTTTGCTTGTTCAATCAAATACTGATATTTTTCTTGTGGATTTGGGAAAAGTGATAGAGTCTTTTTGAATTGTTCTACTTTTGCTTCAATACTCATAACTATCTTAAAATTTTTAAACTATCTTCAATTGCATTAGCTAAAGTGTCAAAATCTTTTTCATCATTATATATATAACCTGTAGCTCGAAAAGTAGCATCTATATTTAATTTCCTATGAAAAGGTTGTACACAATGATGACCTGCTCTTACTGCAACTCCATATGTATCCAGCATTAACGAAATATCCGTAGCATGCACTCCATCGACACTCATTGCGAATGTACATCCAGCATTTTCTGAATCTGTATGGATAATATTTATCCCATTAATATTTTCTAGAGTATTTTTTGCATAAAGTCTTAAATGATCTGAATGTTTTTGAACTTCAGCCATTGTTAAATCTGATAGATAATCAACAGCAGCACCGAGGCCAATTGCTTCTACATACGGAGGTGTACCTGCTTCAAATTTATGAGGAATTGGTGCCCATGTAGCTTTATCATAATACACCTCTTCAATCATGTCTCCACCTCCATAAACTGGATCCATTTTTTCAAGAAGCTCTTTCTTACCCCACACCACACCTATTCCAGTTGGACCCAACATCTTATGCCCAGAGACACATAAAAAATCTATACCTAAATCTTGAACATCGATTTCTCTATGGGGTACCAATTGTGCTCCATCGAGAATAAATAAAGCTTCAGTTTTACTTTTTATAAGTTTGTTTATATTTTTTATGTCTGGCAACATTCCAGAAATATTCGATTCTCCTACCAGGGAAACTATTTTTGTATTATTTGTTAGTTGAGTCTCTAGGTGGTCCATATCTAAGTTAAAATTTTTATCAACATTTATATATTTAATTATTAGTCCGTACTTATCTGCAGCCATTTGCCATGGGATTATATTGGCGTGATGTTCAATTTCTGAAAGGAGGATTTCATCACCTTCTGATAAATCTTTACATAAGGAATTAGCAAGTAAGTTGAATCCCTCAGTACAGCCTTTAGTAAAAATAATTTCTTCTGGTGAATTTGCATTTATAAAGTTTTTAAATTTATTTCTAACATCTTCGTATTTAGAAGTTGTTTCAGATGAAAGTACATATGTACCCCTATGGACATTTGCATTATTTTGTTTGTAAACTTCTGACATAGAATCTATAACAATGTTAGGTTTTTGAGATGTGGCACCTGAATCAAGGTAGGTAAGCTCTTTTCCATTAATCAATCTTTGAAAAATGGGGAAGTCTTTTTTGATTTCACTTACTTGTTTCATACGTATGATTCATAACCTTGTTCTTCAAGCTTATTAGATAATTCTAATCCCCCTGATTCCACAATAGTGCCATCAACAAAAACATGAACAACATCAGGTTTTATATATTGAAGTAACCTCTGATAGTGTGTTACAACTAGGTATCCTTTATCTTTTGTTTTTAATTTGGATACACCCTCACCAACTACCTTAAGTCCATCAACGTCCAGGCCAGAATCAGTTTCATCAAGTACAGCTAATTTAGGATTAAGAACTGCAAGCTGCAATATTTCATTCCTTTTTCTTTCTCCTCCTGAGAATCCTTCGTTTAGATATCTATCAGCAAAATCTGCTGAAAGTCCTAACTGCTCCATAGCTTCTGCGACCTTTAAGCGAAGTTCTAATGTAGTGTATTCTGTTCCTTCAATATTTGTTAGTGCTGTTTTAAGCATATTCACAATTGTTACTCCTGGTATAGATTCTGGATATTGAAAAGCTAAAAACATACCAAGCTTTGCTCTATTATCAACTGGCTCTTCAGTTATGTCATTTCCTTCAAATAGAACACTTCCTTCTGTAATTTCATAAACTGGATTTCCCATAACTACATTTGCTAAAGTTGATTTTCCTGAACCATTAGGACCCATAATTGCATGAACTTCACCTGGATTAATATTTAAATTAACACCTTTTAGTATTTCGACACCTTCAACATTTGCATGTAAATTTTTAATTTCTAACATATATCCATAGTAATTATGATTGAAAACAACTTGAATATGATTAGCGAAATAAAAATAAAAAATTACAATTAGATAATGCAATTTACATTAAGTGATATACAAAACGAAATAAAAGAGAATTCAACTAAGTTACTTAAAGAGAATATTGATTTACTTGATACGATACAAAAAGTAGATGAAAATTGTAGGATTGATGAAAATATTTGGAAGCTCGTATTAGAACAGGGTTGGTTAGCCCTTGATGTTCCTGAATCAGATGGAGGCCTTGGTTTCTCTTTAACAGATACTGCAATTCTTTCAGAAGTGCTTGGGTACTACATGCCAATAGTCCCAGTGTTTAGCTCAGGAGTTGTTTTTAAGAATTTAATTTTAAATTCTAAAGATGATATTAAAAATTCAATTCTTCCAGAAATAATTACAGGTGAAAAGATTGGCACTTTTGCAATATATGAAAATGACAAATATTTGGTTGATGAGGGCAATACACACACAAACTTAGTTGAAAGTAGCGATGGGTACGTACTTAATGGAGTAAAAAAATATGTTATGTTTGGAGATGTCTCAGATTATTTTGCAGTAATGGCAAAACATAATGAATCTTTGAAGATGATCTTACTTTCAAAAGATACAAAAGGCTTGGATGTCAAAGAGACAACATCATTAGATCAAACTAGGCCAATGTGTGAAATATCCATGTCAGATATAAAGATACAAGAAAACGACATAATGATTGAACCTTCAGACACATTAGATGTATGGGAAAAAGTTAAAAATATTTCACTCAGTTTTCTAGCAATGGAACAAGTGGGAGGCTCTCAAGCATGTCTTGATATGTCGACATCGTACGCAAAAGAAAGAATCCAATTCGGAAGACCTATAGGATCATTTCAAGCAATCCAACATATGTGTGCAAATATGTTACTTCAATTGGAAAGCGCTAAATCGGTTGCATACAGTGCAGTGAGAACAGATTTAAGTGATGGCCTAGAAATGGAAATGAGTTCCCTAATAGCAAAATCATATTGTTCAGAGGTTTTTAACAAATTAGCTGGTGACAATATTCAAGTGCATGGAGGAATAGGGTTTACCTGGGAACACCCTGCACATTTATATTTTAAAAAAGCAAAATCTGATTCACTACTTTTAGGAACACCAAAATTAGCAAGAGATAGAATTGCAGAATTATTGAGTCTCTAACTTGAATAGACTAAATAGATTTGAACATCATAGATATGTTGGTCTTAGGTTAAACATGAAGGTTTATGATTGTGATAATCAGTTACAGTTTGATCAACTAAATAATAAAATAGGTGATAGTGACTATCTTGGATTAAATTTAATTCAATCCTTTTCACCAGATTCTATAGATGAAGCCAAAAATAGGGGTTTTAAACCTGTTTAGTTTTTGACCAGTGAGAAATTTTATGTATTTCTTCTTGCTTGACCTTTCCTAAATTTTCAAGATATTTTAGGTGAGCCATTGTTTCTTGGAAAGCTAATCGTAAATTCATATCATCCAACTTTCTTGGAAAAACATTATTTACCATTTCCCATCCAGTAAAGCTCTTCTCTTCAAGTATTGTTAAAATTTTTTCAGAACGTCGCTTATGATGAAGTCTCATTTGCTTTATACGATTATGTGGTTCTGAAATTAAATCACCATGCCCAGGAGCAATAATATCGTGTTTGATTTTATCAACCTTGTCTAAGGATTCAGTATATTTTGCCAACATATCACTGTCTTTACTTTCAGTTGGAATAAATGGTGTAATTTTTGGAAGTATATGGTCTCCTGAAAATATAATTTTTGAAGCTATATCGTGTAATGAGATTTCAGTAATGTCATGACCTGGTGTAAATAATGTTTCTATATCTCGATTAAGATTTTTTATTCTCCCTTCTTCAAGGAGAACATCAGGTCTGCTCACTTTCCCTGCATAAATAGGTGTTTGTATTTCAGAAATACTATTGACAAAACTTTTTGGGGCACCTTGTGTAATTGCATAATCTTTTAATTCTTTAAAGCGAATAGTCCAATCATTGTATTTATCTAAAAAATCAATTGAATTTTCATACAAAGCAAATGGAATATCCTCCTCTCTTATTTTTTCAGATAAACCAATATGGTCAGAATGCATATGGGTACCAATTAATAATTTGATTTCATTAAATTTTATATTTATTTCACGAAACTTTTTAGAAAGAAGTTTAAAATAATGATCTCCATTAACTCCACAGTCAATCATAATAAAACCATCTGTGTCATCAATTAAGTACACATTTACAAAACCCGGAGAGCTCCAAGGAAGCTCTAGAGGTATGTGGTATATTCCATCTTTTATTTTCAATGCCATAAAATTAGAATGTTATTAGCCATATGCCAAAAGATACCAATATGAATAAACCTGTTATCAATGAGGCAATAATTAAATGTCTAGTTTGCATAGTTACATTGTAACGATTTTAAACGCAATCTTAATTTTGAACTTTATCTAAAGTTTAGTAAATTGAAAGGTGAAATAACAATAATCATTTTTCTTGGGAACCCCAAAATAGAATGTAGTTATTATCTCGATTAGATAGAGATCCTATCTGGAAAGAGGTAATTTGAAAAAATTAACCATAATTGGTGGAGGGCCGGCTGGATACGCTGCTGCTCTCTATGCAACTAATTTTGATATAGAAGTAACACTGATTGAGTCAGATACTCTAGGTGGAACTTGTTTAAATCGAGGGTGCATACCAGCAAAATATTGGCTTCATGTAGCTGAACTTAATCACGAAATAGATACATCAAATGAATTTGGTATTGAAATTAAAGATAAAAAAATTAACTGGCAACAAACTGCTCAGAAGAGATTTGATACTGTTAATAAATTAGTTAGTGGTATTGGAATGTTACTTAAGTCTAAAAAGGTAACCGTAGTAGAAGGCTGGGGATCAATTAAAGATAAAAATACAGTAAATGTAAAAAAGCAAGATGGTGATGAGGTTGATATTTCTTCAGATTTTATTCTTATAGCAACCGGATCTAAACCACGAGAAATACCAAATATTAAAGTTGATGAAAAATTTATTATTACATCTGATACAGCTCTCAATTGGGAAGAGCCGCCAAAAAAAGTTTGCGTAATTGGTGCAGGAGCAATTGGTTGTGAATTTGCCAGTCTTTTAAATGATTTGGGTTCGGAAGTTACAGTCGTTGAATTAGCAAAAGAAATACTTCCAGGCTTAGATAAAAGAACATCAGGAGAGCTAAGAAAACAACTTACTAAACGTGGTGTTGATTTCAAACTATCTACTTCAGTGACCGAAATAAAAGATTCAAAAGTAGTTTTCTCAGATGAAGAAAATGCTGAATTTGATTGTGTACTAGTTGCCGTAGGAAGATCTCCGCTTACTGAAAATATTGGAATAGATCAAAATGGCATTAAGTCAACTAACGGTTACTTAGAGGTAAATTTAGAAACTCTTCAGACTAATGTATCAAATATCTATGCTTTGGGGGATATAGTTTTCGGAACTCCTCAACTTGCACATGTTGCTTTTGCAGAAGCAATTAGTGCTGTTACCCATATTGCCACAGGTAAAAGTAGTCCAATTAATTACAAAGCTATACCATATGTAGTTTATACAAGACCGGAGCTTGCTGAAGTGGGAATAAACTCTGATACAGCTAAAGAACAGGGTATAGACATAAAACAAGCTCAACATAGCTTTGCAGGTATAGGTAGGGCATTAATTCAAAACCAAAACCAAGGTATCGTTAAAGTTTACTCAGAAGAAGATGGACCTATCATTGGGGCTAGCGTTTGTGGACCTGCTGCTGGTGAGATGATTCATGAACTTATGTATATGGTAGGTTGGGAAGCTTTACCAAGTGAAGCTTCAGAATTCATACATGCACATCCAACACTGAGTGAAGCTATTGGAGAATCATTATTAAGTTTGAATGGTAGGGGGCTACATTAATGCAGATTGAAAAAATTACACGTAAAGGGTATTCAGCATCGTTATCTAAAGATCAACTGTGGGATATTTATAAATCAATGAAAACCCAAAGATTACTTGAAGATAGATTACTAAAGATGTATAAAGGTGGTCAATTAAGTGGAGCGGTATATCCAGGTATTGGACAAGAGGCCTCAATGGCTGGAATAGCAGCAGGAATGGATGAAAAAGACATTTTCGGAGGTACACATAGAGATCTTGGCGTACAAATTAAAAAGGGAGTGACTCTTAAAGAAATTGCACTAAATTTTTTCGGCAAACATGATGGACCATCAAAAGGTAGAGATGGCAATAGCCACTTTGGTGTTGTTGATAAAGGAACTTTAATGGTTGTCTCTCCTTTGCCTGATTCAGCACCAGTTGCTGTAGGTTGGGCACTCGCCTCTCAACAAAGTGGATCTGGCGTTGTTGCCGTGGCAAACTGTGGTGAAGGAGCAACAGCTACTGGAACTTGGCACGAAAGCATCAACATGGCAGGTGTATTAAATCTGCCAGTTGTATTTACTGTTCAAAATAATCAATTTGCTTACTCGTCACCAAATGAAACTGAGTTTGGTACTCCAAATGTTGCTGACCGAGCAGCTGGTTATGGCATACCGGCAAAAATTATTGATGGAAATGATATTTATGAAGTCATTGATGTTATGCATGAAGCATGCGAAAGTGCAAGAGAAGGAAATGGCCCATCTTTAATTGAATTAGTAACGTTTAGACATTATGGTCACGCTGGCCATGATCCTGCTGAATATGTAAATGAAGAAGTTAGAGATTTTTGGATGAAGAGAGATCCAATTGCCAGATTTGAAGATTCCTTGGTTGATGAAGGTTTGTTTTCAACCGAACAGTTTGTAAGCCTAGCTGAAGATTTAGAAGCAGAAATAAGAGAAGCTTTAGAATGGGCTAAAACTCAAGACGACCCTGATCCCTCTAATGAAGTTGAGGATATGTTTGCTGACAGAACAACTCCAACCATTTCTAATGATGAAACTAATACAAAAACAATGAATTATATAGAAGCGATAACAAATGGATTAGATGAGTTGATGGAAAATGATGAAAATGTATTCATGATGGGCGAAGACATAGGTGTTTTTGAAGGCGCATTTAAGGCAACGAAAGGTTTGTTTAATAAATATGGACCTTTCAGAGTTATTGATACATCAATTTCTGAAGGAGGGTTTACGGGCGCGGCTGTCGGAGCAGCTCTTGCTGGCAAAAAGCCAATAGTTGAATTGCAATTTTATGATTTTGTATATCCTGCTCTCGACCAGATTACAACTGAAGCTGCAAAGTACTTCTGGAAAGCTGGCAAATCTGTACCTATGGTTGTTAGAGGCCCTACTGGTGCTGGAACTCGATCTGGACCCTTTCACTCTATCAGTCCAGAGTCATTACTGGCACACCATCCAGGTATAAGAGTTGTTGCTCCATCAAATCCATATGATGCAAAAGGACTTTTGGTTGCAGCTGTTAATGACCCTAATCCAGTAATGTACTTAGAACACAAAAAGCTTTATAGAAAACCTGATTTGAAAATGGAGGTTCCACTTGGTCTTTATGAAGTAGAGATTGGTAAAGGAAAAGTAGTTAGACAAGGTACAGATATAACACTGGTTACATGGTCTGGAATGGTGCCCGTTGCTAATGAGGCTGCAGAAGTTCTCTCGAAAGAAGATATTTCAGTTGAAATAATTGATATAAGAACAATTGTTCCACTTGATGAGGAAATAATTTTAAACTCTGTTGAAAAAACATCTAATTTGTGCATCCTGCAAGAGGATGTACCATTTTCATCAATTGCTTCTGAAATTTCTTCAGTAGTCGCTGAAAAAGGTTTTTGGAATCTTGATAACCCAATACTTAAGGTAACGCCTCCAAATACTCATATACCTTTTGCTCCTGTTTTAGAAGATGCATTTATTCCTAGTGTTGAAAAAGTGGTAAAAGCCCTGAAGGAATTACAATAAAATAATGAGTCAAATAGTGACAATGCCACAGCTTGGCGAAACAGTAACAGAAGGCACAATTCTTCGTTGGCTAGTTAAGGTAGGAGACGAAGTTAAAGAAGATGATCCAATATTGGAAATCTCTACTGACAAAGTTGACACAGAAGTACCCTCACCATTTAACGGAACAGTCAGTAATTTACTAGTAGAAGAGGGTGAAACTGTAGAAGTAGGCGCTTCTCTACTTGAATTGGATGGAGATAAAACAAAAACAAATGACACCCCTCCTAAAGAAGAGCCAAAAGAAGATAATATTCAAGATCCAAATCCTGATGTTGACGAGGTACAAAATCCTAATATTGTAAAGACACCGAAGGAGAAACAAAATCTTAAATTATCACCAGTTGTCAGAAAACTTGCCTCTGAACACAATATAGATCTTGAAAAAGTTCAGGGCACTGGTAAAAACGGAAGGATTAAAAGACAAGATATTGAAAAAATTATTTCATCAAGTCAGGGCGTAATCTCAACAGAGAAGATTGCTGAACAGCTCCCACAAGAAAAAGAGAAAGAAACATTAACTAAAGAGTCTTCAAATAACATTTCAAGACTTAGGAAAAGAATTGCTGAAAACATGATTATGTCAAAGCAAACTTCTGCACATGTGATGACTTCTATTGAGGTAGATTTTGAGAATATTGAAATTGTAAGAGCAAAACATAAAGCAAAATTTAAGGAAGAAAATGGCTTTTCATTAACTTACCTTCCTTTCATCTCTCTTGCTACTATTTCGGCATTGAGGGAATACTCTGTTGTAAATAGTTCTTTTGATTTAGAAAATGGCATACATGAAATTCATAATCATATCAATCTAGGAATTGCTGTTGACTTAAATCAAGAGGGATTGTTGGTTGGAACCTTGCAGGAGGCTGATTCGTTTAATTTAAAAGGAATAGCAAGAAAGATTTCAGAGACTTCCAAATTATTAAGAGATGGAAAATATGGTTTAGATGATGTAAGTGGAAGTACTTTTACTATATCTAACAATGGTTCATTTAATTCATTTTTAACATCCCCAATAATTAATCAACCAAATGTTGCCATCCTTTCAACAGAATCAGTTAAGAAACGACCAGTTGTTGTTCAAGCACAAGATGGATCCGATTCTATAGCAATAAGACACACTGGTATTTTGAGTATTACATGGGACCATAGGGTATTTGATGGTTCCGTAGCATTGTTATTTCTTAATTATATTAAGGAAAGGTTAGAGAATACTGATTGGTCACAGGAATTAGATTGAGAACTATCAATATTCGGTGGCTTGGTAAATTACCTTATTCGGAAGCTTATGACCTTCAGTTAGGAATTCATAGATCAGTTTCACAAAACAATAGCAATGATGATTATTTATTGCTTCTTGAACATGATGGGGTTATAACTTCAGGACGTTCTGCAAAGAAGAACAATTTACTAGTTTCTGAGGAAGAGCTTAGTAATAGGGGTATAGATTTTTTTGAAACTGATAGGGGAGGAGACATTACCTATCATGGTGAAGGCCAACTAATCGGTTATCCAATTGTTAGACTTTCTGATCCAAAAAAAATACTGCCCTTTGTGAGGTCATTAGAAAATGTAATCATTGATACTCTAAATGAATTTTCTATAGATTCTTTTACCAAAGAAGACGATACAGGTGTTTGGACTTCTGCTGGTAAAATTGCTTCGATCGGAATCAAGGTTAGTAAATGGACTACTTATCATGGTTTTTCATTAAATATTTTTGATAATCTGGAAGGCTTTAATTTGATAAACCCATGTGGTAATGAATCGGAACAAATGAGTTCCATTCATCAATTTAATAATCAAATTTCTTTTGAGGATGTATCAAGTGTAATTTCTAAAAATTTTGAGAACATTTTCAATTATGAAAAAATAGATAAACAGTTTTCTCAATTTACTCCTAAACAACTGAAGACAACTAAAGAATTTAATATTGATGAAATGGTTAAGAGGGGAGTGTTTAAACCCAATAAAAATATTATTCCGATAACCATAAGGGGAGTCTTACCAAATGAACCTAGAAGGCCTGAGTGGATGAAGGTTAAAGCAAACTTAGGAAATGATTACATCAATTTAAAAAACTTATTAAGCGAGAAAAAATTAAATACAGTATGTGAAGAAGCTTCGTGCCCAAATATATATGAATGTTGGTCAATGGGAACCGCAACATTTATGATAATGGGTGATGTATGTACACGAGCTTGTGGTTTTTGTGATGTTAAAACTGGTAAGCCCGGCCAACTTGATTTAGATGAGCCAATTAGGGTTGCAGAAAGTGTAAAAGCTATGCAGTTGTCACATGCTGTTATTACTTCCGTTAATAGGGATGACCTTGATGATGGAGGATCTTTGTTTTTTGCAGATACAATTCGCGCTGTAAAAGAATTAAATGAAAAATGTAATGTCGAAGTCTTGGTTCCAGATTTTAAAGGATTGAGGTCAGCAATAGACAATATTCTTTTTGCTGCTCCTGAGGTATTTAATCATAATTTAGAAACAGTACCAAGACTACAAAGAGAAATAAGAACCGCAGCATCTTATGGAAGGTCATTGTCTCTTCTCGAATATGTTAAGCAGCAAGGATTTATGGGAAAAACAAAAACTGGATTAATTGTTGGAATGGGTGAAACTAAAGATGAAGTTATTTCAGTTTTGAAAGACCTATCTAAAATTGAAATTGATATTGTTACTATAGGTCAATATTTAAGACCAACAGCAAAACATAGACCAATTGATAGGTATGCGCCAATTGAAGAATTTGAAGATTATAAATTACTTGGTGAGTCATTCGGCATACCACATGTTGAATCCGGTCCACTAGTAAGATCTTCATATCATGCAAAAGATTCTTTTGCGTCTGCCTAGATTCTTATATACTTAATCTGTGTTTGATAAAGTAACAAAATCCATTAGAGTCCTTTCAGCTTCATCTGTCGAGAAAGCAAACTCTGGACACCCCGGTATGCCATTGGGAATGGCAGATGTAGGAACTGTATTATTCAAAAACTTTTTAAAAATTTCTAATAGAAATCCTAACTGGATAAATAGAGATCGATTTGTTCTTAGTGCTGGACATGGGTCAGCATTGCTTTATAGCTTACTGCATTTCAATGGTTTTAATATTTCTGTTGATGACATGAAGCATTTCAGACAATTAAATTCTAAGACTGCTGGCCACCCTGAGCTAGATGTAGATATTGGAATTGATATAACAACTGGACCTTTAGGACAGGGTTTTGCGACAGGAGTTGGCCTTGCGCTTGCGGAGACTTATTTGTCAGATATTTTTGGAAATCAAATTATAGATCATTATGTATATGGAATAGTTTCAGATGGTGATTTAATGGAGGGCGTTTCATTTGAAGCTGCTGAATTAGCAGGTCTTTGGAAACTGGGAAAATTAATTTATATTTTTGACGATAACAATATATCTATTGACGGGAATGTAGACAAAGTATCAGTGACTAATCAAAGTGAAAAATTTCAATCATTAGGTTGGCATGTTCAGGAAATAGATGGACATGATGAAAATCAGATTGTTGATGCCATTAAGGAGGCACAAAGCAACACTTCCAAACCATCTTTAATAATAGCAAAAAGCACTATAGGGAAACATTCTCCTAATAAGCAAAACACTAGTGGGATACATGGGTCACCTTTAGGAAGTGATGAAATGGAACAATTCTTAAAAAACGTAAGCTGGACAGGGAATACATTTGATCACCCTCAAGAAATTTATGATTATTTCAATGAAAAAAGAGATACTGATAATAGCAAATATGATGAATGGGTATCTTTACTTGAGGAAAAGATAACAAATGATGATGATTTTGCAGATTTATGGAATGAATTTAACAATAAAAAAATTGAATTTATCAATTCTCTAAATAATGAAAGAAAAGCAACAAGGGTGACAGGAAGTGAGGTTTTAAATTCCATAGGAGAGTCAAATAAATTCATACTTGGAGGATCAGCAGACCTTGCAGCATCTACCAAGCAAATAATCTCAAATTCAATTTATTCACATAAAAACAGAAGTGGTCAGTCAATTGAGTTTGGAATTCGAGAACATGCAATGGCAGCAGTTGTAAATGGGATTACTTTGCACAGTAATTTAATTGGTTATGGGTCAACATTTTTAGTTTTTTCAGATTATATGAGACCTAGCATAAGGCTGGCATCTCTTATGAATCTTGATTCTGTCTACATATTTACTCATGATTCAATTTATCTTGGTGAAGACGGTCCTACCCATCAACCTGTTGAGCACTTAATGAGTTTAAGACTAATACCAGGAGTAGATGTTATTCGACCAGCAAACAGCATAGAAGCACAATATGCTTATCAGTATATTTTTACTAAAAGTAACAACCCTAAATCTCTTGTGTTAACACGACAGTCGTTAGATTATATTGAAACTAATTTGAGCTATAAAAATTTTCAAGATGGTGCATACGAGTTAATCAAAGGAGATGACATTACAATATTTGCTTCTGGATCTGAAGTAAATTTAGCAATTGAGGTTTCTAAGAAGTTAAAAGATAAGTCTGTACAAATTATAAGTACTCCAATTTTGAATCAAATTAATACCGACACTCTTGAAAATCTAAAAATAAATGAGTTTGTCTTTACTCTTGAACTTGGTCGCTCTATTGGCTGGCAAGATTATATTGGAAAAGTAACAGAAAGTTTTAGTATAGAAACTTTTGGAGAGTCAGCTCCATTAGAAGATTTAATAGAATATTTTGAATTTAGTTCAGAAAAAATAGCTGAGAAAATTTTACAATATATAAGCTAACAGCCGGTATAAGATTTCATTTCTGATTTTGTTCTATTTCCAGCAACACCATCTGGAATTAATCCTACTTTGCGTTGGAAAGCCTTTATAGCTTCCTTCGTATATGATCCAATTTCTCCATCTATAATTCCAGGATTAAAACCGTTGTTTGCTAGGTAGGTTTGGATGTCTGCAATAGAATCTAGTTTTGCATTTGAGTTATCTCTAGCAATGCAAACATTTTGACTTCTACATCCTGTATATGCCCTCATCGCATCTTTAGTTTTATTTCCAACTATTCCATCAGCGAGTAAACCATTTTCTTTTTGAAACTCTATAACTGCATTTTTAGTTTTTGGTCCTGTTTGTCCATCAATTGGTCCAGGATTGAAACCGTTACTAGATAGAAACTGCTGTATATCTAATACAGAATTTATCACTAAGGCTGTATTATCTCTTGGTACGCAAGCATCATTTCCTGCATTAGGATTTTCCACAGCAGTAGCACTTGCTTCGACAACCTCAGAACCACTTGCAGTCCAGCCGGCTTGGAAGTTACTACTTGAAAACAAGTCACTTGATATCAATGATTTACTTACCATTTTATTAACTATGTAGGCAACTTCCCCAATGGAAATATTTCTACTAGGACAAAACTTATCTTGAATGGAACTACAAGCAGGAATTACATCATTGGCAGCAAGTATATTGATTTCATTAGTCCATTTACTAGCCCCTTCATCAGAGTACTTGTCAATTGAACCAGATAATTCAGCTGTTGAGCCTGCTTTGATAGATTTTATAACCATACACGCAAACTGATCTCTAGCTACAGTTTCATTTGGCTGAAACTGAAAAGGGCTTCCAATACAAACTTGACTACCGTAATAAGGAATTGCGTTTATTGCTTTTTGATAAATGCTTTGGTCATCATCACTATAAGCATTAGGTGCATCTAGAGAAACACCACCAATTGTTGCAACAATAGCCGCGGCTTCCTCCCTTGTTAATGTTTTAGCCTGGCAAGCTGATGAAGTTTCATTACAGTTGTTTAATAATCCCGCTCCAGATAGTAAATTCAATCCTGAAGTTGATGTAGCGTATTGAGCTACATCTCCTGTAGAAGTAGAAGATGAAGTACCAGTTGAAGATGACACAGTTGAGGTATTTACCGTTATAGGCCCAATAGAGAGATTCGAAACATCAGATTGGCTGGAAGTTTTAAAGTAATGTGAAGTAAATCCTAATTGAGATTTAATATTTCTTCCTGATTTTGTAACTGTTCTTGATGAGCCATTCTTAAATCCTTTCATGGTGACTTCGACAGCAGCACCTGACTCAGCAGTAGAT
Organism: uncultured Candidatus Actinomarina sp.; assembly: GCA_902519215.1. Classification (GTDB taxonomy): domain Bacteria; phylum Actinomycetota; class Acidimicrobiia; order Actinomarinales; family Actinomarinaceae; genus Actinomarina. The sequence goes on along the minus strand of CABYIX010000004.1, from coordinate 47,584 downwards.
GAAACGTAAATATCAGTTATTGAGTCAAAACATGGCGTATCACCACATAGAATATTTTTTGATAGTTGGTAGCCAGAGAAATCATAAGACCAAGCAGCCTTACTGTTACCAACTCTGTTGTCTACTGACCATGGATCGTCTACTGTTTGAAGATAGGGCCATACTGTTGCTGACCCAAAGCCTACTGCATTATTGTTTGTCTTTCCTCCAGTTGAGGAAGAGTAAAATGCTTGAATTACAGAGCTTTGTGTATACCCACCGTTATAAGTTATTACTTTACCAGAAGTGTTATTGACAGCTTGTACCCAGTTTGGACCTGATATTTCTTTAAGATATCCGTAATAATATTGACTTGATGCAGTTGATCCGATATGACACCAGCAATAAGCTTGTCTTGATGTTGAAAGCCCTGCGTCTAATGAAGTTGTTTGAGATGGAATATTTTGCTTCAGGTATTGATAAACAGCATAACTTCTTCCAACTAAAGCCTGTGCCTCAAGTGCTTTAACATTCCAATGAGAAGGCATTTCAGCTAAACCGTATAAATACTTTTCTATGTTTACTGACAGCGAAACATGAAAACCCGAAGAAACATTTTTTGATCTTAATTTTAAAACTCCGTGTTTATGTTCGCGAGGACCAACTCTTATCCTTCCACCTTCCGACCAACCAATTCCAATGTTACAACTTGCTGTTGATCTGTTAACTAACGGATGTCCGTTAAAATAACATCCATTTCCATTTGAAATAATATTTATAGTTGCACCGCCACTGATTTTTAAAGGCCCGAATACCGATTCGCATGGTCCATCAGAAGCTGCTTCAGATTTAATTTTATTAAGTGTATCAGCATCAATACTTCCAGATTGTGAAATTCCAACTGATGCTTGATAATTTTTTAGCGCATTTGAAGTTTTGTCACCAAATGCGCCATCCACAGGTCCAGGTTCAAATCCTCTTGAAGTCAAGAAAACTTGGACTCCCGCTGTATCTGAAAGCCCATCTTGGCAGATTGAAAGCATAGGAGGGCTTGATGAAGGGAGAGTTGTTAGATTTATACTTTTAGCATTTCTTGCTAAACCAACCCAAAGAGCGTTACTATCTGTTGCTATTTCAGGTGATGACAAACTGATTTCGGACAAATTACTAACATTAGTGTCTGTAAAGTAATAATCTACAACCTCACCTGATGTACATGAGCTGGTATTACTACAAAAATTTGCACCGAGTTCTGTTAACCCTTTAGCCCCATATTGACTCAGACCTACTCCGTGCCCCCATCCACTACCTGTGAAAGTAAATGAAGTTGTACTAAAGGCTCTCATCGCTTGTTTAGTTGCAGGTCCTACAACTCCATCAGCAGATAGCCCAACTGTTTTCTGAAAACTAATTATTGCATTATTAGTTCTTGAACCGCTGAGTCCATCTATTGGTCCAGGATTGAAGCCATTACAGCTTAAGAATGTTTGAATATCTAAAAGGTTGTCGAGAGGAGCAACAGCATTGTCTAAACATCTAAACTGATTATCATATTTTATTTCAATAGCACTTACTTTTTGGCTTGATGCTGAAAAAGGTATAAAGAAAATTAGAAATAGAAAAAAGAAAATAATATTTTTAAAATACCCCTGTTTCATGTAATCATTTTAGATATATTGAAAAATATTTCATAATCCCGCATTATTTTTCCAATTTTTAAACATCATAAGTCCAGAGATGTAAAGCAAATAAGTAATAAATATTAAATAAGTGACAGGAAAGAGTTGACCTTCGTAGTCTGAAAAAATACTTGGAGGGAGGAAAGTTAAGCTTAAAAACAAAATCAAACCAATAATTTTATTATTACTTAATGCATCTAGAGCTAATACGATCATAAAAAAATACATTATAAAAGTTAGAAAAAACTCAGAACTTAAAAGTCTAATTTCGTCTGTATTGTCAAAAAAGCTTACAATTAATAGAAATAATAAAGTAACAATTGAGGCATTTTTATAATTAGTTTTTACTAGTGAAGCAAACATACCTATTATTGTAAAGAATATATGCAATTGAGTGAATTTACTTATGTCTTTTTAATACAATGCGTCCCTTTTATGGGGTACATTGTAAACACTACAAATCCAAAAAAAGGTTTTACACTACTTTTTAGTTCAATAATTTTTTTCACAGTCTTTATTAATCCATCTACATTTACTTTTTTAGGAATATTATTTTTAGGCTTGTATTCAAATTTACTTAATAAAAAGGAAAAGAATTATATTTTACTTTTATCAATTATAAGTTTCTTTATTGGGTCATTTAATTTTGTAGGGCTAGAACTTTTAAAATCAACTTTACCAATCCTTTTAGTATCATCAGTTTTTTCACTCATGATGATTGGACACTGGTTTTTAGTAGACCCGACCATATCTAGAGTTGGTATGAAAAATATTGCAATATTTTCTACTTCTTTATCTTTAGGCCTCTCAGTTCTTGTGTTTTTTGATTTTTACGAAAGTTCATCGGATCTCTTTAATCTTCTTTCTAACAATGTATTAAATAATGTAATGGTGTTTCTTTATATATCTGCTGCAATCTTATCTTTTGGGTCGTTTAAGTCTCTACAAGAGAAATCGTATACAGGTGTTATGGCAAGTACAGGTTTAAGTTATCTTTCATTAATTGTGTCATTAGGTGCTTCTGGTACATTAATACTTTCTATCTAGCATTATTCTTAAGAAGTGAAGATTTACACTAAAAAAGGTGACCATGGAAATACAAGTCTCTTGTATGGGGATTCGGTATCAAAAGATGGCATAGCACCAGAAGCCTATGGTGCAGTTGATGAGCTTGTAGCTTCCCTAGGTTTAATTAGAGCAGAATTAAAACTACCATCCGACGTTAAAGCAATCATCTTACGTATCCAAAGAGATCTCTTTATAGTTGGTGCTGAATTAGCGACTCATAAATCAGAAAGAAAAAAGCTTTCCGCGGGAAAGACTTTGGTAACCGAAGAGATGATTATAAATCTTGAAAAAGAAATAGACAATTTAACTGAAAAAAATGGCTTACCAAACTTCTTTGTTGTGCCAGGTGAAAATATAATTTCTGCAAAACTAGATTGGTCTCGAGTTATTTCTAGAAGAGCTGAGAGAAAATGTGTAACTTGGTATAAAACCCTAGACATGAGTGACTCTAAAGTACTAATATATCTAAATAGATTATCTGACTTATTATGGATGATGGCGCGTGACTTTGAAAAAGATTGGACACCAAGTAACTGATGACTGAATTAAACATATTATTTGTAAATGATATAAATAATGAAAAACTTTTAACATATTTTATAAATGATGATGAAATAAAAGATTATTTTAAGATTCATAATTTCAATGGAAAAAAGAAAGAAATGCTTTTAGTTCCAAAGCAGTATTTAAAAGATTCAAAAGACACATTGATTATTTCTATATCAGAAATAATCAATGATTTTGATGCTTGCTATCTAGGTGCTGTTGCAAGGACCAAGATTAATTCAGAATGTAATATTACTTTTGAAACAGGTCTTGTTGACTTTTCACAAGTTGAATCCTTCACTCTTGGCATGTTGTTATCAGGTTATAAGTTTGATAAATATTTAAGTAAGAAGGACGACAGTGAAGAAATTACTTTAGATAAATCAATTATTAAGAGTGAACAACAAATAACAAGAGATGCAATCTTTTTTGTAAGGGATTTAGTTAATACACCTACCCTTGATAAGACACCAGAGTATTTTATTGATGAAGTCAAAAAGCTTATAGAAAATGAGGACATTAGCTTAGATATTCATAATAAAGGATGGCTTCAGAAGGAGGGTTTTGGCGGTGTTATTGGTGTCTCCCAAGGATCAGCGAAAGAACCTTATTTACTAGTAGGTGAATATAATAAATCAGCTAAATTTAAAGTTTCAATAATTGGAAAAGGAGTTTTGTTTGACACTGGAGGGTATTCACTTAAGTCGCCTTCTGGCATGGAAACGATGAAAACAGATATGGCTGGTGCGGCAACTGCTTGGGGAATAATTAAACTTGCAGCGGCATTCAAATTAGATATTGGTGTAAAAGTATTTACCCCTCTTGTCGAAAATATGGTAAGCAGTACTGCTATAAGACCGGGTGATGTTCTTACAATGCGAAATAAGAAAACTATAGAAGTTTTAAATACAGATGCAGAAGGTAGATTAATTATGGCAGATGCACTTGCATATGCATCGGAAGAAAACCCGAACCTTCTATGCGATGTTGCAACACTGACAGGTGCATCTTATGTAGCACTAGGATTAGATATTGGAGCTGTATTTTCAAATGATATGTCTATTGCAAATAATTTTGTTGATGCAAACAGAAATGGAGTAGAGTCATATCATGCACTTCCCCTACACAAAAGCTATAAGAAATTAGTAAAGTCTGATATTGCAGATCTAAAAAATACAGGTGGTAGATTTGGTGGAGCAATAACTGCAGCTCTGATTTTAGAAGAATTTGTAAATGATGTTCCATGGATTCATTTAGATATGGCAGGACCAGCTAGGTCTAGAAATAATAATCCTTTAACACCTACTGGTGGAACAGGTTTCGGTATTATTGGGTTTATAAATTTTTTAAAAACTCTTTCTTAAGACTCTTCCTTTAGATTACTAATAACAAAAACTAGAGTGTCACCAGTTGTCATAACTGCACCTTGAGAAACATTAGTTCCAATAATTTTTCCATCACAATTTTCTAAATCATTTTCTTCATACTCTTCTTTTATAAAAAGTATTACATTGTTCTCTCTCATAAAATCACGAATCAAGTCTTCACCTTCTTCTGGAGTCAATGTACAGGGAGTGATACTTGGAATTGCTGCTGAAAATTTATTACCCGATACTTCTAAAATTACTTCGGTTCCTTCAGGAAACTCCTCACCGTTTTCTAAATCTTGTGACAATACAAGACCTGGAGCTTCTTCAGATTCAACCAAATTAATAGTCGGAAGTATATATGACGAAAAAGCAATTTCTTCTGCATCGAGTATATTTAATCCAATTAATTGTGGAATTTCAATAGTTGGAATTTCATAATATTTTTCTATGTCACTTGGGTCTAAAGGCCATTCCAATATAGGTAAATCTTTAACCACTTCAGTCATGAATTCTTTCCACATTGGTGCTGGCACACGACCTCCTGAAACACTTCTAAATATTTCACCTTTTATTTCAACATCTGTAAGAGGTAGCTGCTCTTCAGCAAAGCCTATCCAGACTGAGGAAGTATATTGAGGTATAAATCCAATAAACCAAGCTTCTCTGAATCCTTGGTGAGTACCAGTTTTACCCGCAATTTCTCTATCATCTAAAACAGCCCTAGTTCCAGTTCCATACTGAGCAGCAACTTCTAAAGTTTTTCTTACTGCAGCTGCAGCACCTGGATCTGGAATACTTACACGTGGAGATACTATATGTTTATAAAGAATGTTTCCTTTATCATCTTCAATTTTTTCAATTAAATAAGTTGGAGCAAGTACACCATTGGTTGCAAAAGAAGAATAAGCTGAAGCAATTTCGATTGGTGTAACAGCACCTGCCCCTAAAGTTAAAGATATAACAGGGTCTAATTCTGATTCAATACCTATACGTTTTGCAGTAGAAGCAAGCTTTTCACCTCCAAGTTCAGAAGCTACCTGAGCAAAAACTGTATTGATAGATCTTCTTGTTGCTTCTTCAAGTGAAACCATTCCTGATGTATCGAGTAATTTAATTGATCTGTTATATTCTGCTTTATCTTGGCATGGTTTAAATATAAACTGTGTCTCTGAATCAGTATCTATTTGTATTAAGTTTTTTTGGTTTTCAATTAACTCAAGGTCAAAAATTATTGTCTGCCCTTCCGGAATTTCTTCATCCTCCTCTAGTTCTCGATAGATGATTAAGTTTCCTTCTTCGTCATACTGACCCAATACTTTAGCGATTTCCATCATTTTTTCTTCATCTGTTTCAAATTCTTCTAGATTTAGACCAAGTGGAAATTGTTTAATAAAATCTTTATTTTTTAGTTCTTCTATATGAAAATCAAAACATTGAAGCTCGATAGATCTATCCTGTGCATCGATTTTATTAAGGTATCTATCTGCTGTTATTGATGTACCATAATTTCGCACAACCCATTTTTCTCCAATTCCATCTGGGGCGCATGGATAGCCGCAATTTATTTCTACTGGACTTCTTGAATCTCTGTAGCTGTATAGTTTTGCTCCAGATTCTAATGCAGCCAAAAGAGTTATAGGTTTAAAAGCTGATCCCGGATTTCTTTTTCCTTGAGTAGCGAGGTTGTATTGTTCTTCTTCAAAAGGTATTCCAGAAGACATTACTTCTATTGCTCCAGTAAAGTTATTAATTAGTGTTATAACACCGGTAGGACGTTGTTCATCGGGGTTTTCTTCATTTGGATCAGATGGTACCCAAGTATTTAAAACCTGATTTGCGTGTTGCTGTAATGATAGGTTTAGCGTTATATACACTTTTAAACCACCGCCACCAAAGCAAGCTGTATCATCAGAAGGACATCCAAAAACTGCTTTTTTTCTATCCTCTTTAGTGTTTCCCAAAATAGCAAATTCAGGATCATTTAGTAACTGTCTTTTTACTTCAGCAACAACATGTTCAGCTTGGGCAACAAAATTTTTACTTTCCTTTACATTAAGGGGAGCAAGCTTTGCTGACCTAGCTTGAATATCTACTATAAAGCCTTCTTTGAGCATTATATTTATTACATCATTCCTTCTTTCCAACACTCGGTCAGGATATTTTCTTGGATTGTAATAAGCAGGGCTCCTGATGATGACTACTAGTGTTGCTGCTTCATCTAAAGTTAACTCTTCTACAGTTTTATCAAAATATTCAAAAGCAGCTGACTGAATACCATATGCACCTGCTCCCCAGTAGATAGAGTTAATGTAATATTCTAAAATTTGATCTTTTGTATATCTTCTTTCTAACTCAGCCGCGACAACTGCTTCAGCAACCTTCCTTCTAATTGAAATCTCATCACCAACAAATGATTGTTTTGCAACTTGAGAAGTAATCGTAGACCCACCACGTGTAACCCCTCTTAAGTTATCGAGTACCGCACTAAGAATTGCAATAAAATCTACACCCTCATGTTGATAATAATTGCTATCTTCTGCTGCTAGCAGAGTATTTACAACAAAAGGAGGCACATCACTTAAAGCAATTGGGTCCCGGTTTAATCCGTCATGAAGCTCATCTAGAACTTGATTATCAGAAGTATATATTACGGAAGGTTCAGACAGCGATACAAAATTTAACACCATGCCTTCTGCTCTTGGAAGAAATTTTTCTTCAAGGTTTGTAACAATTTCCATTCCTGACTTAATAGGTAAGAAAACAAAGAAACCGACCCATGCTGCAAACATAAAACTAGATAGCAAGAGCAAGAACCCTGCTACATATCTAGAACCGAATCTTGATTTGTTTTCTAAATTATGGATTTGTGCCATATAAAAATACTAATCCTTATATGTAGCAATATTGTACAATAATGAGATATGGAATTTTCACCTGGCTTGAGAGGAGTTGTAGCAGGAGAAACAGCTATTTCCACAGTTGGAAAAGAAGGCACCTCTCTAAGGTATAGAGGGTTTGATGCTACAGAACTTACTCAAAATAACACATATGAAGAAGTTGCTTCATTAATCATTACTAATTCTCTTGATGATAAAGATTATAAAAAAAGTTTTGCAAAATATTACCTGGAAATAAGTAAGGATAAAAATTTAAATAATCTTTTAGAAGAAATAAAACAAAAATTACACCCTATGGATGTTGTGAGAACAATTGTTTCATATAAGGGTGAATTAACAACTCTTAGAAAGCAAAAATTAGACCAAGAAGACAAGACAGAACTCTCTTCTAGAATCAATGCGACAGTCTGCTACATTATTGCTTCATACCACCAAGAAAGCTGTGACGAATTAGACAGTGAGTATTTAGTAGCCAGTTCCTTATTGCCAAACAACTCATCTAGCGAGAAATTAGAAGCTCTTGATGATATGTTAATCTTGTATGCCGAGCATGGATTCAATGCATCTACTTTTGCTACCAGAGTTACTGCATCAACTAGAGCAGACTTAACTGGCGCAATTGTTTCTGGGATAGCTACCTTAAAAGGAGAATTGCATGGTGGAGCAAATGAAAGAGCTGTTGAGTTAATTGATAGTTTTAGCACAGTAGAGGAAACAGAGGTAGGAGTTAAAGCTCTTCTTGATGAAAAGAAAAAAATTATGGGATTTGGACATGGAGTTTATAAAATTCAAGATCCAAGAAGTCCAGTTGTAAAAAATTGGGTAGAAAAGTTAGTAGATACTGATTTCTCAAAAAATCGATTTGAAATAGCAAAAAAGATTGACGAAATAATGGATACTGAAAAAAATCTTTTTCCAAATGTTGATTTCTATGGGGGTCTACTTTTAGCAGAACTCGGATTTGAGGTTGATTTATTCACGCCAATATTTGTTGCAGGTAGATCAGTAGGATGGGCTGCACACTATTTTGAACAACGAGAGCAAGATATATTGATTAGGCCAGCTGCAAAATATATTGGCCCGTCTGAAAGATAATTTTTGGAACCAAACAACATAGATGTTCAAATTTTTGATTATTTATCAAAACCATTAGCCAATGAAGAGAATCATTTTTTTTCAGCAAAATTAGCAATTCTAGATACTATTGGGTGCATCATTCATGCTAGTAGCTATGAAAATGTTCATAGTTTTGCTGCTGGAGAGACCTCAGTAGAGTTATTGAAAAATCCATTCAAAACAGTTCAAAATTTTAATTCCCTAGTAGACAGTACATGGTACTTAACTGTCTTAACAAGATGGTTTGATTACAATGATACATTTTTAGCAAAAGAGTGGGGACATCCATCTGATAACTTTGGAACAATTTATACCTTTTTTCAAAAAAATACCAGTTATAAATTTGTTGATTTTACAACTGCTTTAACAAAAGCATACGAGATACAAGGATCACTTTGCCTAGGCACATCATTAAATAAATTAGGTTTCGATCATGTATTTTTTGTTAAATTAGCATCTGGATCTGTTTTCTCCCATCTACTCAGTGACGGCAATAGTGAAATCGTAAAAAGAACTGTTAATAATATTTTAATGGATGGACCTAGTTCAAGAGCATACAGACACTTTCCAAATGTTGGTAAAAGGAAGAGCTGGGCAGCAGCAGATGCCTCTAAACGTGGTATTGAGCTATCACAAATTAGTCGCACAGCAGATGAGGTCTACGACACAATACAGAATGAAGACGACTGGGGTTTTGAGAATATATTTATGAAAAATTCTGAACTAAGTTTTGGAAAAGATTTAGATGATTGGGTTATCCAAAATGTTTTATTTAAAGTTCTCTTTCCTGCGGAATTTCATGGACAGTCAGCGGTTGAAGCCGCAACTCAGCTCAGTTCAGAATTTAATCAAAATAGAGATAAATTCGACAAAATCAACTTATATACACATGAACCCGCTGTAAGAATTATTTCAAATAAAAAGGAGTTAAAAAACGCTTCTGACAGAGATCATAGCTTAGAGTATATGGTTGCTGCAGCACTCCTGCATGGCGATTTAACATATGAAATGTATGAGGATAATTTTTCAGGCTTAGCTGAGATAAATCAATTACGAAAGAAAATTCATGTACAGGAAGAGCCAAAATTTACAGAAAGTTATTACGAGTTTTCAAAAAGGCACATATCAAATTCAATTGAAATTTTATATAATGACAACACCCGCTCGGAAAAAATTACAATTGAGAACCCTATTGGCCATCCATCAAGACGAGAGGAAGCTATACCTTTATTGGAAGAAAAATTTACTAAGAATGTAGAAAGTGCATTTTCATTAAAAAAGGCAAATCAAGTCTGGAATGAAATTTTAAATTTGAAAAAAGATGATGAAGTTAAGAAATTATTTTCTATTCTTATAGAAGATGAATGAAATCTATTTACTAGTAGGAGGTGAGGCAACAAGACTTCAGCCTCTCTCAACGGGAATCCCTAAGGCATTATTAACAGTGAGGGGTGAAAAAATAATTGATTTAATTATCCAGCAATTTTCTAAATTAGGAAATTTTAGCTTTAATTTAATCTGTTCAAATAAGCATGAAAAACAGTGGCTTGAATATAAGGATAACAGTAACGATGATATCAAATTGTTTTTTGAAACAACAAAACTTGATACTGCTGGATACATAATCCAAAATCTAAATTCAATGCCAGATTCTTTTTATTGTATGAATGGGGATTTGTTACTTGATATAGATCTACAGAAATTGATTACAAAATCAACAAGCGTTCCGAGTTCACTTATTGGTTCCATTGAAGTAGAGGATCCAACAAGGTACGGAGTACTTCAAGTAACTAAAGAAAATAAAGTCGAAAGTTTTATTGAAAAACCTGATGATGATAGTTTTGGAAAAAAAATTAGCTTAGGTCTTTATCATTTTTACAAAAAAGATTTACAAAAAATTGTTTCAAATCTTGAAACACCTTGCTCTTTTGAACATGACGTTTTTCCAAGACTGGCAGAACAAAATTTACTACATACCTATACAGTCACAGGAAAAATGATTGATGTCGGAACGTTAGAATCTTATATTTCATCTCACCTAAACGGTGCTAACAATTGGATTTCAGAGAACAATGTTTCTTTAAGTACTTCTGCAACTATTATAAATAGCGTTGTTTTAGACAACTGTATTATTGAAGATGAAGTAATAATTGAGGATTCAATAATTTCGGATGGGTCAGTCATTAAAAGTGGAAGTGTAATAAAAAACCAAATTGTGAGGACAAATTTATAATGAAAATCATTGTTACAGGAGGTGCGGGATTCATAGGCTCTCACCTTGTAGAGTCTTTGTTGAATGATGGCCATGAACTTTTAATTTTCGACAACTTTCTTACTGGAAAAAAAGACAATTTATCATTTGATGGTAATTTCAGATTAGTTGAGGATGATTTCGGTTCAGAGGATTCACTAGCTTTAATTAAAAATTTTGACCCAGAAGTATGCTTTCATTTAGCTGCACAGTCTTCAGTAGTTGTATCGGTTCAAGACCCTGTCTTAGATTTTGAACATAATATTTTACAACCAATTCAACTACTCCATACCTTAATCAATTCAAACTGTAAAAAGTTTGTATTCACATCTTCTGGAGGAACAATTTTTGGTGAGCCTGAAAATATACCAACTGCAGAGAATGATTACTTTAGTGAACCCGCTTCTCCTTATGGTGTAGCCAAAAAAAAATTAAATGAAATTATTAAAACGATGACATCAAATACAACTCTAAGCTATTCAATATTAAATTTATCAAATGTGTATGGACCAAGGCAAGACCCACATGGAGAGGCAGGAGTGGTATCTATTTTTTCAAATAAATACTTAAATGGTGAAAGGCCTGTAATTTATGGCAATGGTGAACAGACAAGAGACTATATATATGTCCAAGATGTTATTTCTACTTTGATAGAATCTTCAAAAATTCATGATGATCTATTTTTAAATATTGGTACAGGGGTTGAAACTTCTGTGAATCAGTTAGCAGAATCTTTAAAAATTCAGTTTTCATCTAATTTAGATCCAATTTATAAAGATGCTAGAAAAGGGGAGTTGCAACGTAGTGTGCTTGATAATACGAAAGCTAAAAAATTATTAAATTGGGAACCACAGTACGACTTAAATACCGGCATGATTGAAGTAAGAAATTGGATTAAATCCTAGAGAAAAAAATCTTCTTCATCTTCTCTTATTAACTCACTAGCATTATTTTTTGAATCTTCATAATTAACGCCTCTTACAATTGCTATTGGAACATTTAAAGTTTTTTCCATCACGAGCTCTGCAGCACTAGCAATTTCGTCTATAACCGCTATTTCAGTTGCGTTTAGCTCATTGTCAAAAGTGTCAGTTTTACCGATGTAGCTTGTTATAGGACTTATACCAGATGAGCCAATTGCAAAATTTACTTGTCCCTTTCTCCACGCTCTTCCAAAAGTATCAGAAATAATTACAGCAATTTTTTTCCCAGTTAAATTCTCCATTTTTTTTCTATATGAATGTGCTGATTTATTTGGATCTTCTGGAAGAAGTAATACAGTATTTTTCTGAACATTTGATTTATCAATACCAGCATTAGCACATATGAACCCATGTTTAGTTTTTGTAATTACGAGTTCACCTCTTTTTCTAATAACACGACTGATTTGACTCTTTAACAAATCTTCAAAATTATATTCATTAAGATTTCTTGACATTCCTTCACTCTTAGAAACAATTTTTTGTGTAACGACAAATATATCTCCATCCATAATTTCTCTATTAGACTTCTTAAGAACATTATGAGTTAGATTTGCAAGGCTGTCTCCTTCTGAAACTTCAGGTAAACCAGATATTGGAATAATTGTTATTTCACTCATAATTTAAAATTTTTCTTGCAAGACTTTTAGAGTCATTTATTTTTTTAAATAGGATATTTTCTTCTATAGTATTTATTTTCTTGTCAGAATCTCCGATATGAACAATATATTTTTTACCAATATTTTTGTAATATTTTTTAATGCCTTCTATATCGGGACTAAAACCCATATCTTCAAAGTTTTTTTTCGATGGCCCTTTTATGGCATCTTTACCAATAAACGGACTTATGATTGTTACATTTTTATGGGACATCAGTTCCTTTTTTAACTTACTAAGTGAAAGTATTGGTCCTATGGAAAGAAGTGGGTTTGATGGACCTATAATTACTATGTCGCTTGATTTAATTTGCTTAATTGTATTTTGATTTACTTTTGCTACTCGTGAACCTTCATATATAATATTTTTAATTCTAGGCTTACCTTTTTTTTCTACGAAATATTCTTGGAAATCGAGTCTTTTATTAGTTTTTGTAATTAATTTTGTACTAACTCTGTCATCACTCATTGGTATTATTTCACAATTTATTTCAAACTTATTTTTAATATTTTTTGTCACTTCAGTCAATGTTTTCCCCTGACTAATCATTTGAGATCTATAGAGGTTAGTTGCTAAATCCGCATCTCCTATTTTGAAATCCATATCATAAAATTTTCTTAGTTCCTTATTAACAGTAAATTTATCATTTCTTACACCCCATCCAAATTTACCCTCAATACCAGCAAGGTTATATATTACAGTATCAATGTCAGGTGATAAAAATACCCCATGAATATGCTCATCATCACCAGTATTTACGAGGATTGTTAAATCAATATTTTTTATTTTATTTAGGCCTTTGGCAAATTTAGCACCACCAACGCCGCCGCTAATGTAAGTTACTTTTTTCAATTTTAAGAACCTATAAATTAAGACCTTTCAACTAACATCTTAGTAATGATAGATAAGGACATTCTAGATGGTTTAGCTGAACTAGATGAGGCTGACTTAAAGAGAATTAAACTACTTGTTGATAATAAATTAAATCTTCATAAAAAAACAAAAGTTTCATATAGATCAAAAAATATAAAATGTGGGAAAGAGTCTTGCCAAACATGCCCACACGGTCCTTATTGGTATGCTGAGTGGACTGAAAGTGGAAAAAGAAAGACAAAGTATTTGGGAAAAACGCTAAATGAATCTTAAAAGTTATTCTCCAATAATTACAAATTCAATCTTATTCTCAATCTTGTTAATTTTTTTAAGAATTGACTTAGTGTTTTCAGATTCACTTCCAACAGGAGGAGACATGGGTGCACATATTGTGCCTACAAAGTTTTTTGTCTCTGAGTTAATTTCAAACCTCAAGATAAGTGGTTGGTCAAATGATTGGTTCGCTGGATATCCTGCTTATTATTTTTATTTTCCATTACCGCCGCTTGTTGTAGCTATCTTAAGTCCTTTTTTTTCTTTTGGAATTGCATTTAAAATTATGGTTGTTACTTCACTCGTTTTACTTGTATTCTCAATTCAGAAATTGATTTCTCAAGAAGATAAAATTAGCTCACATTTAGGTTTTGCAGCTGGATTGTTATTTTTGCTAACTGAGTCATTTACAATTTTTGGTGGAAATTTGGCATCATCTTTAGCTGGGCAATATTCATTTACCTATTCCTTAGCTTTTGGAAATCTTTCAATCTACTTTCTCACAAAATCAAATCTCAAAAATTCTTTATATTACAGCTCTCTTTGTATTAGTTTTTGTGTATTGTCACACATAATTCCTTTTATTATTTTTATACCAATTTATTCTTTTTACTTTTTGCGAAATAGATCAGAAGTTCTTAAGAAATTTTCTTCATTTCTAATATTCTTATTCTTAACTATTCGTTTTTCGATTTCATTATTTACAAATTTGGAATACACGACGAATATGACTTATTCTCCATATAGAAATATAAGTGATTTGATTAAACCTGATATTTTACCTCTACTTTTATTGTCCATAATATTTTTATTTTCTGGGCAAAGTAAAAAAGTCTTTAAAAATTTATTTTCTTTAGAAGTGTACTTAGTCTTATCTTCCGTTTTTTTATTTTTTTATGGTCCCGAGGGTGCTTTGTGGAATGGAAGAGTCGTACCCTTTTTTATACTTGGAACAATACTCTTTGTGTTTAATTTATTAACTCAACATATAAATTTACTTACTTCTAAATTTCAAGGACATATATTTCTTTCATTAATCTATCTCGTAATAAGTTTTTTTCTACTTTTTAACTACTACAACAGATGGAATGATAGATATGAAGTGACAGCCTTATTTATAATTGTTCTTTTTTTAATTTTGTATTTTTTCAATGTCAATAAATTGAATCAATTATTCTCCTTTTTATTCATTTCGTTAACAATTTCAACAGTGAGCTTTTTACCTCACTGGCTTAATTGGAATTTCACTGGTTATGAAGGTAAAGCTGAATGGGGCGAGATATCATCTTTGTATGATAAATTAAACAATATTTCTTCTGGCAGAATTATGTGGGAACCAAGTCCAGATTTAAATAAATATGGTACTCCTATGGTTTTAATGACAATACCGATGTTTACCGACCATGAAAGTGTGGAGGGATTATATTTTGATTCTAGTATTACGACTCCTTACCACTTTGTCACAGTTTCTGGTTTGGCTGAACGCCCATCTAATCCTGTTGGTGGACTTAGTTATATAAATGGAAATTTTGATAAAGGTGTTCGATACATGAAGCAATTGGGTGTAGATTATTTCATTACATACACAGATTCTATTTCCAATAAAGCAACAAATTCTTCTGAGTTAGAATTCTTATTTGCATCATCTCCCTTCAAAGTCTTCAGGCTTAATTCGGACAAAGTAGAATTGGTCACATCAGAATTAATTAATTTCACACAACCCTCATTTTACGAACGGATTTCTAATTCAGTTTTCAAAAACCCACTTGAAGAAAGCTTCTTCACTCTATCAATGAAAGAGTTTCAGAAAGAGGACAACATTAGAGTTATTGACAAATTATCAATAGATAAAATTAAAAATACACTACCTACAGATGAAGCTCAGCTCAATATTACAGATTTCAACCTAAAAAATAACCAATTAACATTTACAACTAATCAGCCAGGTAAATTACATTTAATTAAAGTTTCCTATTTCCCAAATTGGACAATTGAAGATGGAGATGGCCCATATAGAATTACTCCATCTTTTATGGCCGTAATACCGAACGCTAATGATGTAAAACTCACTTTTGAAACAACAACTTTAGAGCGATTGTTATCTATATTCTCTTACCTATGTTTAACAATTTCACTACTTCTAATAATCTATAGAATGAAAAGACATGCTAAAACAAATAATTGATAAGATTTCTAAAGATGGTTCATTCTCCGAACTTTTCAGGACCTATTTAGTAGGGGCTTTTAATTTATTGTTTGGGCTATTTTTAGTTTATATTTTTCAATTTATTTTACTAGATTTTGTCAGCTTTCCTCTTAGAACTTATCTTACAAACATTTTCCAATTTATTGTTGGAGTCACTGTTTCTTATTTTCTTTCAAGGAAATTTATATTTAAATTGAAATTTAATGATGGAAACTATAAAGAATTTTTTAAATATGTATCTATTAGCTTTATAAATCTTTTCGTACCCTTATTTGTCTGGTTTTTAATCAATTTATGGAATGAAAATTGGCAACAAAATGAATTATATGTGTTAATAATTACAACCTTAATCCATGGATCAATACTTCCAATTAAATACTTAATTTATAAGTTTTTTGTGTTTAAAGATTCTCTATAAAGGACAAATCGAAGATTAAGTAAACTTTTAATGGTTCTCGGTATTCTTTTATAGATTACAGAAACACTTGGCCTAATTTCATTAATTTTAGCTGGAACTTCTTTAAACTTTTGTCCACTTTTTTCAATTCTAATTAAAAGTTCTGTATCGAATAGATCCTGTGTTGAAACAACTTTTTGAATAAATTTATCAACGGATGATTTTTTTACACCCTTCATTCCGTGAGTATCAGATAGATTGGTGCCAAACAAGATTTTTAATATTATTACAAAAAAGCCTGTTGCAAGTTTTCTAATTAGCCTCCTACCATCTTCAGATTTAGCCATTCTTTTCGAAGCTATTATTCCAGAAAATTGACTCTCAAGCTGCAGACACTCCAATAAAAATTTCTCTGAATAATAATCTATATCAAATGAGATAATAATTTCATTTGTACAAGCTAAAAACCCTCTTTTAAGAGCTTCTCCATAATTTGGTGTATCGTGTTCAATTAGTTTTATGTTTTTACTTGATTTAGCTATTTCAGATGCGATATTTTTAGTGTTATCACGTGAACCATTTTCAGATAAGATTATTTCAAAATCAATATTTGTACGTTCACACATAGACAAAACATTATTTAAAGATTCTTCAAGTATTTCTTCCTCATTATAAATTGGAATTACTATTGAAAAATTTTTAAAGGTAAAGTTTGAATCCATGAACAGTACAATAATTGAGTAATGACAAAAAATAAACTAGATTTAATTTTTAAATCTTATGATATTAGAGGTGTTTATGGTGACACTTTAACTCAGGAAATAGCTTTTAAAATTGGATATGCGTTTGCAAACTTTGTTGAAGATGATTCAATTTTAATTGGTCATGATGGAAGAATTTCTCATCAGGAAATGTTAAATGCAATATCTTCAGGAATTATTTCTGTTAATAAAAATATAATTTATATAGGTATTGTCCCTACTGATATTGTATATTCTTTATCGGGTCTCCTTAATAAACCCGGTCTCATTATTACAGCCTCTCACAATCCAAAGGAATATAACGGCTTAAAATTATGCAATACAGGGGCATTACCAATTGGAGAAAATTCCGGATTAATGGAAATAAAAGCTTCAGTTGAAAATTTTGATAATGATATTGAAATTAATAATTTCAAGCAAGTAAATTCTAATTTAATTGATAAATATTTTGAACACATTAAGACTTTAGTTC
Organism: uncultured Candidatus Actinomarina sp.; assembly: GCA_902519215.1. Lineage (GTDB taxonomy): Bacteria > Actinomycetota > Acidimicrobiia > Actinomarinales > Actinomarinaceae > Actinomarina. The sequence continues at coordinate 30,059 of CABYIX010000004.1, read as the reverse complement.
AACCCAACATGATTACTAATACATTAAAATTTGGTATTGATGGCGGCAATGGAGCAATCGGGTCAGTTTTTGATGACTTAGATAAAATATTTAATTTTAATTATTCACCTCTATATTTAGAAGTTGACGGTAATTTCCCTAACCATCCTGCTGATCCATCTGATAAGAAAAATTTAGAAGACTTAAAGAACTTAGTATTAAAAAATAATTTAGATTTTGGTGTCGCATTTGATGGGGATGCTGACCGAGCAGTATTTATTGATGATAAGGGAAATGTTATTTCAGGAAGTATGATGACCACCCTGATATCTGATTACCTATCAATAGAAAACAATAGTCTTAAAGTTGTACACAATGTAAATGTCTCACCTCATGCATTAAATGTCTTGAATGATAGAAATATTCAACTTTATAGATGCAAAGTAGGACATTCAAATATAAAAAAAATGATGAGAGAAATTGATGCAGATTTCGGTGGAGAGCACAGTGCTCATTTTTACTATAAAGAAAATTTCTATGCAGATTCAGCTATTTTAACTTTACTTATATTTATGAAAATTATTTCAACAAAAGAAGAGAAAGTAAGCAGGGTTTTTGAAAATTATAAGTTTCCACCCAGCTCAGGTGAGGTAAATTTTGTAGTTAAGGACGTGGAGGAATCACTAAGAAATGTTGAGGAAGTTTTTGATGTTGATTTTGATTATTTGGATGGACTCACTTGTTTTACTGAAAATTATTGGTTCAACATTAGGGGTTCAAACACAGAGCCCAAATTAAGGGTCAATGTTGAAGGTAAATCTGAGAAAGTGATTACAGAAGTTTTAGAGAAAATATCGAGTAACATTTAGATTATATATGTTAGATCATGTTCTTAATTTAGGTAATCAACTAAGTGCAGACTTAGTCAAATCTGATAATTTTCCTAAATTTAATTATGATCGGATTCTTGTTGTTGGTATGGGTGGATCTGGTGTTGCAGGCGACGTCCTTAAATTGATTTTAAACAAGTATTCACCTCTAGATATTGAAGTTCACAAAACATACAAAATTACAAAAAAACATATAGAAAATAAGCCACTTTGTTTATTCATATCTTACTCGGGAAATACTGAAGAAACAGTAAGTGCATTAGAGGATGCTATAAAATCAGATTTAGAATGGTGTGTTATTTCTAGTGGTGGGACTTTATTGGAAATGGCCAAAGAAAATAGTAAGCCTTACATTAAAGTTCCTTCAGGTCTTCAACCCAGAGCAGCATTTGGACTAATGACTAAAGCAGTAGCTAACTTTACTCCTGAATCTTTAGGAGTAGATGTTGAACAAAATTGTAATGATTCTAGTTTTTATTTAAATGAATTACTTGATAATGAATCTGAAAATAAAATTATAAAAAAAGCTAAAGAAGTAGCAAACAATATAGGTAATAAGACTGTCATTATTTATGGAGGTACTCAATTAAGCTATCTAGCCTCTCAACGATGGAAAACGCAAATTAATGAAAATGCTAAATCTAAATCTTATGTTGGATATATGCCAGAAGTTCATCACAATGAAATTTTGTCTTGGGAAGCAGATGAAGATGGATCCAAAAATAATTTTCATTTAATTTTCCTAAGAGATCAAAACGAACATCCAAAAATTAAAAATAGATTTGAGTTCACTAAAGACATTATTCCAAAAGGCATAGAAATAACTGAAATTGAAAATATTAAGTCAGACAATTTAATTAAAGAATTATTTCATCTAGTCTTAATAGGTGATTTGATAAGTGTCTTCATGGCCGACAATTTAAATGTTGATCCATATGATATTGATTCAATTGAAAATTTAAAAAATATGTTAAAGGAGAAGTAATGTCATCAATTAAAGATTTAAATTTGGCCTCTAAGGGTGCGGAAGAAATTAATTGGGCGGCTAGACAAATGCAAGTACTAGAAGAGATTAGTAATGAGTTTGCATTGTCAAAACCATTAGACGGATTAAATATTGGGGCATGTATGCATGTCACAAAAGAAACTGCGAATCTAATGATGACTCTAAAAACCGCAGGAGCAAAGGTTGCATTATGTGCATCAAATCCATTATCAACCAATGACTCAGTAGCTGCATATTTGGCAGAGAATGATATCGAGGTTCATGCAATAAGGGGGGTTTCGAATGATGAGTTTTTTAAACATTTAAATTTAGTCTTAGACACAAACCCAGATATAACCATGGATGATGGTGCAGATTTAGTTACACTTTTACATACAGATAGGTCAGATATATCAGTTCTTGGTTCAATGGAAGAAACTACAACTGGTGTAATTCGCTTAAAATCAATGGAAAAAAACGACAAACTAAGATTTCCTGTTGTTGCTGTAAATGACTCTGACACTAAACATTTATTTGATAACAGATTTGGAACCGGTCAGAGCTCAATGGATGGAGTCGTTAGAGCCACTGATATGTTAATTGCAGGTTTAAACGTTGTAGTTTTTGGATTTGGAGATTGTGGAAAAGGTGTTGCAGAAAGAGCATACGGCATGGGTGCAAAAGTTACAGTTGTTGAACCAGATTCAGTAAGAGCTTTAGAGGCTCTTATGCATGGGTATGAAGTAAAGAACAGCTTAGAAGCATCTAAGATAGCTGACGTAATTATCACCGTTACTGGAAACAAGCATGTTCTGGACACTCAACATTTTGATGTTATGAAATCAGGTGTAGTGCTTGCAAATGCAGGACATTTTGATGTTGAAATAAACTTGGTTGAATTAAAAAATCAATCAAGTGAAGTTAACAGAGTAAGAGACCATGTTGAAAGCTATATGTATAAAGATAAAGAGGTTCTTGTATTAGGAGAAGGAAGGCTTGTGAACCTTACTGTAGCAACTGGTCATCCAGCTTCTGTTATGGATATGTCTTTTGCAAACCAAGCATTAGCTGCTGAGTGGATTAAAGAAAATTATAAAAACTTGGAATCTAAAGTTTATACATTACCAAAATCAGTAGATCAAAAAATAGCAGCAACTAAATTGAAGCTAATGGGTGGTCAGTTAGAAATTCTATCTGATGACCAGCTTAACTATTTAGATTCCTGGGAGTTTGGCACAAGTTAAATTTGAGTATATTTAAAAAAGTTCTTTCAGTAGGTAGTGGGAAATTAACTTCTGAATTAAATAAGATTGTTGAAGAAATCAACAGCAGAGAATCCTCTCTTGAAAAATTAACAGATGAAGAAATTAAAAGTGGCTTTCTTGCATTGTCAGACAAAATCGATGATACACCTCACAGTATTGAAGTAGAAGCTTTTGCTTTTGTTAGAGAAGCCGCAAAAAGGTCAATAGGCCAAAGGCATTATGATGTTCAGCTTTTTGGGGGGCTAGTACTTCTAAGAAATAAAATCTCAGAAATGAAAACCGGTGAAGGTAAAACCCTCGTTTCAACCCTTCCTATTTCATTAATGGCCCTTTATAAAAAAGGGGTCCATGTCGTAACTGTTAATGAGTATCTTGCAAAAAGAGATGCTGAATGGATGAGCCCTATTTACAACTTTCTTGGTCTTGATGTGGGACTAATTTATTCCAACCAAGAATATTCTGAAAAAATTAATGCTTATAAAAAAGATATTACTTATGGAACTAATAACGAGTTTGGTTTTGATTACTTGCGGGACAACATGGCTGTAAATAGTGAACAACTTGTTCAGGGGGATTTGTTTTACAGTGTCATTGATGAAGTTGACTCAATCCTTGTTGATGAAGCGAGAACACCTTTAATTATTTCTGGAAAGGTAGATGACTCAACAAAATGGTATTCAGAGTTTACAAAAATTGTAAAAGGAATGAAAAACGATATTCATTATGAAATTGATGAAGCAAAAAAACAAGTTCACCCAACAGAAGTAGGAGTTGAGTTTGTTGAGTCAAGACTTGGAATTACTAACCTGTATGAAAATACACAAACAAACTTTATCCATTACTTAACTGCATGCTTAAGAGCTAAAACAATCTTTACAAAGGATGTTGATTATATTGTTTCAGATGGTCAGATTAAAATTGTTGACGAATTTACTGGTCGAGTTCTAGAGGGTAGGCGTTACTCTGATGGCCTACACCAAGCTCTAGAAGCAAAGGAAAATGTAAGGATTCAAGACGAGAACCAGACTTTAGCTTCTATTACATATCAGAATTACTTCAGAATGTATGAGAATCTAGCAGGTATGACTGGTACCGCTAAAACAGAAGAGGAAGAGTTTATACAAATTTACAACCTTGAAGTAATCGAAATTCCAACAAATGTCCCCATACAGCGCATGGATCAACAGGATGCTGTTTATAAAACAAATGATGCAAAATTAAATGCAGTCATTCAAGATATTGAAGACAGAAATAAAAAAGGCCAGCCTATCTTACTTGGAACAGTCTCAGTAGAAGCATCAGAAGAGGTATCTAGAAAATTAACATCCAAAGGCATTGTTCATAATGTATTAAATGCTAAAAATCATGAACAAGAGGCAAATATCATTGCACAGGCCGGAAAGTTAGGAGCAGTAACTGTTGCAACAAATATGGCGGGTAGAGGTGTTGACATCAAATTAGGTGGGAACCCAGAAGAGATGGCATTACAACAGCAAATTATTGAAAATAAATTAGATGATGAAAGTTATCTTGAGCAAAAGATTAAAGAACTTGATAAACAAGTTGAATTAGAAAAACAAGAGGTTTTAGATCTTGGAGGTTTATATGTTTTAGGAACTGAGAGACATGACTCAAGAAGAATTGACAATCAGCTCAGAGGAAGGTCTGGACGTCAGGGAGATCCAGGTGAATCAAGATTTTATATTTCTCTTCAAGACGACTTAATGAGAAGATTCCAAGGTGAAAGAATTGAATCAATTATGAATAAATTAAATCTACCTGATGAGGAAAGAATTGAACAATCTATGGTCACAAAAAGTATTGAAAGGGCTCAAGCTCAAGTAGAGTCTCTAAACTTTGAAATTAGAAAGAATGTTCTAAAATTTGATCAAGTTCTTAATCAACAAAGAGAAGTTATCTACAAATGGAGAAGACAACTTCTAAGGTCTGAAAGTATTGAAGATTTGATTGTTGAATGGTTTAATGATGTAACGCAAGTTATAGATGCAAATATTGAGTCTTATAAGCGTAATTATGAAACTCTTGAACAATTTGAACAGTTGGTTTCCGATGAGCTTAGTGATCTACTTAGTGACTCAGTTAAAAAAGAATTTCTTAATAAACTAGAACTAAACGACAGTCTAGATACTGTTGATAATCTTCTTCTTCTATTCGATAAAAATAAGACACAAGATGAAGAAAATTTTTGGAAACTTGCACGAGGGTCATCCCTATCTTTTATAGATCAAGCTTGGAAGGATCACTTATCTGAAATGGATTATCTAAGATCAGGTATTGGGTTGAGAGCTATGGGCCAAAGAGATCCCCTTGTAGAGTATCAAAATGAGGGGTATGAGTTATTTGAGGATTTAATAAATAATGTAAAATTTTCAGTAATCAGGCTACTTATGAATTTTGATAAGAGTTTAATTACACAAAGCCCAAAAAAAGTGGATAAAGTTATGACTATTGAGAGTAGCTCTGATAAGGTTGGTAGAAATGACCCTTGCTATTGTGGTTCAGGTATAAAATATAAAAAATGTGGAATGGTTGATAAATGTATAAAGAAATCTTAAGCAAAATAACTTCCTTTAATGAACGCTTGATTTCCGCCAAGGAGTATCTTTGACTTTGAAAATAAAGTTAAAAAATTAAAAGAATTAAATACAGAAATTAATAAAAAAGACTTCTGGGACAACACACAAAGAGCACAAAAAATATCGATAGAAGCTTCTTCTATTGAAAAACTCATTAATACGCTAAGAAGTCTTGAAACAGAACTTCAAGAATTTGACGAGTTAGTAAACCTAGTTGATGATGAAGAATTAGACACAGATGAATATTCAAAAGAGATAATAAGATTCGAAGAGCAAATCGAAGAGATTGAAGACGAGGCTTTATATTTTGGGGAATATGACGACCTAAGCGCTGTTATTTCTATTAATGCTGGAGCGGGAGGTGTTGATGCTCATGATTGGGCTGAGATGTTAATGAGAATGTATACTAGGCATCTTTCTGACAAAAATATGGACTATGAAATTGAAGAAATCTCCCAAGGCGAAGAGGCTGGTATCAAGTCAGCTTCAATAAGAGTTGATTCTTTTAGAGCTTATGCCAATTTAGAAAGCGAACGGGGTGTTCACAGACTAGTTCGTATAAGTCCATTTGATAGTAATAAGCGAAGACATACAAGTTTTGCTGGAGTTGATGTCATACCTTTAATTGAGCATAACGATGAAATTAACATACAAGATGATGAGATAAGGATTGATGTGTATAGATCTTCTGGTGCAGGAGGTCAACATGTTAACACTACTGATTCTGCAGTACGAATTACCCATTTGGAAACAGGTGTTGTGGTAGCATGCCAGGCAGAAAGATCTCAATTGCAAAATAAAACAAGAGCTTTGGAACTTTTAAAGACAAAGCTGATTTTAAAAAAGCGAGAAGATGACCTTGAAAAACTAAATGATATTAGGGGAGACCAACATGAAGCTGGATGGGGAAGACAAATAAGATCTTATGTTCTCCAGCCTTATCAACAGGTTAAAGATTCTAGGAGTAATCTTGAAGTTGGAAATGTTCAAAATGTTCTAGATGGAGATATTGCTATTTTCACAAAAGAGTATCTAAAATGGCGTAGACAGGGAATAAATGATTAATTTAAATAATGTATCTTTGGTTTTTCAAGGTGGTAGTGTTGCACTATCAAATATCACTACATCCATTAATGAAGGAGAATTTGTATATTTAGTTGGCCATTCAGGAAGTGGGAAGTCATCCTTTTTAAAATTACTATACAAAGAATACATTTCAACAAAAGGCGAGATTGAAGTAGCTGGATTAAATGTAGTACAACTTCCAAAATGGAAAACACCGTTATTAAGAAGAAAGCTTGGTGTTGTAACGCAAGAACCGCAATTATTAGAAAATAGAAATACTTATGAAAATATTTCTTTCGCTTTAGAAGTAATGGGAAGTACAGGTGAAGAAATTGAATCAAAAACTAATACACTACTTGATTTAGTTGAATTAAATGAGAATGCTTTTAAATTTCCCGATCAGCTATCAGGGGGAGAGCAAACCCGAGTAAGTATTGCAAGATCACTAGCAAACAATCCATTAATACTATTGTGTGATGAGCCTACTGGAAACCTTGATCCCGATTTGAGTATACAAATAGTTAGTTTGTTAGAAAAAATTAACAGAGCTGGAACAACAGTGGTGATGGCAACACATGATTCATCAATTGTTAATAGAAGAAAAAAAAGAGTGATTGAGCTTTCAAATGGAAAAATAGTTAGAGACGATGAACAAGGTAGATATATTTTAAGGTAGATTATGAATAAATTTTCTTATGTTGTAAAAAACACAATTCTAAATATGAGAAGGACGCCTTTACTTGTATTTGCAACAATTATTGCTGTACTCGTATCTTCTTTCTTGGTATTCACAACTCTTTCTGCAAGGTCAATCGTACAGAATAATACACTGAGGTGGCAGAATGGAACACACGTAGTAGTGTTTCTTGATGACAGAGTTACTACAACAGCACATAAACAACTTCAGGAGTCACTCGAGTCATATTCAGAAGTTAGAACTGTAGATTACTTCACTAAGGCCGAAGCTGAAGATGAATTTAGAACAATTTTTAAAGATCAGCCTGACCTGTTAAGTGAAGTTGATTATGAAAAGTTGCCTTCATCATTAAGAGTGAATTTAAACAATCCATCAGATTATGAACTAATTCTTGAAAGAATGGATGGCAATCCAGCAGTTAAAGAAATTAGAACTAGTGGTGAAGCCATTGAAAGATTGTTAAGCCTTACTGACACTCTAGTTATATCTGCTTCAGCCTTTGCTTTGCTTGTCGGTTTTGCTGCATTTATTTTAATAATTAATACATTGAGACTTGCGGCTTATTCAAAAAAGAAAGAAATTAAAATTATGAGATTAGTTGGAGCATCCTCTACATATATAAGACTCCCATTTATTTTTGAAGCAATTTTTGAATCTCTGATTGGTACGAGTATTGCTGTAGGATTAGGTTGGGGAATAATTGAGTACTCAAAGAACTCAATAGTTGCTGAAAGTATTTTTGATATTACAATTTCTGATTCCTACTTAATATATCTCACTCTACTTCTGTTACTGTCATCTGTTATTTTTGGACTTTTTGCATCTTTTGTTGGGATAAGAAAGGTTCTAAATGATTAAAAAATTTACAACCTTAACAACAGCTTTAGCAATTATTTCTACCCTGATGTTTCCAACGTCACTTCAAGCTATAACCGCAGAAGATCGACTTATTGAAGTTGAACGACAACTTCAAGCAATTGCAGATCAAATTAGTAAATATGAAGGTGATAAAACAGATCTTGAAAAAGCAATACTTGAAAATGATCAGGATTTACAACAAGTTAACAGGGAGCTGGCAGAGGTACAATCTAAACTGCAAGCTGCTGAAAGTGAGCTTGAGGCAGCATTAGCTAATTATGATGGAACCTTGAATGACTTAGCAAACGTACAGCAGACAATTGTCCAAGAGCAAACCAAATTAGGTAAAATTAAAAATGAGATTTCAAATGTTTCTGACGAATTATTTGCAACACAGAAACTGCTAGTAGAAGCTGATGAAAAATTACAAGATCAAGCTGTAAGTCTCTATATCAATGGAGTTGTTAGCCCTACCACAGCATTGTTTGTTGAACTTAAAGAACTATCAAAATTTCTTGTAGCTCTTGGCTATGCTGCAACTGTTGTTGATTCAGCTTATGAGATAGTGGAGCAATTAAACGCTCTCCAGAATTTGGCTTCAACACAAACTGTGTTTTTAACACAAAGAGAAGATGAGAGGCAAGATATTGTTGATAATCTTCAAAATGAAGAAGAGAGAAAAACCCAAATTTCTATAGAAGCTGAAGAATTTGCAGAAGAAGTTGAGTTGAAAAAAGATGCTGTAGAAAGAGAAAAACTACAAGTTGAATCAAAAAAGTACCAAGTTTTAAGAGCTAGGCAAAATGCTCAAAGTTTATTGAATCAAGCTAATAAAGAATTAGAAAAACTAGATAAAGAACATGCTGATCTTGAAAAGCTTGAGGATGCAATCCAGGCTGATATTGAAAGACTCAGTAGTGTTGGAGGTGTAGCTCCCAATCAATTATCTTGGCCAGTAACAACAGGATATGTTTCAAGTGGTTATAAATGGAGAAGAATAGGAGGTACAACAAGTTTTCATGGAGCTATAGACATTGCAGCAAGTAGAGGAACTTCTATAAAAGCAGCAGCTGGTGGTGTGGTAATACTTGCAAGGTATTATGGATTGGCCGGTAGAACAGTATTTATTGATCATGGAGGTGGTATGACTACCCTTTATTTTCATATGGATAAAATATTAGTTTCTGTTGGACAAACAGTTGTTACGGGAGATCAAATTGGAACTGTTGGTTCTACTGGTAGATCAACAGGGCCTCATTTACACTTCGAGGTAAGGTTAAAAAATCCAAGTTCTGCAAATTGCTCTCTGCCCTACCTAGACCCAACTTCAAGAGGTCGTGTCAATCCATATTGTTTCCTAGACTGATGAAAGTATTTGCTCAAAATCGAAAAGCGAGAAATTCATATAATTTTGAAGAGTTTTACGAGGCCGGGGTAGTGTTAAGTGGACCAGAAACTAAAAGTATTAGAACTGGTTCAGTTTCAATTGTTGATGCGTTTGCAATTATAGAAAATGAAGAAGCATTTATTATGGAAATGAATATTGAGCCATATAAATATGCTGATCAAGTTGATTATGATCCCAAGTCACAAAGAAAACTTTTATTACATAAAAATGAAATTAAACGTTTAATTGGGCTAACTTCACAAAAAGGTTTTACCTTAATCGCAACAAAACTATTTGAAAAAAATGGATATATCAAAATTGAACTTGCTTTGGCAAAGGGGAAAAAAGATTATGATAAAAGAAAAAAAATTATTGAAAAGCAGCAATTAAAAGAGATTAAAGATTACTAAAAACTTTTTCAGTTCCAACCCTTATATCAGCAACACCTTTAAAACTATCTGTTGTATCTTTATATATTATTGAAATCGGCCCATAGGCATTTTTATATCCATTTTCATTTGTAACTTCATGTCCTTTTTTCTTAAGAAAATTTATTTCGTTATCACTTATTTCTTCAAATTTAATTTTTGAAGATTTGTTTGAACCAAAATAATCAATAACCCATCTTGGTTTTTTAATAATATTTTCAAAGGATTCTAAATTTAATAAATAAGGCAATATAACTTGAACAAGCAGTTGGGGTTGATATCTACCTCCTCTGGTACCTATTATAAATTCAAGATTATCATCTTTACTCCATAGTGTTGGCGAAAGAGTGTGAAGGGGTTTGTTACCAGCTTTTAAATAGTTTGGATGTTGCTGGTCTAAATTAAATCCACATCCCCTGTTATGCAGAAAGAATCCATAATTTCCGACACCAATCCTGCTTCCTATTCCATGAAAATTAGATTGAATGAGGGATACACCAAGGCCATTTTTATCAACAGTGTTCATATAAGCAGTACCTCCACCATGGGGTTTTGGAAAATTATACAATTCTGATTTCTCAGGATTAAAAAGTTTTATTTTCTTCTCGATATACCTTAAATCTGTTCCAATAAAATCTTCTAATTTATCTTTATAATCGTATAAAATATTATCCCTATCAGATGCAAAAATTCTATACATTTCGATTAATTGGTGAAGATTAAATTCTACTGACTCCATCATTTCATAGGCTTTCAATGTTGTAAGTGTTAGGTACCCCTGAGTAGGGGGTTGTGAAGTCCATGCTTTGTAGCCAAAAATATCAAGACTCAATGGTTCTTTCCATTCAGCTTTATAATTTGATAAATCTTTAAGCGTCAGTGTATTGGATACACTATCTGATATTGATTTTGCTATCTCATCTTGATAAAAATATTCAAGCCCTTTTTTTTGTAAAAGTTCTAGTGTTTTTCCAAGTTGAGGTCTTCTAATTTTTTCTCCAATTTCATAAGGTAAATTATTTTTATAAAATGAGAACGCAGAAGCATCACCTCCTAATTCGTCTCCGTGAGCTTTTAAAGATTTATGCAACTCTTCACTTACATCAAATCCACTGTGACACAATTGAATCCCTAGTTCAAGAATATCTTCGATTGGGGTACTCCCATACTTTTTATTCAATTCCCCCCAACCCGCTACAGCACCAGGAACTGTAACAGAATAAGGATGGTTTAAAGGAATCTCATTTAGTCCCATTAATTTTTTTGGATTAACTCCTGTTCCGGCATATCCAGATGCATCTAGGAATGTAGGTATATTCTTTTCAGGATCCCATATAATTGCAAATAAATCACCACCAATTCCACAGGTTTCTGGAGCTACAATACCCTGAATTAAGTTTGTAGCAATAGCAGCATCTACTGCATTGCCTCCTTTTTTTAGAACCTTAGATCCTATCTCTGATGATAAAAAATGTGGAGAAACTATTACATCATTCATAGTGATAATTATACGTATATTTTTTTATATATTTCCTTTCGAAAGTTACTTGTATAAATTGAACAACTATAAAATTATTAAACAATAAGGAGAAATATGAAAGATATAAATGCGCAAGAGTATGCAGAGCTAATAAAGTCAGATTCACCAGTAGTAATTGACTTTCACGCGACCTGGTGTGGGCCATGCAAAGTTTTAAGCCCAATATTAGAAGAGTTATCCGATGAAGTTGATGGTGTTGAGTTCGTTAAGCTCGATGTTGACCAACATCCTGAAATCGCAGGAGCTAATGGAGTTATGGGTGTTCCAACAGTAGTGATGTTAAAAGGTGGAGAGGTCAAAGAACGCTTTGTAGGTGTTCAACCAAAAGAAATTATTAAAGATAAAGTTTCTGCACTAATTTAATTTGTTAAGAGTAATACTTTTTCTACAAATAGCTATCCTTGGGCTATTCATTGGTGCAGGTTATTTTGTATACCAAGAGCTTTTGTTAATATCGTCTGAAGTTGACAATGCTTTACAGGTTATTTCAGAAATTCAAGCCTTGTTACCAAAATTAGAATCAGCAATTGATACAGTAAACAATTTAGAAGAAGTATTTCAAAACTTGTCAGGTATAAGCGAAATTCTTAGCTTATTATTAGATCCACTACAGAGTAATTCATGAAAAGAAAATTAGATTTTTATACAACAGATTGGTGTGGAGATTGTGTTCGATCAAAAGCTTTTTTGAACAAATACAGTATCGATTTTAAAGAGATAAATGTTGATATTGATGAAAAAGCAAATGAATACATAAAGAAATTGCAGGTCAATCAAAGAAGAATTCCTACAATTGTTTTTGATGATGGGTCTTTTTTAGTAGAACCAACAGATATTGAATTAGAAAATAAATTAAAATCCTTAAAATATTTGTAAACAAATTGATATTTCTTTAAACGTTAATGCTTAAATATTTCCAATGTATATCTTTATAAAAGGAGATAAATGAAAATACTTATATGCGATCAATTAAATGAAAAAGTTCTTGATGAATTTAAAAAGCTAGGTGAGTGTTTTGATGTCTCATCCTCCGAAAGCAAAGACAAAGAAATAGCTAAAAATATTGTTGATTCAGAAATAGTTGTTATAAGAAGTGGAACTGTTCTTAATAAAGAGGTTTTAGAATTAGGAAAAAATATTAAAATTATCGCTAGGTGCGGAGTTGGTGTTGATAACATTGATCTCGAATTTGCAAAACAAAAAGAAATAGTTGTAACAAATGCTCCAAGTGCAAATATTATTTCAGTTGTAGAGCTTACTGCCTCCCTGATTCTCAATGCAGCAAGAAAAATTCCACAGGCAGACCAGAGCTTAAAAAATGGTAAATGGGAGAGAGCATCTTTCATGGGTGTTGAATTATATGGGAAAAAATTAGGAATAGTTGGATTTGGAAAAGCTGGAAAACTTTTAGCTGAAAGAATGATGAGCTTTGGAATGCAAATCGTATTTTATGATCCCTATATAAAAGATTGGGATGGGCCTGAACAAAGTACAGATTTAGATACTCTTTTAAGTACTTCAGATGTCGTATCAGTACATGTAATTAAAACAAACGAAACAAAAAACTTATTATCTAAAAATAAGTTAGATTTAATGAAAAAAGGATCAATAATTGTAAATACCTCCAGAGGGGGAGTATTAGACGAAGACTACCTTATAGAACTTCTCAGTTCAGACCATTTATATGGTGCAGGTTTGGATGTCTATGAAAACGAACCACCACCAACTACAGAACAGTTTAGAAATCTTAATATTACCTCTACACCACACATAGGAGCTTCAACAAAAGAGGCACAACTTAAAGCTGGTCTTGATACTGTTGAAAATGTAAAGAAAATATTATCTGGAGACTATTCAGTAACTTTATAATTAATTAAAAAAAATGGTTGTAATAAATTTAAAAAAATACAATAATTAAGTTACTAATTAGTTGTTTAGGCTGGCACCAATAACTTTTTAAAAAAACTCTTGTTTAAAAATATTATTTATTACATAATGTGACATGGAAAAAAATACATATTTAGAATCAATTAATTTTATGTCAATTAATATAGTTATCGCTGTTTTATCAGGATTAATAACTGTTGTACTAGCTTTAGCTCCAAACACAATTTCAGGATTATTAAGACTTGAATATACCATTCAATCAACTGGTTCTTGGTTCAACTCAAGTAGAATAGTATGGATAACTTCTTTATCGATTACACTTTTGGCACTTTGGGCAAGATACATTCAAGAAATATATGCACAAAAAATATTGCTAAAATTTTATAGTTTTTTTATAGGATCTTTAGCTGTTAGTAACTTTTTTGGAGGAATAGAAAATACTGTTCAAAATCACCCACTTAGTCTCGGTTTACTTGGTGTTATGGTTGTTTTAAGTTCAATTTGTTGGATGAAAAGTAGAGGCGTTGTTCCAAATACTAAAGTCTTAAATTCAGAATCAAAATTTTCTGTTTTAAATTCAGAAGAACAAATTGATTATATAAAAGAATCCAATAGTTAAATTAAGACGAACTGTAAAGTAATTTAATTCTTTCGTATATTGGCCAACCATTAGGAACACATCCATTAGTAGATTTTGATTGTTGCATCATTACAGGTGCAAGTGCTTTATCTGACGGACAATCACTATGTCCCCATCCAAGGTAGTGCCCTACTTCATGGTTAATCAAATAAATACGATATGTACTTAGATCAGTACCAAAATCTTGTGCCCCTGATAGCCATCTAAACATATTAATAACAACATTTTTTTCATTCCTACAAGAGTAAATTCCATTAGTTTGCAGCGGGTAACACAATTCATCTACTGTTTCAGGTTTTGCAAAAACGATATTTAAATCGGCATTCTCTGAATTAACAATTTGAAAAGACTGGTTTTCTATTGTTGACCATCCTCTAGGATCATTTAATATTCCAATGACCATATTTGAAAGACAATTTGGATCTAGATTAAGTCCCGACTCAACCTTGATTCCAATATTGTAAAAACTTTTTTTATATTCAGAAAAATCGTCAGGAAAATACCATAACCTATCGTCATTTAAAGGATTTTCTACCAGACAACCCTGACTCATATCTACATTAGGTACTGATTTACTATTTATGATTTCTTCATTTGTTTTATAGATTGAAAATGAAGTAACTTTTATTTCTGTCCCATCACTTTCAGGTAATATACTTTCTTCTTCTCTATCTTTTTCAATTTTCTGATTGACTTCATTTTCTGGATATTCTGAACTCACTTCAATATTTGGTTCATTTATCGTTTCTATTTCTTGAATTTTAGAAGTTGATTCATTATCCTGGCTATCGTTTTGAATAGATACTTGGTTTTCAAATAAAACATTTTGAGTAATTAATTTATCATATTGAAATTGAAAATTTGAAGTCCCTAAAAATATTATTCCAAAAGAAATAAGCAAAGTAGATATTAAAGATACTACAGGATTGATTTTCATATATTAAATACTAGGGAAAGTCAATTATTGGTCAAGATTTTTTTTATAACCCTTTTCATCTATGAAATCTTCAGGCTGCAGTCCCAGTCCATCAGCAATTCTATTTATGTAATTAAAGTATGAAATTACTTGAACTGCTTCAGAAATCTCTCTGTCATCAAGTCCTATTTTTTTTAATTTATCTATATCTGAACTGTTAATATTTCCAGGTTTTTGTGTAAGTTTTTCAGCAAAAATACATAATTCTTTTTGTTTTGAGCTGAGATTACTTTCTTTCCAATTGTTGGAAATTTGATCAACTAATTTTTGGTCTTTTGTCTCCGACCGGAGATCATATAGATGAGCTCGTATTCAGTATTCACATTCATTCGATATTGATGTAACAACTGCAAGAAGTTCTCTATCAAAACGTGAAATTTTTAGGTTTCCAAACATTGTTGAGTTATATAGTCGCATTGAATCTCTTAGAATTTCTGGTGTTTGGGATTGAATTGTAAGTATATTCCAAATCCTGCCGGCTCTTCTAATACCTTTTTCATACTCTTTTTTTAGAAGACCAGTAGATTTCTCAAATTTGAATAATTTAATAAATGCCATATAAATTATCTTTACTTAGAATTAAAGAATATGCAACTGCCAAATGAACTTAAACAAGCAATCGACAACAACGCCTTCTGTGCAATAGCAACAAAAGTTAATGAAAAAGAGCTTCAAAACCATTTGATGTGGATCGATTATGCAGATAATAAGATACTAATTAATACAGAGCAAGGTAGAAAAAAAACTGAAAATATTAGATTAGATCCCTATTTAACTGTTGTTATCTTTCACCCAAGTGAAATGTATCAAAGTTGGGAAGTTAGGGGAACTGTAGAAAATATTATCCAAGATCAAAGCGCAAATAATCATATTGACTTTCTGTCAAATCGTTATTTAGGAAAGCCTTATAAAAGACCAAAGGAGGTTTCTTGGGAGCAAGCCAACATTAAATCAAGAGAAATATGGGAAGTGACCATAGATAAAATTATTTCTATGGTTAGCAGACCTCAGGAAAAGTCAACTTCAGAATAAAACTTTAAAAATGGGTTACTTTCAAAAGTGCTTTGATTGTCACCTAAATAATCTTTTATTAAGTTTTCTGCATTTAATGAAATATCCCCACCTCTTGTATCAGCATGTCCTGATTTTCTAAATAATTCTTTAGGAATTTTTTTCATAAATCTTTTAAAATTTTCTTCAGATATTCTTAAGAACTTAGCAAGAGAAAGATCTACTTTTACTGATTGGGGCAGAACATTGCAACTGTATACATACAATGAGGCAAACATTGCCCAGTCAAGACTTGAAGGTCTTCTCCCTTTTTCAAAAACTGTAAAATCATAATCAGGAAAATAAGAATATGGAGAATATGCCAAACCAGATTTGTCAGATAAAACTTTAAAAATATATCTATCTAATAATTTAATATCTATATTCGGAATACTATTTTCAATACTTAGCTTATTTATTTGAAATTCACCCTCTGCAGGAAAGATACTAATTGTATTAATTGCTATCTTTCCATAATAATTTTCTACTTCTACTTCAAGTTGAGTGTTTTTAGGTATAAAAATCAACCCTTCATTGTCGTTTGAATTAATTACGACTTGTAATTTTTCATTAAGTTCAAAGCTATTGTTATTTATTTTCATATTTAAAATATAGTAATTCTCAAGTATAATTTTAGGACTAATAAAACTGTATGGGGGTGAACTGGCTTCGACTTTGAAGTGAGTCTCTCAGTAGCGAGTCGAGGGTCCTAGGGCCTCGTTAAAAACGTAGGAAAACAATATAACTGCCAAACCTAAGTTGGCTTTAGCAGCCTAACCGCTGCTCGTCACCTATCGGGGTTCCCACCTCGGATAGTACTGGCGTCGAAATGTGGGATGCTGAGTTGGGTTACCGACTAACTCTTAAGATTTAGGTAAACCTGTTAGGTTATAGGTTCCGATGACTTGCCTAACAGTAAAACATCGGATGCACTCGGAGAAGCTGTTTGATAGCTTGGAAGGACCGGGGTTCGACTCCCCGCACCTCCACCAATGAAAAAAATATATGACGTCGCTATTATCGGTGCTGGTATTGTCGGCATGTCTACTGCCCTTAAGCTTCAAGAAAAAGGAAAAAATGTTCTTGTATTAGATAAAGAAAAATCTCCCGCAATTCACCAATCTGGTAGAAACTCAGGAGTAATTCACTCAGGCATTTATTACAAACCACAATCATTTAAATCAGATCTCTGTATCAGAGGTAGAGAGTTATTGATTGATTTTATGAATACTGAAAATATTCCATACAGAATTGAAGGAAAAATAGTGGTTGATAATGATATAGAAAAAATTGCTGAATTAAATAAAAGAGCTGAAGATTTAAACATGACTGGTGTAAAAGCTCTCGAAAGAAACGAAATATTAGATTTGGAGCCTAATTGTAAATTTGAATCAGCTTTGTATGTACCACAAGCTGGAGTAGTGGATTACAAAGTAGTTACTGAAGCAATTGCAAAAAAGTTTATATCGCTTGGAGGTACAGTTGAATATTTTCAGAAAATCAAAAATATAAATTCACAAAATGATTTGAAAGTTCTTACCAGCGATAAAGATTCTTTTTCATCCGAATATCTTATTAATTGCGCTGGCCTTTTCTCTGATACTATTGCAATCTTAGATAACATTGAACCTAATTTAAGAATCATTCCTTTTAGAGGGGAATATTTTGTTTTTAATGAAGAAAAGTCTCATTTAGTAAATAACATGATTTACCCAATTAGTGATCCGAATCTTCCATTTCTGGGTATACACCTTACTAAAACTATTGATGGAAAAATTGAAGCCGGACCTAATGCTGTTTTAGCTTTTGCTAAAGAAGGGTACAAGTGGAGTAATATCAATATTTCTGAATTTAGTAAAACCATCCTATATAAAGGAATGTGGAAATTAGGTAAGCAATATTTTGGTACGGGAATTTCTGAAATGTATAGGTCCTTAAATAAAAAAGTCTTTTTAAAAGAAATATTAACTTACATCCCTGATGTTGAGCTCAGTGATTTACAACCTAGAGTAGCTGGTGTTAGAGCTCAGGCAGTAAGTTCTAATGGTGACTTAATTGATGATTTTGTATTTGAAGAATCTAATAATTCATTACATGTCTTAAATGCACCTAGTCCTGCTGCAACTGCATCCTTAGCTATTGGTGAATTTATCGCACAAAAAGTTAATTAATTTTCTCACCAGTTTGTACCGACCACAGTTTGGAGTAAACACCTTCAATATCTAAAAGGCTTTCATGATTTCCAGATTCAACAACCCTTCCATCCTCTAAAACATAAATAATTTCTGCATTTCTAATAGTGGATAAACGGTGAGCTATTGCAATAACTGTTCTCCCTTTTTTAAGTGTATTTATCGATCTCTGAATAGCTGCTTCAGTTTCATTATCTACTGCTGATGTAGCTTCATCTAGAATTAGTATTTCTGGATTTTTTAAAATAGCTCTAGCTATTGATATTCTCTGTCTCTGTCCTCCAGAAAGTTTTTGACCTCTTTCTCCAACAATCGTATGTTCCTTATTTGGTAATAAATTAATAAATTTATCAGATTCTGACAATCTTGCCGCTTCCCACACTTCTTCATTTGTAGCATCAAGATTTCCATAAGCAATATTTTCAAAAACTGTACCTTCAAACAAGAAAATATCTTGGCTCACTAAACCAATCTTGTTTCTCAAACTTTCAATTTCTAAATCTTTAATACTAGTTTCATCAAACTTTATTTCTCCTGAGGTTGAATCATATAACCTAAGAATCAATTTTATTAATGTAGATTTTCCAGAACCCGTACTTCCAACGATTGCAGAGGTCTCACCTTTTTTAATATTTATAGAAATATTGTTCAATACTGGGAAATTCTCAACATACTCAAAATTTAGGTTAGAAATCTCAATTTTTTCATTGAAATTATATAGTTTTTTACCCCCACTGTTTATTGTTGGTTGAGTATTTTTTAAATTTACAATTCGTCTAAATGATGCCATTGCTTTTTGGTATGCATCAAATATGACACCTAGTTCTGTTAATGGCCAAAGTAACCTTTGTGTTATAAACAACATTACAGAATAAGTAGCAACTTTAATTTCACCATCTAAAGCAAGAAACCCACCTATAAGAAGTGTTGCAGTAAAGCCAAATAATATTGCTATTCGAATAATCGGAATAAATGCTGCTGAAAGTCGTATTGCATGATAGTTTGCACTTTTAACTTCTTGTGATGATACCGTTATCCTTTCACTTTCTTTTCTCTCCCTATTAAAACTTTTTACTGTAAGTATTCCTGTAATGGAGTTTGAAAGATTTGCATTCAAGTTTTCAATATCATTTCTAATTTTGGTATAGCGCTCTGCAATTCTGCTGGTAAACCTAAGTGATCCAAAAATAATTATTGGTATAGGGATAAATGCAAAAACTGCGACTAATGGAGAAATATATAGAAATGTACCACCAATGACTAAAACAGTAGTTGCGGTTTGTACAAGCCTGTTTGCGCCATTATCTAGAAATGTTTCTAGCTGGTTAACGTCATCATTTAAGATTGCCATTAGTCTTCCAGATGACTTATTTTCAAAAAAAGCTAAATCAAGACCAAGAACATTGTTAAAAGTGTCAGTTCTTAAAGAGTGCTCAATATCTTGTGAAATATTTCTCCAAGTAACTGCCGCAATGTAGTCGAATGCCGATTCAAGACCCCAAATAATAAAGGTTAGAATTGCGAGGATTATTAGCTGTTGACGCCTATCGGTATATCCAAGGTTACCAATAAAAGAATCAGAGCCTTCTACAACTATATCAATAGCAACACCAATTAAAATCGGAGGAGCTAGATCAAATATTTTATTAAGTATTGAGTAAATTATTCCTCTTCGAACCTTGGTGCCTTGCTCAAGTGCGTAGTTGAATAAATCCTTTAAATTATTTTCTCTCATAAATTTTTATTTATTTACTTATTTTATTTATTCCGTCTCTTATTTCTTTCAGTAACTGAACTTCTTTTGACTCTGCAGCTACCACAGTCTCATCTTCGTCATCTGAAACAACTTCTTCAAAGTGGTTATATGCTTTAATTACTAAAAACATAACAAATGCGATAATAGTATAGTTGATGACTTCCCCTAAAAATGCACCAAATGAGCCTGCATTCACTCCTGATGATGGGTCAATATCACCAAATAAACCTAGAGTTTCCAAGTTTGGTAGATTAATTAACAAACCGATAACTGGTTCAATTAGTCTTTTTGTAAAAACATCAACAAGAGATTTGAAAGAAGCACCCATTACAAATGCAACACCAAGTTCAACAACATTTCCTCTATTGATGAAGTCTCTAAATTCTTTTATCAATTTTCCTCCAATTCTTTTTATAAACAATAGAATACATGTAATCTAATAACCTATGAGAAAATATTTATTAACTTTTTTAGCTTTACTTTTAATTACATGTTCTTCTGAAACTCAGACAGCAGCTGTCGATTCAGAAGAAGATTCTACAGAAGTTACAATTGCAGATACTTCAACAAGTTCTACTTCAACTTCAACAACTACAACTGTTGCCGTTGAAGAGCCATACGCTCTTGACGAATTTGGTCTTGAGCTCCAAGAGCCTCCATCAGAAATAAAAGAACAATTAGCTGAGTTAATGACATTTATTGAGAGAAGGGTTGGACTTGAATTTATTGAAGATCCCCTATATCACCTTTATACGCTTAATAATTATCAAGAATATAATGCTGCTTCATTTCTTGATGACTTTGAAGAAGACTATGAAGAAGGGGAGTGGGAACGGGCTGTACTTTCTGAAAACATGTGGGGTCTAAATGACTTTTCACCAGACCAACTTTTGAATTTACAAGTTGAATTTCAAAGATGCTTTTCAGCTGGCTCCTATAATTTACTTGATAAAATTTTAAGATTACCAATTAAATCTGGACAGAAAAAACTTAATTTTTATGAACAGAGAGTAATTGTTCATGAATTAGTTCACTCTCTCCAAGGTCAACATTTTGAAATATCTGGGTGGTATCAAGAAATGGATGAGTTAGACGACTTCTCAAATTATCCTGGCGTAAGAGCCTTAATGGAAGCTCAAGCTGACTGGGTAGAGGCAAAATGGGTAGATAGTCTTGACTCTTATGATCGTCAAACTATGCAGGCTCAAATTCCAAATATTTCATGTCGTGTTGAACTCCCAGCTTATTTTTATATTCCATCAGACCTCTATTACACTTATGGTCCTATTCTTGCCAGAGAAATTATTAACCAAGGAAAAATGGATGCATTAAATGAAGCTTTATCAGAATACAGAGAAACTGGTTTAACAAATCTTCCTACTTCTGAGCAGATATATGACTCTACAAAATTCTTTTCAAATGAAAGATACGAAACCGTAGAAATATCAACTTTGACAATTCCTAATTTTGAATTGATTGATGAAGGAACAATTGGTTCTCTTGATTTAGTGTATTTACTTCAAAGCACTGTTGGTCCTAGAGATGCTATTACAGCAGCAGTTGGAATTGGTGGTGGTTCATGGAAAGACTATACAGATTCTTCTGGAAATTTGATAATGACAGTCAAGATAAGTGGAGATACAAGTACAGATCTTGATGAAATCTACCAGACTTATACTTTATGGGCAGAAACTCAGCAAAGATTTACAGAATCTGAAGCTAAATATGAGGGAACTCTTTATAAAGGATCTACAAATGTTTGGATATCAAGAGATAGTAATTTTGTAAGAATGGTTTTAATCCAAGATATGAATGTATTTGAAGAAATTGCAAACCAGTTAGGTGACTTATAACTTAGTGGGTACTTTTTATATTTGCCCAACCCCGATTGGCAATTTAAATGATGTTTCTGCAAGAATTTTAGAAACACTAAACATTGTTGACTTGATATATTGTGAAGACACAAGAAGGGCTAAGAAACTCTTAGATCATTTTCAAATTACTACCCCAGTTAGTTCTTATTTTTTAGGTAATGAGCATAAAAAAATAACAGAAATTGAATCGTTTCTTTTAGAAGGCAAAAATATAGCCTTGATTTCAGATGCAGGTACACCTTTAATTTCTGACCCCGGGAGTGAACTAATTTCCCATTTAGTAGAAAACAAACATGATATTGTCTCAATCCCAGGACCGTCAAGTGTTCTCGTTGCGCTGACAATTTCAGGATTCGATTTAAGTGAATTTCAATTTCTTGGATTCATACCTAAATCTGGTAAAGAGAAAATTGATTTTGCTTTAAAATTATTAAACTCTTCAATGACATCTGTGTGTTTTACTTCTCCAAAGAGAATAAATAAAGATATATTATTTTTTCAAGAACAAGGACTAGATTCAGAAATTGTAGTTTGTAGAGAGTTAACAAAAAAATTTGAAACTATCTATAGAGGTTCTGTTGATGATTTAGGAGAACAACTTTTTGATAAAGAGTTAAAAGGCGAAATAACATTAGTAATTGCAGCTCCTGAAAAAGATGTAAAGATAAATTATGATTTAGATTCTTCTTTAAAAGTATTTATTGATAATGAAGTTCCTAAAAGAGAGATAGCAAAAGCAGTATCTAATATAACTGAATATTCAGTTAATGAAATTTATGACAGAATTAAAGATCTTTAATATCAGATATACAAACATTGCATAAAAACTTATTCTTTAACTGAAGTGATACATCTTTTGTATCGCATATAGTGCAGATTTGACTGCCTTTGGTAATAATTAGCTTATTATTTTCAACATACATAGATATTTCGGAATTCGATTCAATATTTAAGGCTTTTCTAATAGATTTTGGAACAACAACTCTTCCAAGATTATCAATTTTACTTCTGTTACCTTTACTCATATTTTTATTTAATCCTATGCTTATATAGTAGTGAATAAAAATGAAACTTTAGAGCAATTTAAATGGGTGGATACGCATTGTCATTTGCAATTAACAAAAGACAAAATAGAAAATTTATATTTAGATAATATTGAATATTTGATTATCCCCGGTGTTGATATTAAATCATCTTTAGAAGCTAGGGATGTTTCACTATCTCTAGACAAAGAATCATACTGGTCAGCTGGTCTTCACCCACACGAAGCTGATGAATTTGAAAATCTAAAAGAAACTTTTGATGATTTATTTAATGAAGCTGATTTAATTGGCGAAACAGGATTGGATTACTACAGGAATCTATCATCAAAAACAAATCAAATAAATAGTCTTAAATACCATCTGGATATTGCAAATCAACTTTCTAAGCCAGTTATTCTTCACTGCAGAGATAGTTTTTCAGATATGTTTGATGTTCTATCTGAGGGTGATTATAAAAATCCTATAATTCTCCACTCTTGGACAGGTGGTAATAGATGGACCAAAAAATTCATTGACCTTGATGTATATTTTTCCATATCTGGAATTGTGACCTATGAAACAGCACATGATCTCCACTCAGCTGTATGTAAAATTCCTACAAATAGATTACTTTTGGAAACCGACATCCCTTACTTGGCACCAAAACCACATAAGGGAGAAGTTAATAAACCTTCATATATTATGTACACTGCGCAAAAAGTGTCTGAGTTATTAGACGTAACTCTTGAAGAGCTTTCATCACTAACAATCTCTAATAGCAATAGGTTACTTTCAAGGACTACAAATGAGTGAGTACGATTGGATAGAAAAGTTAGAGAAAAAACCTAATTATAAATTAGGCCAAAATTTTTTAATCGACACTAATATTTCCAGGAAAATTACTAAACTCGTACAAGGCCAATTGGCAGATCCGATTATTGAGGTTGGACCAGGAACAGGCTCCCTTACAAATGAACTTTTAAAAGATAATTACAGGATTAAAGCTGTTGAAATTGACTCAAATACTTCTGAGTTACTGAAATTAAGATTTCAAGATGTACCTAATTTAGAAATATTTAATGAAGATGCAATGACTTTTGATTATTCAAAACTTACAGGTCCATGGTGGATTTTTGTTTCAAACCTTCCATACAATATTGGCACAAGACTATTAGTAAAACTCATTGTAGAAGTTCCCGTTATACACAGATATGTTGTGATGGTTCAAAAAGAGGTAGCTCAAAGAATAGTTGCAGATCAAGAAAGTGATGATTATGGTGCTTTATCAGTATTATTTGGATTATTTACAAAATCTAAAATTCAATTTGATGTGTCAAAGAATTGTTTTTATCCTCCTCCCAAAATTACCTCATCAGTAATAACAATCCAACGAGAGTCCTTGGTAGATCAACAGGTTAGACTTGATGCTTTTGAGATTTCAAAAGTTGCATTTCAACAAAGAAGAAAAAAAGTGAGAACATCACTTTCTTCAATTATTAGCGAGGGACAACTTGAAGAATTAGATATTGACATTAATAGTAGAGCAGGTAACTTAAGTCCTGACGATTATCTTAAAATAGCAAAGGCTCGACAATGAAGCTACTTTCATCTGCAAAAATTAATTTAAATCTAAAAATTTCATCAGCAAATGTTGGTAATTTGCATGAGCTTATATCAGATATAATTCCAATTGATATTTTTGATGAGATAGAAATCGTGGAAAACAGAAACAATATTATTGAGTACGACAAAGAAGAATTAAACACAGTACATACGACAGTACACAAAGCCTTTGAATTGATTGAAAAATTTAATCCAGACTTTGATAAGAAATTCAAAATTAATATTTCAAAGAACATACCAATTGAAGCTGGATTAGGAGGAAGCAGCTCCAATGCTGGAACTGTCATAAGTTATTTATGTAAAGAGTATGAACTTAATGCTCCT
This sequence comes from uncultured Candidatus Actinomarina sp., assembly GCA_902519215.1. GTDB lineage: Bacteria > Actinomycetota > Acidimicrobiia > Actinomarinales > Actinomarinaceae > Actinomarina. Next base: position 5,024 of record CABYIX010000004.1, on the reverse strand, counting down.
TCAAGTATTGAAATAGCACATTACATAGGTAGTGATGTTCCATTCTTTGTTCACGGAAGCGCGGCAAAAGTAGAGGGGATTGGAGAAAGGATTACTCCGCTAAACGGTCTTCCCAGTATGGATCTATTAGTAGCAGTTCCTAAATTTGGTTTGAGTACAAAGGAAGTATTTAATCAATATGACAAGCTGAGTGAGATAGACACGTCTAGAGATCAATGGAATCAGATTGATATTTTTAATGATTTATTTAATGCTGCAGCCTATTTACAGCCTGAAATTATTGATATTAAAAATCATTTAGAAACTGAATTAAATCAAAAGTTCTATATGTCAGGTAGTGGGTCTTCCTTGTTTGCAATTATTGACGATGAAGCAATTCATAATGAGTTAGATTCAGAAAATTTTAACTTACAATCAATGTACATATCTAAGAAAATTGATTGTAGTTTCTCTCAAAATGATGATTAGAATATATTTCATAACAATTGGGGGATGGTGTAATTGGCAACACATTGGGTTTTGGTCCCAACGTTGAGGGTTCGAGTCCTTCTCCCCCAGCCAATTTTAAACAAATGAGTATTACAGGGATAATTTTAGCAGCAGGTAAGGGGACAAGAATGAAGTCCGATTTACCAAAAGTTTTGCATACTGTTCTTGGAAAAAAACTTATATCTTACGCAATAGATTCAATTTCAGATATGGATGATACATATGTTGTTGTTGGTCATGAGGCAGACCAGGTAATACAATCTATGCCTTCAGATATAAAGAATATTATCCAACATGAACAAAAAGGTACTGGGCATGCAGTTTCTGTTGTAATGGAATCAACATCTTTTCAGGAAGATAATTCTGAATATATTTTAATAATTCCAGGAGATGTTCCGCTAATTAATAATGTTGATGTTGAGGAATTGATTAATAAAGTTGTATCAAGTGAATCTTCTGTCGGCTTTTTGTCTTCACATGTATCTGACCCTTTTGGTTATGGAAGGGTAGTTAGGGGTAAGGACACAATTGAAATTATTGAAGAAAGAGATTGCACTGAAGACCAAAAGAAAATACATGAGATTAACTCTGGAATTTATTGTTTTAGGAAAGATTTCTTAACAAAATATATTAAAGAACTCGATACCTCAAATGCTCAAGGTGAACTTTACTTAACTGATTTAATAGGTATTGCAAATAATGAAAAAAAAGATATTGTTATAGTACAGGTAGACGAACATTCAATACAAGGAATTAATTCGATGGGCCAACTAAATGAAGTTGAAGACACATTGCAAAAGAAAATAATTCAGAGTTTTATGGAGGATGGAGTCTATTTTCAGGATCCAACATCTACATACATAGACGAATCAGTCAACATTGCATCAGGTGCAAAAATATTCGCCAATTCGCATATAAAAGGCACTACTGTTATTGAAAAAAATTGTGAGATAGGTCCTAATGCTCAAATCAATAATTCACACATCGGACAGGGTTCCAAAGTCATTAATTCAGTTATAGACGAGTCAAAAATTGAATCTAATGGGTTAATTGGGCCATTTGCACACATAAGACCTGGATCAGAATTAGCGGATAATGTAAAAGTTGGGGCCTTTGCAGAAACAAAGAAATCAAAAATTGGTAAAGGAAGCAAGATTCCTCATCTCGCTTATGTTGGGGATGCTGAACTGGGAACTGAAGTAAACTTTTCCGCCGGGGCTATCACTGTTAATTATGATGGAAAAAATAAACATAAAACAGATATTAAAGACGGAGCTTTTATTGGATCAGATGTAATGCTTGTTGCTCCTGTAACAATTGGTAAGGAAGCAATGATAGGAGCTGGTTCAGTTATTACAAAAGACGTTCCTGAAAAAGCTTTAGGTATAGAACGAAGTGATCAAAAGAATATAGAGGGCTATGTAGATAGGAAAAAGAAGAAATGATTGAACAACCTGGTAAAAAGAAAATGCTCATATTTTCTGGGTCTTCAAATACAGAGTTAGCTCAAAAAGTTGCAACTAACTTGGGTACTGAACTTGCTGAAGTTGAGAGAAAATCCTTTGCAAGTGGTGAAATTTATTTAAGACTGGCTGAAAGCGTAAGAGGAGCTGACTGCTTTGTAATGCAAAGTCATTCAGGAGATATAAATAAAACCATTATGGAACAACTTCTTTTAGTTGATGCTTTAAAACGTGCTTCAGCAAAAAGAATTACAGCTGTTTTACCTTTCTACCCTTATTCAAGACAGGATAAAAAAGCATTGCCAAGGGAACCTATTTCTGCACGATTGGTTGGTGATATGTTTGTTGCTGCAGGGGTTGATAGATTAGTTTCCATTGACTTACATACTCAACAGATACAGGGTTTTGTAGATCAACCTTTCGATCATCTAACTGCAATGCCACTGTTTGTTGATTACTTTAAAGAAAAATTTAAAGATCCAATTTCTATAATTTCTCCTGATGCAGGAGGTGTAAAAAGGGCAACTATTTTTGCAAAACATCTTGAAGCATATGTTGGCTTTGTACACAAAAAAAGAGATCCAAAGATTCACAATGAGGTAAAGTCATTTACGGTTATTGGTGAGGTAGAGGATAGGCATGCTATTTTACTTGATGACATTATTGATACAGGAGGTACTATTGCAGCTGCATCAAGAATCTTGAAAGAACGAGGAGCAAAATCTGTAAATGTTGCTGCTACACATGGTATATTTTCAGATGGTTCAGTTGAGAAACTCAAGGACGCACCAATAGACAAGATAGTAGTTACTGACACACTCCTTCAAAATGGCAATTCATCTCAACTAGGAAACGTTGAGGTTCTTAGTGTTTCAACAATAATAGCAAATGCACTAACATCAATATTTACAGATGATTCTGTATCCGCCTTGTTCATGGGCGAGAATGTATTATAAGGAGACGATATGGCAGATAAGTTAAAAGCAAAAATTTATATGGTTGGGTCCACATCTGGTATTGAGGTAGAAGTTGATGATAAAGAAAAATTTTTAGAAGAAATCAAGAATTTAGCCTCTTCAAATGATTTTTATCTTCACTCGGACGATGATGGTGAAGTAGCTCTTAATACAAGTTTGATTCAAGCAATAGAATTTAATGATGAAGATGGAAACAAAAGGGGAGCCGGATTAGTTTCTAGTGATTAACTACGAAGCCAGTTTTTCTATAGTGTCTTCTAATTGATTTTCTTTCATCTTCAGTAGCCCCACCCCATATACCTGAGTCTTGATTTGTCCTAATTGCATAATCAAGGCACTCATTTATTACGGGACATTCAGCACAAATTAATTTTGCAGCGTTAACTTTTTTCATAGCTTTCATAGATGATCCAACTGGAAAAAATATGTCTGAATCAGAGTTTGCACACTCTCCATCTAACATCCAATCTTCTTGTTCTAAGTCAAAATTTAACATTTGCACATTCCTTAATACTTTGTGAAATATTTCACAAGCTAGTTAAATTAATAGTACTAAACTCTAATTTATATGGTGAGATTTTGAAAAATATTTTTGGGCATAGAGGATTACCTCAGATTTACCATGAAAATACATTTGAAGGTATCAATAAAGCCTTTGAATACTGTGATTTTATTGAAACAGATGTCCGCTTAACTAAAGATAATAATTTAGTACTTTTTCATGATTCAAACATTGCAGGAAGCTTAATTAAGAATATGACACTTAAAGAAATTGATGAAGCTTTGAATATACCTGTTGATGAAATAACACTTATTTCAAGAGATCAAATCCACGGAAAAGTAAATTTTGAAATTAAAACTGACACATTAGATGATTCAGATATTGATATTCTTTTTCAAAAGATGTTAGGAATTTTAGATCCTACTGATATTGTTACATCCTTTAATTGGAAATCAATTCAGTCTTTCAAACCTTTATTTAATTGTAATTATGGAATCATTTTTGATAAGGAGGAACAAATTTATCAAGCTCAAGCACTATCTAATCATGACAGTGCTCTCTTTTTTATGGTTCATCACAACTTAATAGATAATAGGAGTTTCAGTCTTCCGCTAAATCGAACTGTTCTGTGGACAGTAAACAATGAGGAAGATTTTAAAAGGTATATGGAAATGGATATATACGGTATAGTGACAGACATTCCTGATACAATGCAGTTATACAGAAAGTGAGAACATGGCCTTAATTGATGATTTAAGTACCTCTTTAAAAGAGGCGATGAAAGCAAAAGATAAACCTAAATTAGATGCTATTCGACAAGTCCAAACTGAGATAGCGAAAAAGAAATCTGAAAAAGGTGAAGAAGCAACAGATGAATTAGTACTTGGTGTCATTTCATCCTATGTAAAGAAAATGGCAAAAGCTGTTGATGAATATCAATCCCTTGGGGAAAGAGGGGCTGAAATGGCAGAAAAAATTCAATTTGAAATTGACTTCTTAAGTCAATGGTTACCCGAACAACTTAGTGAAGAAGATGTAGAAAAATTAGTTGATGAAGTATTAGCTGAGCTTGGAGAAGTTGATATGTCTCAAATGGGAAGAATTATTGGTGCTGTTATGTCAAAAGGTGACGGTATTGATGGTTCAATTGTTAGTAGAGTTGTTAAGCAAAAATTAACTTAACGAAACTTCCTAATGAAACTGTATATTCTCGCTGATAGGCTTAATAAATCTCTAGATGATATTTTTCAGGCGATTGAAAAATTAAATTTAAATATAGATTCACCTGAACAAAATTTAACCCATGAAGAAGTTATGGAGATAACTAGATATTTTGCTGAAAATAAAAGGTTTGGATTTATTTTCTTACTCTGGGGATATATATTAAGTTTTCTATCAACTTTTGCAATCTTATTTAAAAGAAGAGGATATTTCTACGGTGTCTGTACAGGGATAGCAATTTTTACTTTTATTGCAATTGATTCTCCTAATGTATCTAATGAAACTCTGGAAATTGCTAATTCAGAATCAGGAAACACTAATAATACAACTGTTACTACAACTTTATCGGACGAAGGTGCAGTTATATTATTT
>CABYIX010000003.1 GCA_902519215.1 uncultured Candidatus Actinomarina sp. | reverse complement strand
AGCACAATATTGAAGAAATCGAGTTAATTTTGATAGATTCGTACACAAGAAATTCAGCTGATTTTTTTGCAGCCCACTTTTTAAACGTTGAATCATAGTAATTGTCAAACTTTTTATAATGTTCATTTATGATTTCCCAATCAAGCTTATTAATATCATCTAATTTGTTGAATGTATTTACATTTTCTTGGGATGCACCAACATTTCTGTCAGAAAAGGCATATGCAAGACTTTCTTTATTGTTGAATATATCTTTTATACTTATTGCTATAACAACACTCTGAGATCTGTAATCAAAACCTTTGTATTCGAGAATTTCTTGAGCTTTATAAATAGTTGTGTTAAATGGTGTAAAAAATGTACATACGAGATCGTGAACACTTCTTTTCGCTCCGTCACTTAACTCAATTATCGTGTCGTGTCTATAATTTTGTATTACTTTATGTGACCAATCTTCATCTGAGCTAAACACTCCTGCTTCTAGAGCTTTATTTCTTGATAGGATCCCATGCTCTAAAATCGATAATAAATTTTTTAAAGTGCAAAAGTAATATAAATATGGAGTTTTCTCAATCAGATTCTGATAATTCATTATTAAACTTTAGTTCAGCCTGTTCATATTTTTGATCTTTATTAGTTCCAGGATTGTTTAAATCTAGTTTTGCCAATTTGTATATATTTTTCAAAGCCTCTTCCCCTACACCTTTTACAAATTCAAAATCTTTCATACTCCTGATTCCAATATCTAAGTTCTCTAAAATATTTTCAGAAGTTTTTTTTCCAATATTTAAGTATTTCTTAAAATCTTTTTCTGTGAACTCTTTTATCAATTCTCGAATATTTAGATATAACTCATCATCTGCTTCTGGATCGAATTCGTAAATTTTAACTTCAATGTCTAGATTATGAAGATAATCATACATTAAAGGCTGAACATCGTTTTCCCAACTCAACCCCCCTAATTGAGTGCCAAGTTGAGGAAATGCTACTGAAGTTATGCCTTTTTCTTTATAGGTGTCTTTAAACTTATTTAAACCCTTTTCTATAAATTCAAGCTTCGACGGGTTACTGTAATGTATCTTAGTAGGAAAGTTTAGAACCCAAGGAATTTCCTTTTTCCATAAATACAGTTTACCGATTTTAAGTTGTCCACTTGTACATAAATTATTGTATTCTTCATACATTTCAGGAAATCTTCTTTTGTATTCGAGAGCAATACCCGCACCCATAAAGCCAACTGTATTAACGGTGTTTACGATAGTCTGCATTGATGAGTTGAAAATATTTCCTCTAACTAATGATAATGAATTCATTTCCTACTTCTCACCACAGGTATTTCTCCTGTTAAACCATCTAAATTCTTTTGATACTCAGACTCTTTCTCCCTTATTACTGCACCATTTGGATTGGTAATCATCCTATCAAACTGCGGAATATCATGCTCTTTATACCATGTTGGAGGCTTTCCTCTTCTAGGTTCTGCATCTTTAGGACCAACTTTAGACTCTTTTATCCAACCCTCAACATTGGTGAGTTTTTCTCTAAAGTTTGCAGGATCTAACTCCACTTCCCAAATAATCTCATAAATGTCCTGGATTTGGCCCAGTGTAAAGTGTTCGGGTAAGAAACGAGTAGCTAAACCGCTATATTCTAAGGATATTCTGAGCCTATTTGAAGCTTCTAACAACATATCATGGTGATCAAACGCCATATTTTCCGGTATATATCTATTTAAATACCTTCTTGGTATCTTAAACCATCTAATATCTTCACTTTCATCATCTAACTGCAATTCTTCATCACTGGTATAAATAGCAGTGAAAGCAGTCGTGACAACTCTTGCTTTCTGATCTGAATGTTCATTTATGATGCGATTATCTCGTTTGATGTCACTATATGATCTGAACTGGTTGAGATACGCAGGAGAAATACCTGTTTCAGTAACAAAAATTCTCCTAGCAGCCTCTTCTAAAGTCTCATCATCTTGAACAAAACCACCAGGAAGTGACCATTTATTTTTCTGTGGAACAATACTCCTCTTTAAAAGAAGTACATTCAACATTCTCTCTTCCCAATCAATCTTAAAGCAAACAACATTCACCGCGTTTAAAGAAACTGGAAATCTCTCATCCTTACCCATAAAAATAATTATAGATGACTCGTTTAATAGTAATAACCACAAAAAAAACATATTTTTATTTGTCATAAACACTATTAACCTATATAATATTGGTGCAAATCACTAAAAAGACAGGGCTGTGATGAAGGAAGAACGCTTTCCATCTAGATCGACTATATGTTGGTCTATGTTTAATGGCACATGTTGTTTGTGTAATGAATGTTGGAGCTGTAGGAGAAAAATGAAGTATCACACAAAGAAAACTGCTAAAGAAAAAGCGCAAAGAGCTCGTATACGCACACACTCATTAATAAAAGAATATCACTGTAGTTTTTGTGGATTGTTCCATATAGGTCATGTTGGGAGGAAATATTAATGAGAAATATAATTAAATGCAGTTGTGTAACCGTAAATAGATTAAGACAGCATCATGGAGTTGTTTGCACAACATGTAACCCGAATAAAATAGAGAAACTTGTTGTCCCCAGCTCTATTACTGCCTATCGCGTTTGGAAATTCAGCCATCAAAATGCATTTCAAAAACCTACACAACTCAAACGAGGTTGGAGTGAGTTTAATGATGTTCTACCTCCAGGATTTGGCGAGGAATCTGATTTTATGAAACCATGGTCTGGTGCTTCGCACTGTTTACATATTAATCATAAAGCCCCAAATCCCTACTGTAGCTGTGGTTTTTACTCTTTAAACACATTTGGTAAGGAAAGTCCACGTTCATTTAGTCATGATGGTACTGATAGTATTGTTAGAGATTTTGATAGAATGCTTTCAATTTTAGAGAGATATGATGAAGACACTCAAAAATCTATTCTAGAACTCCTGTTTTATAGCCCTGTAGCAAAAACATTAGAAATACAAGATTTCAGTCTTGTAGGTGAAGTCGAGTTGACTGGAACTGTTATTGAGTGTGAATTGGGATATAGATCTGAATATGTAACCCCAAAAAAAATGTTTCTTTTGCTTAATATAGATAAACTTTATCAAATTACCTCACTTATTGGGAAAAAACTAAATAAGGATGAGGCTGAAATGTTACATACCACTTATCAATGGATGTTATATATAGACAACTATATGACAAACATGATGAAATTATTCGAGCTTGATTTTGAGCTACGGTTTAAATATACATTAGAGCAACTCTCAGACTATGAAATGCTCACAGGGGATCAAACAAAAAACTCAGAATATCTTCCACTAAGAGATCACCCCTTGATGTATACAAAGGTGCGTTATATTTCAGAGGTTATGAAAGAATCAAATAAATTTTTATATTTTAAGCATCCATCACTTGAAATTATATTAGAAAAACTTAGAAGAGATAGTAGCAATATCGCTTATCTTGATAGAAGTAGAAATAATTTAGGTGCTAGATATAGAAGAAATAGATGGCTTGGTTCCCCTACCACTCTAGGGCAACACATGAAAAGAGAGCACATAGCTGAATTTTTTGAAAACTACGCTGATTATTTACTCTCTTTTGCACACTTTAATTGCATGCTGAGCGAACAAAAAAATGATAAATTTAATTTTTTAACCTATCCAAACCTTTCAGAGCTTCTAGGTTTTCGTTATCACTCATATTTAGAAAAAAAATATTCAGCTAATGAAGCATTAGATGAGGCCTTTATCTCTAAAGAGCACCCTTCTCTCTGGTTTAAGAATATTTATCCATACTTTGAACAGCATTTGGAAAAAATAGGAAGAAATTCAATGCCAAAGTACCAACGAGTAAATTTTGATGAAAGATAAGAAAGGAAAAATATGGAGATAGGAAAACCACTAAGAGTAATTGAGGCTATACCGGTTCCTGAGTCAGAACCTGTAAAAGTGCCTGAAAAAGAAAAGGAGAATGCTTAAGTATGGCTTATGTGAGTCTATTAGGAGATAGCATCATAGATAATAAGGTCTATGTAAATCCAGGTGAGTTAAGTGTTAAAGAACATTTAGAAGACCAGTCTGGCTATGTATTTAAACAGTTAGCAGTTGATGGACACACAACTAAAGATGTAATTAATTACCAGCTAGATTCTTTAACGAATCTTTCAACACACAATGTTTTGTCTATTGGAGGCAATGATCTACTAGGTCATATGAGTTTTCTGCAAAGCTCTTTGGAGTTAACTGTAGTTGAGCTACTCGAACAAGCTGTTGGATTACTGGCACCAATTAAAAAGAGATATCGAACCATTGTTGAAAATTTGTCACAACAAAACTCTAATGTTTTATTGTGTACAGTTTATGAGGGAAATTTAATGGGTGACCCCTATTACTCAAACGTTGCTTTTGCCTCCAAGGCAATGGTTTCGATGCTCAATGATATTATCTTCTCAACAGGGTCAACTTTCAACGTTGATGTACTTGAGTTAAGAAATATTTTTACAAAACCAGAAGACTATGCAAATCCAATTGAGCCATCTCATAAAGGCGGAGAGAAATTATCTAACAAAATTTTAGAATGGGTAAATAGGTAGTGTCAGAAAAATTTATTGGCTTAACGATTACCTGGTTATTATCTTGGTCTATTTTTGCTATAGATCAGCTATCGACAACTATTCACCATATGAATTCATATGGTGAATATGTGCTAGGTGATCGAAGTCAAGAGTCACAACCAGCTTTAGCAGCAAAACTTAATAATCAAGTTAAAACTCCTTCAACTAGTGAAACAGTCCCTGAACAATACGATGAAAACATATGTTCTGACAAAAAGTTTTGGTCTGAAGTGAAAGCAGAAATAGCTCCTGATAGAAGAAATATAATTCTTACATTTCCCTCCACCCCAAAGGAAACTGGTATTAAATCAGTTGAGATTGTAGCTAAGCCAACAACCTTAAGCTACAGGTCGTCAAAAAATGCTTTTCATATGCACTCAATTTTTCAAGAACGTTTAAATATAAGTAAAAAAGAACATGAAATACAGGTAAGTCTTTTTAACGGATTGGATACTAAATATACATACTTAGTAACTGACTGGAAGTTGGATTTAATTGCAAGTTCAAAAAAATCAGATGATTGCTACGAGTCTACTTTTTTAAAAATTAACAAATTAAATTATGAGAATATTGAAAATTTACCAGTGTTTTATGAAAGAAATACACTGAGTCCTTTTTTTGAAAAGAATTATGATGTTCGAGATATTGGTGAAGATGAGTATCTAAATCAATTTTTTCAAAAACTGCAACTAAAAGAATTACACAAAACCCTACCTAAACCTCATGAAGCTGCACTTGCTTTGCTTAACAAAGATGTAAAATATGATTTTGAAAATTTTAAAAAAGAAGATAAATACGTAGATGAATATATTTCTCAAAAACACAGACTACATGGGGAGGTCATATTAGGTCTTTTTGGCAATGTAAAACAGACTGACCTCAATGCTCTGAATAATGTATTACATGTACTGAATATAGTTGTCCCCCAGTTACAGATTTCGTACTCTGACAATCCTAATGATGTCAATTTACCAATACATTTTGCAAGCTGTACAAAAAGATTTTCAGAATTAGTTAATGATTGTAAAGGTAAATATGCTGGCTTATTTTACCATTCACATAATCGCTTTGATGAAGCAAAGTTTGGATGGATTTGGGTTGACTCACAGTATGGCAGATCTACTAGGGAGCATATACTTATACATGAATTAGGCCATGCTTTAGGACTAGGTCATAATTTATGTCGATACTCAGTGATGTCCTATGCAGATTATGCAGACTCAATGCCATATTTTACAGAAATTGACTTAATGCAATTAAGACTCCTATATGATCAAAAACTTAGAGACAGAATGTATAGCTATCAGGTAATTGAAGAGCTAGAACTCGATAAAGAAGTTTACTCAGAATATGAGTCCAATAAAAAACCTATGTGTAGCCCACAACAAAGTGGATGGAAGGGCCTAGTTGAGTTACAACAGGGATTTAAAACAGTCGAAGAACTACTAAAAGAAGGGAATTAAAAGATTGATTAAATATATTTTTACAACTGTATTAGCTGTATTTATTTTTTTTATGGGATATACAAGTGAAAGTTTAGTGGAGGCATATGAATTAAGAGAAAATCAATGGCCACCACCAGGAAAAGAAATAGTTGATGTTGATGGCACAAAATTTATGAGAGATAAAAATTTTAAAGAAATTATAAATGAAAATAGTAAAAATTGGAAAGAGAGTTTTCCTGCACTAGAAAAAAAATATCCATCAGGATGTGATTCAACCTCAAATCTCTCTGAAGAATATTCTTGTACAAATTTGTTTGATAATCTTGATACAGTTTGGCAAAGTAGTAGTAATTTATGCCAAGAGGAAACAATCACCTTTACTTTCAAAGAACCAATCTTCCTTGAATTTATGGTTTTTCAGAATCCAGAATCAACAACAGTATTTGAAGAGAGTATTATTGTTGCAACTCTTGGTTTAACAAGCGATAACGAGTCTAAATATTTTGTAAGTAAACAATTAGAGTATGACAACTCATTTTCACAGTGGATAGATATAAATTCAGAAATACTTTACAATTTGACGCTAAAAATTGTGAGGAATTATCCACAAAATATTGATAATCAAGAATCTAAATGCGCCATACAAGAAGTAACCTTCTATGGAAGAAATCTAAATAAATAGGTTATGGAAGAGCGTAGTTTTGAAGAACACATGGTAAATCACTACATGACTATTCATATTTTGACTACAGCATTTAGAGAACAACTTGAATCAACACAAAACACAAGATGTTCAACTTGCAATAACTATATATTCTCCGATAATCCTACATTTTTATTTTGTGCAAGCTGCGCTGACGAGATGGAAGATTTAGCTATGTTAGAGGAGGAATAATTACCGAAAGAATATCCAGATTTGAAAAGCGTTGAAAACTATTTTCTTCCAAATTAAAAACTCAGTACAACAGAAATCCGTCATACCTTATTTCTATATTTGTAATTAATGAGAGACATGGAATATAAAGTAACTAGATTTTTAATATTTATAGCAATATTATTTTTAAATTATCACGTGTTTCTTCTAGTTACTTCATTTATTGCTCCCGAGGGATTTCTTAATGACATGAGAAGAATTGGAGGTTTTTTTATAAACCTTCTAGGACTCCATGCGTTATTTGCATTTGGTACATTTTATTATTCAAGAATGTATCTCAATATGAAGATTAAATTCTATCTCTTAGGATTATCTCTTTTTGCTCCTGTAGTATATTTGCTCTTTAACCTGGAGTTCCTCAATGCCTTTACAGTTCCAGATATCTTTATTCTTGTTGTCTCATTTGTAATTATTAATTTGTATATTAAGGATTTTAAATTCAATTATGTTAAAAAATACCTAAATGTGCTTGTAGATCCTTTTTATTCAAGTGATGATGAATTTTTTTAATAAAATAATTTTGTCATATTCTGTCTTACTCGACTATTAGATTATTATTAAATTAAGCATCAGGAGTGAATAAGAAATTATTCTGCCAACCTGCTTTGAGGAAAGTAAGGTGGATTACGATGTGGTCTTAATGACAATTAAGTTCCTCATCAAAACGAGCTGATGTTGCTCGTTTTTTTATTTACTACTGATTTATATATAGGAGTAAATATGTTAAAAGATAACTTTAAATCTGATAAAACTAACTCAATTGAATTACGAAAAATTCATGATATCGGTGTTGGGATTGCAAAATCATTCATAAATAGTAAGGATGAAGAAGTATTCATTTGGCATGAATACCATTATGGTGAGTGGCCGCTTGATCCTAGACGAAAAGAAATAAAAAGTATTTTAAAAAACTATGGTGGTGAAACGGTGTTTCAACCATGGTTTAAGCGTTTACAGAGGAGTAAAGAATTTGTAATAATTAACACTGAAGAGGTTAAAAAAGATTGGAATAAATGGGGACGCAGAACCGATACTTTATATACGCTCTCTGATCAGACTCGGATTTTGTATAAGGAATACGCAGGAATGGGGGGAAGTGAAAGAGAATGGAGAATTATCTCTACTGGAAGATACTTCAATAGAATTTCATACGATATCTCACTACCTTGTTTTGATGGTAGTGGATATGAGCACCTTGGCATTGAAGGATTAGGCAGATTAATCTGCATAAAAGAGCCAAGATATAGTCAGAGAAAAAATATGGTTAGTTACGATATTTTATTTGAGAAAAATACAACTTTAAGTCAAATTAGTATTTCTATATTTCCCAATGAATCATTTGAAGATGTGTATGTCTTATCTTACTTTGGCTACTCTAATGACATTGATGACGCGGAAAAATATGACTATGTTAAATATATTCAAACTGAAGTAGATGATATTTACTTATCAAAGTACAGAAAAACAACAAGGCTCGAGGATATGTAATGATAATAAAATGCCTGTTTATTTAGTAGAAAAATAATATGTCGGTATACGCAGATGGCTTAATGAGAAAAGCACAAAGAGAAATTAAAAAAAATTATAAAGAAACTGGTTTTTACGAAACTAATCTAGAGAGGATTAAAAGGGAGTCTAAAAATTAGCAAAAGATATAAAAAATATATTATTGGAAAAATTGTAAGAGATGAAAAGGGAAATGAGTCTTTTGTTTATTTTCCTACTCCGATAGAAGAATCAGATTACGCAAAAGAAAACAATGTTGATATGTCAAAGCTTTTTGTTGTAAGAGATTTAATTGTTATTTATCTAACTGACCCAGCAGGTCAGTACGCATTAGATGAAACTTTAAAAATATTTGTTTATTCAGAAGAGGAGTAATTACCGAATTAGCCTGTAACTGTTGGGTTTTTTAGTAGTCTAAATAATGTGACCAAAAGAGATATTTCTATCTTTTTAACTTAATCATCATAATTTGAAAATACTTTTGTATGAATTATTAAGTTTTGACGCAATTCAAATCTAAATAATAGGAGACTATATATGAACAAATATAAAATAATATATCCACGATATAAAAATCAAAAACTATCACATTATCACTTTAAGTATTTGAGATTAAAGGAGAAATTTGTTTTTTGGTTCTTATTTATGCCGATTGCTTGGTTAATAACGACTTATTACAACACCAAAAAAACACTTGGAATTCACAAAGTAAAATAACTTTATTTTTAAATTTTAAGAATTAGAAAGGAAATTATGATTAATAATATATATCTGTGGGAAGCTACTTTAGAACAACTAGTATTAGAGATTGCAAGAAGAAAAACTGATAATGGAAATCCATACTTTAAAGAACATCTAATTTATAACCGAACAGGTGATGTAGTAGTTACCGGTCTTTTAGCGACAACTGAAATAGTTATGACAAGTGGTAATTCTTGAGAGACCATTCAAGAATACCTTTAGACACAATTAAAGAAATATGTAAACAATCTAAAATGTGGGAACTAGATAATCCACGAGTTATTGGAATGGTTAATAATATTTTATTGTGTCTAGAAAATGAAGAAAACTTAGATGATGAGTCTCGTGTAATTTTAATGAATATAGTTATATCAAATTTAATTATTTTCAGTAAGTACAAAATTGTATAAAAGACACCTAAATTTTCTATAACTGTAAGCGAATAAATTACCTAAACTAATGATATAGCTTAGAAATTCTGGACAGGGTTTTTAAGCTTGTAAAAGAGGGGGAGTCAAGCACCCCTCTTTTTTTATTAATGACTTAGTAAAAAACTTAAAATAGTGAGAGTAATAGTACAAAAGGTATTGATATCAATGCAAAAGAAATATAAATAAGAAAGCAAATTATTACAACAATAATTGCACCAATGAGAATCTTGTTTGCATTCATAAAGAGATATTTTAGATTTAATCGCTTTTTTTCAGAAATTTAAAAAGTAGTTAATAAAATTTAATAATGAAAATTACCGATAAATTTCAAAATATTGTATTTTTATACCGTTATGTTTAAAAAGTTACTTGAGTTAGAACAAAAAATATTTTCAGCTCCATATAAATGGCTTGTTAAAAAAGGTATTGTAACGGTATTAGCTACATCTAAGAGAATATATCAGACTTTAGAAGATTTATACGAAAACAAATATGAAGAACCCTATGGAGGAAATCCTAATTTCCCTGGTGATGATTAAGAACTACTGTCTATACAGTAAGGGCAGTATTCATTAATTTTAAAATCTGGTGATGCTTTTTCCTCTGCTGAAAGTGGCTCTCTGCAAATATAACAATATATATACTCCGTCTCTTTAAGTTCTTTGTCTAGAGCAACTCTCTCATCAAATACAAAACAATCACCGTTCCAGTACGCGCCACCAGTCTCTTTGAAGTAATCTAGTACCCCGCCTTCTAATTGTTTAACATCGGAAAACCCAGCTTTCATCATGACAGCAGATGCCTTTTCACACCTAATGCCACCAGTACAGTACATAACAATTTGCTTATCTTTATATTCCTCCGGAAGTGTCTCAATAGCTGACGGAAAATCTCTAAAGGTATCCAACTGAAGATCTACTGCATTTTCAAAAAGCCCAACTCTTGTTTCATACTCATTTCTAGTATCAAGAACTATTACGTCTTCCTTAGTTTCATACATTTCAAATAGCTCTCTTGGTGTTATGTAATCTCCAGTCAACTCCCTTGGGTTAATATCATCTCTACCAAGTGAAATAATTTCTTTTTTTAAACGCACCTTCATTCTTCTGAAAGGCTGTGTCTCACTAAAGGTTTTCTTTAAAGGGATATCTCTAAATCTTGAATCCTCTTCCATAAATTTTATATATGTGTCCACATCTTCTTCGGTTCCAGCAATAGAGAAATTTATTCCATTTGGACTGAGATACACAGAACCCTTAAGGCCTAACTCATCACACTTATTCTGGAATTCAGGAATAAGGGAATCCAAGTTTTCCAATGGCTCAAATTTGTAGCCAGCTACGTTGAGAAACTCTAAATTATTCACAGACATATTGTAAATACTAATTCCTAATTTACTAGACCTCTTTTTTGAAAAAACTCAACTGTATCAAATATAGTTTCCTCTACTGGTCTTGGATTATGTCCAAGTTCTTCACGGGCTAAAGTACTTGGAACAACTTTATTTCCAGTTTGAGCTGTGTGAATTGAATCTAGTGTTATCAAGCGAGGCTTTTTATTGATTAGCGACCTAATGTATTCAAAAGGAATAGCTATATATGTAATAAACTCAGGTAGTTTTCCATAAACAACTTTTTTCCCTACTTGTTTACCCATTAACTCCGCAATATATAAATATGAATGATATTCGCCACCAATGATGTAGTTCTGACCTGTCCTCCCATTCTCTACTGCAGAAATTGCAGCATCACATAGATCTCGAACGTCAATAAAGTTATATCCCCAGTCAGGCATCAACTTGGTTTTACCATTTGCCATATCTACAAATGCCTGCATGGGAAGTCCTGGTTTAAAATCATTCGGACCGACAATTGAGGTTGGGTGAATTATTGACGCATCTAGCCCTTTCTCGCAGAACTCAAGAACTATTCTCTGTCCTTCAGCTTTTGAGTAATCATATGGCATACCACTTGCATCATCAATTAATTTCCTATCTTCGAGTAATGGTTCATCAATAGGAAAACGGTAAAAAGCATCCACTGAAGAGAAGTGGACTAATTTTTCAATACCTTTTTCAAGTGCAACTTCACAAACATTTCTTGTACCTTCAATATTTACAAACTCGATTGCTTCTCTGTATCTTCTATCTAAGTTAATTAGAGCTGCTGTGTGAAATACTACGTCAACACCCTCAAATATTTCATATAGAGAGTCTTTGTCGGTAATATCTCCTTTTATGATTTCAACATCATAACCTTCATAGGCTCTGTGGTCTCCATCAAAGTCAATACATCGAATTTTGTAATCTAATTCTGAAAGTTTTCTTACAAGATTCGACCCAACATGACCAGAACTTCCAGTAATAAGTGCGCGCTTCATTACTATCCTTTGTTTTAAATATTTATGATATTAAGTATAAAGTTTAGACTTTTACACCAATATGTTTATTTAAGAAATTTCCAAACATTTTAAAAGACTCTACTGATTCAGGCAGCACTGCTTCTATTTGAAATACATGCCATAAATCCTCCCACTCTTTATATTCATGTTCTATGCCATCACGCTCTAAGGCATTCTTCAACGTTCTAGAGTCTGAAAGTAGTAACTCATCACCACCAACTTGAATCATTATTGGAGGACTATTTTTATAGTCACCTTTTATAGGAGAGATATATGGGTTTTCTGAATCTAAGTCTTCTTCTTTTACAAAGTACCCTCCGAATCCATCAAGATTATATTCATCCCACATTCTTTTAAAAATAGGTCCAATGAGCAAATCCTTTTCAGCCATTTCTCGATTATATGATTCTCCGGTTGCGGCAGGATCTGCCCACGGAGAGATACACATTATTGCTGCTGGTAATTCTTTACCCTGTTCTTTTAGTTTCAACATTGTCACAAGTGACATATTTCCACCTGCTGAATCACCACCGAAAGCAATTTGATCCGGAGAATAACCTAAGTCATTTACCATTGCCTCATATGCTGCAACACCATCCTCAACCTGCGCTGGGTGATAGTGTTCTGGTGCGAGTCTGTAATCAGGAATATAGATTGTAAACCCTGTTTCCCTCGCTAAATGAGTAAGCATAGGATAGTACCCTTTAGGACTTCCAACTTGATATGCTCCGCCATGAAAATATAGAAGAATCTTTTCTGGATCTGAGTTAGGAGTTGTAATCTTCCATGTCTCCATTCCTGCAAGTTTTAACTTCTCTTTTTTATGACCTTTAGATTTTGGATTTATTGCAACAACATTATCAAAGTTAAACCTCTGCAGTTTGACTTTCCACATTACTGGTTTCCAAGGTTCAACGACTAGCCATGAAATCATAGAACCTAATTTTTTATATTTATTTTTGGCTTTAATAGCCTCTTTACTCAACATAAGCTCCCCCTTATAATCCCAATCTATGATTAATTTTTTTAATTTTCAAATTTAATGTGTTTATTATTAATTTATGCCTATAAAACACTGGACATTCATTGGAATTATTGTTGTTTTGGGATTCGTAGCCCTTTCATCAATTAATTCAGGAATATCTGAAAACTGGACAGTTCATTGTTTTTCTTGCATCGGCTAGCACCAGGTTGTTTTAAATTTTTATAAATGTTTTACTTATATACTCAACAAGGTGATTTATGAGTAAAAAAGTATATCTTCTCTGGTTTGGTCAAACAGTATCATGGACTGGCTCTTCTATGTCTTTCTTCGCAATAGGAGTTTGGATATATGAGACCACAGGAAAAGCAAGCGCTCTTTCTACCATTTTATTTATAGTTGCAATTGTAGGTGTAATTACAGGACCATTCGGAGGAGTTCTTGCAGATAGGTTTCCAAGAAAAACATTGATTATTGTTTTTGATTTAATAATTGCGGTATTGATGTGTGTAATTGGATATTTTGCAATAAGTGATATCTTGACACTTACCTTACTCATACCATTTGCTTTAGCTTTTGGAATTTTTGAAATAGCTCACTGGACAACATGGAGTGCTTTTTTAGGTGATGTTGTAAAAAAACACGAAGTAACAAAAGTCTCAGCTCTATTTGAGAGTGCAGAAGCAATTTCTGTTTTAATTGGACCAATAGGTGGAGCATTCATTTATTCTTTTTTTGGCCTTCCTGGAGTAATTCTTGTAGATCTTATTACTTGCTTTTTCGGCATTGCAACTATCACTTTGTTTAAAAGTAAAAAAATTAAATCAAAGGGAAAGTTAAATTTTAAAAATACTTATTTTGACCTAGTCGAAGCTTATAACTGGTTGAAAAAACAAAAAGGCCTACTTGCTTTAGTATCCATTCTTTCAATAGGTAACTTTTTATGGGGCTTCACCTCAGTATTAATTCCACCAATGATCCTTAGTTTCACAGACGCAAGAGGGCTAGGTATTGTTGAATCAAGTGTTGGCTTAGCATTTCTAGTTGGTTCAATTATCTCACTTCGATTAGCTGACAAACTTCAGGGGAATTTAAAAGTTGCAATATATATGGGCCTTTTAGGTGGTCTGAGTTTGATTTTAGGTTCACTCAGACCAAGCATATTTCTATTATGCATCCATGGCATCATCGCTGGAGTCAGTGGAACAGTACAATACACTGTTTCCTCAGGAGCGTGGCTCGCTATAACAGATGAAAATATTAGAGGAAGAGCTTTAGCACTGAGAGGGACAATTGCGCAGATGTTACGACCCCTAGGAGTCGTTATTGCAGGACCTTTAGGGGATTACTTAGAATTTTCTTTTTACCCGCAAAATGTTGATATCTTAACCCCACTTGTTGGTTCTGGGCCTGGAAGAGGGTATGCATTTTTATTTTTTATAATTGGTATTTTGTATGTAGTTTTATGGATTGTAAATTTTAATAATAAGAATTTAAGAAATCTCTCTAAACAGGTGAAAGAGATTACAAGTAATTAGCATAGATATATGGAAGAGGTTGTTAAAACAGAAAATCATCCAAATAAGAAAAGAAAAATACTTGGACCAATTGGACGGTTTGTTTTAAAAGTTGTTAACTGGGATATTGTTGGCAACCTTCCTGATAAAAAGAGAATAATTATTGCCTCAGCACCTCACTCATCTACTTTTGATGCAATTTATGCATATATAGTATGCTTAGCCACCGATTTGAAGTTTTACTTTTTGGGTTCAGTTTCAATGTTTACTCGAATAGTTATACCACTTCCTTTTAAAAAAAATCCAGACAAACTGGGTATACCGCACCCTTTTGGGAAGATGCAAAATAAGCTACTCCTTGAATTTGGTGGAATTCCTGTTTGGAGAGCTAAATCAACTGGAGTTACACAGCAAGTTATTGATCAGCTTCAATCAAAAGATAAATTTATTCTCTATTTAACAGTCGAAGGCGAGATGAAATCTAACGAAACTATAAAAACTGGGTTTCATTATATTGGTCGAGCACTCGACGCTACAGTTGTCCCAACTAAAATAGACTATAAAAATCGTAGATTTGAACTAATGGATGAACTTGTTTTAACCGATTCTGTTGATGTAGATAAAAATGCATTAATGGATAGATATCATTTGGTTCAGGGAAGAAATAAAACCTTCTACAAACCAGGAGGAAAATAGAGTGTTAGTAATTCTCATTACGGTGATAGGTTCAATTACTCTACTGTATCTCTTTCCAAATATGACAATGTTGTTCTCGGTTATTGTTGTTGTGTTTTGTATAAGATGGTTGCTGTACAACAATAAATATTACGAATGAAAAAATACATACTATTTTTATCGATTTTCATCATGTGTGGTGGAAGTGAATTAACTGAGGGATCTTTAATTATTACAACGGACACTGCTCAAGATACAACAACGACCATTAAAGTTGAGGACATAGCAACCACTATTCCAGAGGAAAATATTCCCGAATCAGATAACTATCTTGACTACAGAGATGTAAAAATCTTTAGAGCCTCAACTATTTCTGATCAGCATGTGGACATTCTTACAAAGTACATTCAATACACGGAACAGCTTTTGTTTGTAGATGAACGCATAAAAAGAGAAAATTTATATCCAATACTTGTTGTTCAGCTTGACTCTGAAAATTATGAATCTGCAATAGCTCTAGAGGAAGAATATTGCCAGTATTTAAAAGAAGCATATTCAGAAACATTCAGAAATTCACGCTGCAATCCACAGAACCATGATAAAAAGGCTGATGGAAGTATCGGTCTATTTACAGATGGTGGAAGAGTTACAGGATCTTCTATAAGTGGAATACCAAGTGATAGAGAATGTTGTTATCTTTTCATTAGTGGATCATTTGATTTATCTTGGGATAGTAGATCACAAGCTTATGTAACTATTCATGAAATGTATCACATTTTTCAACTTTCCAATGTTGTAGGTTTTGACTACGACTTAGAACAAAAAATTACTGGCAAGAGAATAGAAAATGACGAAAGAGACAAACCGTTCTGGATGGAGGGATATGCAACATATTTTTCTCACCTTTACTATTCACGGGACGTAAATGATTTTTCTCATTTGCAAAATGAAATGAATAGAGGATTATTTAGTTGTTACTGTGGAGACAATCAGCCAACTATAAAAGAACGATATTTGAATGGGCCTGAACTCTATAACGTCACCTGGGAAAGTGATTGGGCTGTAGGTTATCAAGTAGGTGCATGGTTTATAGCCTACTTAACCAACATTCACGGAGAACAGACAATGTATGACTTTTGGATAAATGCACAGACAGGTATTTTATTTCCTGAAAATTTCCAAAATACATTTGGAAAAAATTATATTACATACGAAGAAGAATTTAGAAATTTTATTACTAACAGCTCTGAAGAAGAGCTTATGTCAATCCTTTCTAATAGCTAGCGCTCTAGCGAAATTTATCGAAAAAGCCTTTTCGCCATGCATATCCAGCTACAACTGTAAGTAAAATTCCTGAGAAAAAAGGAGGTATACGTGAAAGAAGTAGCACAAACCCAATGAGGACTATTACATAATCAACATATGTCCAAAACTTACTCGTCATTTTTGGTATTAAATTAAAGTATCTCAGTATTGATACAGCAATAATTCCAGTTAACAAATAATACATTTGTTTAATTATAGGTATTAATAGACTGAATAAAAAATGACAAAAACAGCAATCATTACCGGAGCGAATAAAGGAATTGGTCTAGCAGTTGCAAAGAGATTGATTCAACATGACTATAGAGTTGTACTTGCTTGTAGAAACACTGAAAAAGGGTTGATGGCAGAGAAATATCTAGGTCCATCTTCAAAGTTTCTAAAACTTGATCTCTCTGATCCAGAAAGCATACAGTTATTCGTCCAGAAGATAAAATCTGATTATTCAAATTTAGATATTTTGTATAACAATGCGGGTTTAATCTATAGAGATTTTGAACTAACAACTGAAGGATATGAATCCATGATGTCCGTGAATTATTTTGGTTCTTATCGTTTATCCCTAATGCTCTTAGATAACCTTATAAATACCTCAGGAAAGATTGTTCAGATTTCAAGTCTCTCAATGTATTTAGCTAGAAAGTTAATACTAGAAGATCTTCATACACAGAAATCTTTTTCACCAAGCAGTAGATACAATTTAACAAATCTATATAGATCAATGTTTGCGCTGGAGTTGGGGAATAGGTTAGTTGATGTACCTGTATCTGTATCAGTTGCTCACCCAGGCGTTACAAAATCACGACAATCTAGACCCCACGATGTAAAAAGAATAAAAAAATCTTTTTATACATACTTTTCTACAAATATCCAAACAGGCATCGCCCCTATCTTAAAAGCTATAGAAGAGACAGATGTCTCACCACACCACGTCTATGCACCGCGTATCTTTGGCTTTTATGGAAAGCCATCAACCATGAAACATAACAAAATTGTTTACAACAAAGAATTCAGAACTTCTCTATGGTCTTACACAGCAAAAGAGCTTAATCTTGACTTATGATTATTATCCAAACGACCGTAGGTGATGATAAAAATGCAAAAGAATTGATCAATCTTTTGCTTGAAACAAATAAAATTGCATGTGGAACATTCCATACTATTCAGTCATCCTATAAGTGGAAAGATGAAATAATTAATGAACCAGAAGTAGAAGTGTCTATGTATACAAGCGATGCTTTACTCAGAGAAGTTGTAGACATCGTAAAACAAAGACATCATTACGAACTCCCAAAAATTACAGTACTAGAGCCTGTTTACACCTTGCCAGAATATGATGAGTGGGTAAACAGCAGTACTACTTGATGCTTTCTATATAGCTAAACACTGAGTATCTATCTAAATTTATTTCTCGCACGTTGTGTTTATCTAAAGCTGCAACAATTTGTGCTCTATGTTCAGCAGCGTGGAATATCATTTGAGAAATTATTGTAGAAATCTTACTTGTTCTTTCTCCTTGAGATGTCATATAGGTTAAATCCCCATCTTCAACATTTGCGAATTTAATTAAACCTTGATCTATTCTTTCTAATTCAGTAAGTAGTTGATCAATTAACATTCCATCATCATCACTTTCTAACTTAAATGGTGAGAAAGGATCACCATCTAGCCTCTGTCCATATAAGTGACCAGCACCAACAATGTGAATAAGTATTTTTCTGACAGTCCACTCAGGATCTATTACATAGTAATTTAAGACTTCATCATCTAGCTTCTGCACTTCTTTGTAGATTTCCTGGTTTGCCCAAGCCATATGTTTTAGTAATACTTCTACAGATATCATTTATCCTCCAATTCTGATATTCTTTTTTCAATTTCATTTAATCTATTTACAACAACTTCTAGGTCATCTTGATTCTGAGCACTTCTTATATAGCGTTCGTTTTGCCAACGCATACCCCACTTCGTAAGAGGAATAGAGACTAACGCAATGGGCAATAATATCAACCCTTCACTCAGAGATCCCTGTATGGATATTAAAAAAAACAAACCACCAAATAATAAGTACATAAAATACATAATCCACTTTTCCATGGTTTCAGTAAATTTACGTTCTTTACTAGCTCTTGTATCCATATCATTATTCTAATTTTCTATTTAAAATAGCCACATGAAAATAATTGTTATATGTACAGGAAATACCTGTAGATCACAAATTGCTGAGGGTCTGCTTAAGAATAAGTACCCAGATTATGAAACTCAATCAGCAGGAACGCATCCTGAAAACAATGTAAATCCATATGCAGTGAGGGCGATGTCCGAAGAGGGTTACGACATCTCCGCACAGTATCCCAAACTTGTAGATGATTTTATCGATGAAACCTTTGATTACGTATTAACAGTATGTGATTCAGCTAATGAGCTCTGTCCTATATTTCCTAATGCAAAAAACAGAATTCATAATTCATTTGTTGATCCAAGTCGAGGTTCATATGATTCAGATGAACACGCCCTTCAAATTTACAAGCAGACAGTAAAAGAAATCTCAGACTGGATAGACAACCTCAACCTCTAATATCTATTATTTACCTAGGGGGATTCATGAAAAAATTTATTAAATGGCTTTTTGTAATTTTAGTATTTCTTCAAGCAGCAGTACTTATTGCAGGTGTTGTTATCTTCAGAATGCCGCTTCCAGATCATGAAATAGATGTTTCTGGTCTGCCATTAACAGATTTTGTAGAGGTTATTCGTGATGAAAGAGGAATTCCCCATATATATGGTACAAATGTAGACGATATCTTGTTTGCTCAGGGGTATGTTCATGCTCAGGATAGATTCTGGCAACTAGAGTTTTGGAGTCATCTAAGCACAGGGCGTTTAGCTTCATTAATTGGAGAACCAGGTGTTGGAGCAGATTTACTTTTTAGAACATTTGGTTTCAATAGAGTTGCACTTGAAGAGTATGAAACCCTTCCTCCAGAATTCAAACAAGATTTAATTAACTACACAAATGGAATTAATGCATATATTGAATCAAGACCTCAGAGGAGCTTAAGCTTAGAACACTTTTTGTTACAGTTTATTAATCCCGATTATGAAGTTGATAGATACGAACCTCATTATCCTCTAGCTTGGGCAAAGATGATGGCCTATGACCTAAATGGAAATTTCCAACAAGAAATAAGAAACTCAAAAACATTTAATTCACTCACACCTGAGATTTCCTCTTTGCTTACACCACCATATCCTGACGAGCACCCCTATATAGTTGAAGAGTGGGAAGGAAAGGGTTCATTTGCCTCAGTTGGAAAAGCAAATAACATTCAACAGCTCTATCAATCAATCTTCATTAAATATGTCACTAAAGATTTAGAGACAAACCAATCTTTAGGTTCAAACTCTTGGGCAATATCAGGAGAACACACTGAAACAGGCTTTCCATTATTAGCAAATGATCCACATTTATCTGTTCAGCTTCCAGCAATATGGTATGAAAATGGACTTCATTGTTTTCCAAAATATCGTGATTGTAACTTAGATGTTGTTGGATTTTCATTCGCAGGGTCACCATATATAGTTATTGGACATAACAGTGATATCGCGTGGGGATTTACAAATATGGGTCCAGATGTTCAGGATCTTTTTATTGAAAAAATTAATCCTAGTAATCCCAACCAATATGAAGTTGATGGTGAGTGGTTGGAGATGGATAGAGTTACAGAAATCATAGAGGTTGCTGGTCAGGAACCGATTGTTATAGAGGTAAGATCAACAAAACATGGACCAATTGTTTCTGATCGTTCATATCCTATAAACTTAAATCCAGAAGATGGGGAATCATCATTTGCTGATGAAGCAAAATTAAGCTTACCGAACAACTTTTCAGTTTCTCTTTCTTGGCCAGCATTAATGCCTGGTACAACATTTGTTGGTATCAGAGATTTTAACTATGCGTCTAATTGGGATGAGTTTCGAGAAGCCTCAAGACTATTTGATGTCCCAGCTCAAAACTTACTTTATGCAGATGTCGATGGGAACATCGCTTACCAATCTCCAGGAAAATTACCTATAAGAGCTGATGGACAACTAGGAGATCTTCCTATTGAAGGGTGGTTAAGTGAAAATGATTGGACAGGATTTGTACCATTTGAAGACTTACCGTATACGTTTAACCCAACAAAGGGATATATTATTACTGCAAATCAATCAGTCCACCCTGAGCAACCGTGGCCAAATTATTATGCAAGAGGCTATAGAGCAGAAGCTATTGAACGTGTAATTGAACAGTATATCCAAAATAAAATCTCAGTAGATGACATGGAAGCAATGCAGATAAATAACTATGATTTTTCTGCAGCATATATTCTTCCCTATGTTTTCAATAATGTTTATATTGACTCTCAAGTACTAACACTCATGAAAGAATGGTCTATTTCAGAAACAAAATACGAAATGAATATAGATTCAGTTGGGGCTTCAGCTTGGGCAGTGTTTTATAAAACTTTAGCTTCACAGACCTTTGAAGAGTTGGTTGTAGAGGATAATGCCGGAAATGAGATTTCCTTACAACCAGGAAATTCAGACGCTACTTCTGAAGTCTTTAGAGTAATGTTGAAAGACCCAAATCATATTCTCTGGGATGATGTCAATACACCAAATAAGGAAAACCTTACTGATATCTTAGAGAGATCCCTATCCCTCTCAGATGGTTTTATAATCGATATATTTGGTACAGATAAATCAAGTGACTGGACTTGGGGAAAAATACACACCATTACATACCCAACGAACTTTCTTGGTGAGGCAGGGATTTCAATCTTAACTTCATTAGTCAACATAGGTCCAGTTGAGTCCGGAGGTTCTTCTTTTTCAATTAACTCAACTGATTGGGGGTTTGGAGATGACTTTACAATTGGAAGTTACCCATCAATGAGGATGGTCATTGATTTGGGTAATTTTGATAATTCAAGAACAGTTCTTCCCTCTGGTCAATCTGGACACGTGATGTCAAAATATTATGATGATCAAGTAGATAGCTGGATTTCTAATACAATGTACCCACTTTATTTTGGCAGAGAACTTATTGAGCTCAATCAAAAAGATATTATGTACTTGAGGCCGTAGTCTCTCTCCTGTAAAAGTTAAAAAAGCTAAGAGTTGCAACGGCACACAATAAATGCCATATCATATGTGCCTGTAGCCATGAATCTGGATTACACCAAGGGTGATTTGGTACACCAGTTCCCCAAATTAATACGGCTCCAAAAAAAGAGGCAAAACCTATAAAAAACCATGGAGTGTATACTCTTTTGACCTCTGATTGAAAATTTGGTATTAATGCAGGTAAGAAATATAGAAGCATTTCCCAATTTTGGTCAAAGTTTGCTAGAGATTCAATAACTGAGCTACCAAATAATTGCTGAATAATTAGGACTGTTACCCCTGACATTAGACGACCATAAATATTTGGAAATTTGATTAGTACTTCTGTTGCAATCCACAAACCAATACTCAATTCAAATAAGTCAACTCCAATTCCAAGACCTGAATCTAAATACCAATAGCTAAATGCATAATAAATTAGTAAAGCTGAATAACTAACAAAATAAGTTTTGTCTGAAAATTTCTTAAGCCGTTTTAGGTTATACATCCACAAAAGTAAAATATATGCAATCATAGAAACATTATCCAGCCAAGCACCAAACCTAGTATGAGTCCCATGCATTGCCATTGATCCAGGTCCTAGAAATGTCGATGCTGATGCATATAAGAGCGCAATTTTAAAGGAACCGAACATTGGTGAAAGATTACTTGTTGCATCTTTCGATAGCTTGTAGAACATATAAAGACCAGCAAATACAAATCCCAAGTTCCCTAATGTGTTGGCGGGTTCTCTAAAAAATCCAGCACTAACCCTTTCACACCATCTTGAAATTTCACCAATTGCTTGTTCATTCGAAGCTGCAGGACCCCAGCCATTAGATCCGAAGATTACAAATAAAATTCCAGTAGAAAGAACAGCAATTAAGGAATATGCAAAATAGTTTGAATTAGATTTATTTTTTTGCAGCATTTAGAGCGGAATCCATATCGTCAATCAAGTCTTCAATATTTTCAAGCCCTACAGAAACTCTTATTAAATCAACAGGAGCACTAGCCGCAGTTTCTTGTGCGTTGTCATGCGTCATTAAGTAGGGTAACTCTATCAAAGTTTCCACACCACCAAGACTCACTGCTAATTTATATAAATCTAGTGATTTCCAAAATTTTTCTTGATCTACATTCTCATTTAGGTAAAAACTAAGCATCCCTCCGAAATAATCCATTTGCTTTAATGCTATTTCATGATTTTTAAACTTTTCCAATCCTGGATATCTAACTTCTTTAATAAGTTCAGAACTTTCGAGGTGCTCGGCTAATTTATGTGCATTTTCAGAGTGTAGTTTTATTCTTGGCCCAAGTGTGTATAAACCTCTTTGAACTAAGTATGAATCAAAAGGAGACATAATCGCACCGCCTTGCCTCTGATAAAACATCAGGGTTTCATGTAGCTCAGGATTTTTTGTAACAACAGCCCCACCAAGCGTATCACTATGTCCTCCAATATATTTTGTTGTTGAGTGCATGATGATATCAACCCCATGCTCCAGAGGCCTTGTAATAAACGGTGTAGAAAAGGTACTGTCTGCAACTAAAAAAGTACCATTTTCATGGACAATTTCTGCAGTTTTTGAAAGATCATAAAGATTTATAGATGGGTTAGATGGTGACTCTATCCACGCCAACTTAGTTTTGTCGTTTAATAATGACTTCAGCTTTTCAGTATCAGAAAAATCACAAAAATTAACCTCGACACCTCTTTCAGTAACTATTTTTGAAAAATAATTGGTTGTTCCTCCGTAAACATCTTTTGTGATAACTACATTCTCTCCTGGCTTGACGAGTTCTGCTATCAAACTGACAGCAGACATACCTGAAGCCATTGCAAGGGCATGTATTTCCTCATAGTTTTCTATTCCTTCAAGTGAAGCTAGTGTTCTTTCAAAAAGCTCTCTTGTAGGGTTGTTAACACGTCCATAGAAGTACTCTGATTCGCCAGGAATATCATTTTTATAAGTTGTTGAAAGATGAAGAGGTGGCATGATATCTCCAGTTAAGGGTTCAAATTTTTTATTAGCATGTAGTGCTTTGGTATTCATACCGTAGTTTTTAGATTTCCCCATACATGGAGTTTAGGTCTACTTGATTAGTTACAGAAGTTAAACTTTAAATTTTTACCAGAATATTTTTAAATCCTCTGATCCCAAAAGCACCTGTTCTTTCTGGGTTAGCTAAAAGTTGTATGTCATAATTGAATAAATTTTGAAATGAAACTTCTAATTCTAATCTTGCAAGGTGGGCGCCAAGACAAAAATGAACTCCACCACCAAAACTTGTGTGGCTTAAATTTTCACGTTCGAAATCAACCTTCTCTGCTTCACTGAATGCTAAGTTATCTCTATTTGCTGATCCCAAGAGAATGGCAACTTTAGAATTTCTGGGTAGTTCATATCCAGATAGTTCAGTGTCCTCCACGACCCATCTTTGAAAAAACTGTAAAGGGCTATCCCATCTAATGAGTTCTTCGATAATGTCTTTTATTTCAAACTTTTTATGTAAATCTTTTGTTTCAATATCATTCTGGTTTAAAGCTACGATGGAATTTCCAATTGTGTTTACTGTCGCTTCGTGACCAGCATTCAATAATAAAATTACAGTACATATAATTTGGTCTCTAGTTAGTTTCTGATCATTTTCACTCACTTGAGACAATCTTGAAATCATATCATTTTGGGGGTCAGCATTTTTACTATCTATCAAATTATTCATGTAGATATAAAATTCTTTGGCAGCATTTTCTGCTTCTAATGCGCTCTCATCAGACACTTTCAAATCATACATTTTGACTATTGCATGAGACCAGTATAAAAATTTGTCATAATCTTCTTCAGGTACACCAAGCAGCTCTCCAATTACAGATATTGAATAAGGTTGTGCATAATCAGCTAACAAATCAAATGAATCTCTATTAACTTTTTCTAACAATTCTTTTGATTTTCTCTCCATAAATGGTCTTAATTCCTGTACCTGTCTATTTGAAAAAGCTTTTGCTACCAAACCTCTAAGTTCGCTATGAATTGTGCCTTCAAGGTTTAATAAATTAAATTCCTCAGTCTTCCAAAAAAATTCATAATCTTTTTTATCAACTATTGTTGCTTCTTTTTTCTCATAATTTTCCGGTTCTGATGAGGAAAAATTTTTACTTTTTTGAACATTTTTTACATCATCAAAATGTGTAATGAGGACAAGACCACTTTCGACGTCTAAATGTAAAGGTGACTTTTCTCTTAACTCTTTTAAATAAGGGTATGGATTATTAATAAATTCTTTATCAGTATTGGGAAAAGAAATTTGTGGAATATCCATAGTATTAAAGTATCAGTTTTGGCAATAATTTCTACGGATTTATCAAAAATATTTAGTGACCAGTTCAAAATAGGTTGATATCATTTATTTTATGTCAGAAAAGAAATCAATGCTTGATGGAGAAAAGCAGTACCACATACAATTACAAGAAGGCGATATAGCAGATTTTGTTATTCTTCCTGGCGATCCCGGAAGAGTAGATTTTATTGCAAAACATTTTGATGACCCTAAAGAAATTGCTTTTAATAGAGAATACAAAACAGTGACTGGAACATACAAAGGTAGACCAGTAAGTGTTACATCTACAGGAATTGGATGCCCATCTGCTGCAATAGCTGTAGAAGAATTAGCAAATATTGGAGCAAAGACTTTAGTTAGGTTAGGGACTTCAGGCGCCATGCAAGAACACACCAGAATTGGTGATTTAGTTATTGCAAACGGGGCTGTTAGACAGGAAGGAACTTCACCTCAGTATATGCCAATTGAATATCCTGCAGTACCATCAGCTGATATGGTCTATGCATTAGAGGGTGCGGCTAAAGAAAAAGAAGCTAGTTATCATATTGGTGTTGTACAGTCAAAAGATTCCTTTTATGGTCAACATGACCCAGATTCCATGCCTGTTTCTCATGAATTAAACCAGAAATGGGAAGCATGGGTTAAGGGTGGAGTCTTATGTTCCGAGATGGAGGTGTCGACATTATTTGTTGTAGGCGCTTACAGAAAAGTCAGAACAGGAGCATTACTTGTAGTATATGGAGACCAAAATAGAAAAGAAGCCTTGAGTAAAGAGGATTATCTTGACTCAGTAAATATGGCTACAAACGTTATTTTGGAATCTAGTTTAAAAATTCCTACTTAATCTTTATAAGAACTCTGAGTTCCTTTTTTAGTAACAGAGTTTGTTGCTTTCTCCAGAGCTAACTGTATCGAATCTTGTTTAGACATTTTACTTGCTAAACCATATGCGAAAGATCCAACAAACGCATCCCCAGCTCCAGTTGTGTCAATAGCAGTAACTTTTTTAGCTTGATGAATATATACTTTTCCATCACTCACTTCAGCACATCCTTTTTCACCTAAAGTTACAATTATTTCTGGTTTAGTCTCTTTTGAGTGTTTTAATAAAGCATTCTCATTAAACGGTTCTCCTAGCATTTCTTCAAACTCGACCTCATTAGGTATAAACCAGGAGGTGTTATTTAATAGCTTTTCTGATACATCTCCGGCAGGTGCTGGGTTTAAGACAGTTTGTACCCCATTATTTCTTGCATATTCAAACACTTTCTCATTCACTTCTAACGGTATTTCAAATTGGCCAACTACTACATCTAAAGGACCAATATTGCTCAATGAGTCTATAGCAGTATCTGCATCAATTAAATTGTTAGCACCGGGTATAACAATAATTCTATTCTGACCTGTTTTGTCAACCCATATAGGAGCCACACCACTAGAACCATTTACTGTTTGAATAAAGTCCGTATTGACATTGTTGTTATTTAAATTATCAACTGTCATCTTGTTGTAGACATCAGTGCCTAAACAAGCAATCATATATACATCTGCGCCAAGCAGCCCCGCCATCACTGCTTGGTTTGCCCCCTTACCACCAAATCCCATTTGGTAAGAATCACCAAACACTGTTTCTCCATCAGAGGGAATAGTGTCAACGTAGGAAATCTGATCTATATTAGCGCTGCCTACAATACAAATTTTTGGGTTCATAAAATTAAAGTATAAAAAATATTTTTAGCAAATGCTATTAAGATTTTTTCATGAAGATTAATTGGGACTCAAAAGTATTACA
Organism: uncultured Candidatus Actinomarina sp.; assembly: GCA_902519215.1. Lineage (GTDB taxonomy): Bacteria > Actinomycetota > Acidimicrobiia > Actinomarinales > Actinomarinaceae > Actinomarina. Next base: position 46,794 of record CABYIX010000003.1, on the reverse strand, counting down.
TTCCATTAAGCCGGTAATAAAAAACTTACAAAATTTATCTATTGATAGTGTCCAATTAGTCACTGAAGCAAAAAAGCTTTCAACTTACAATTATGAAATTAAATACCCCAATAACTCAAACCTAAAACCAGACGATGTCATCAGAAAAACAATGTTAATTAACACATTGAATTTTGCTTTCACAGATTTTGAATCACAAATTAAATATGCATTAAATGATGGTGACAATACATTTTCCGATACGGATGCAATGGTTTACCAAATTGACCAAGCTGTAAAAAACGGAATAGATTTGCATGATGGCTATTTCTTACAAGATATTACTGAAACAACCTTTAAATCAATCTTTACCGCAAATATAGAGATGCCAATGGTTAAAGAAAAAACATATGTTTTAAATAAAGTTGGTGAAACATTAGTCAGAGAATATAAGGGTGACTGGATAAATTTTATTAAAAGTGGTCCAAAAAAACTTTATCACAATGGAGAGGGTTTAATTGAGAGACTGGTTTCTCAATTTGATAGATTTAGAGATACTTCTATCTATTTAGAAGAAGAAGTGCATTTTCTAAAATTGGCCCAGCTAGCATTTTGGGGTATCCACAGAGAACTAGCTAAGGATGGAGAGTTCTATATTGAAGACATGGAAAACATGACTGCATTTGCTGATTATATAGTTCCAGTTGCTCTTGAGACGATGGGCATTGTTACATACACTGACAAACTTAAAAACAAGATAGAACAAGGCGTCCTTATAGAATCTGGTTCAATTGAGGAAATCGAAATTAGAGCAGCAACATTGTTTGTTACAGCACAGCTGACTGAAGAGATAAATAAAGTAAAAGCAGAGGAGGAAAAGATAATAATTCCTCAACTTGACTTTAAGCTATGGACTGATTTTCATGCAGAACAATCAGCACACCATTTAACAAAAACGATTATGTATTAACTGTCACCCCAGGTATCTTCTAAGTACCCTTTTCTACCACTAGCCTTCGCATACATTTGATATCTCATGCTCTGTTTTTTATAAAAGTCTTGATGGTATTCTTCCGCAATATAAAATTCTGGAGCTTCTGATATTGCAGTAACAATAGGTTTATCAAACTTTCCAGAGTTTTCTAATTCCTCTTTTGAGGCTAAAGCAAGATCTTTTTGATTATTACCAACTGTAAAAATCTCTGTTCTGTACTGTGATCCAACATCGGCAAATTGATAATTTAATGCGGTAGGATCAATGTTTCTCCAAAACACAGCAAGCAGCTCTTCATAGCTTACAACTTCAGGGTCAAATAAAATCTCAACTACTTCAGCATGGCCAGTCTCTCCAGTTGTAACTTCTTCATATGTTGGATTTTCAACTGTTCCACCCATATATCCGGATACTGCACCTTTTACACCATCTAAGGCCTCAAAAGGTGGTTCCATGCACCAAAAGCAACCGCCCGCGAAATAAGCTTTTTCTAAATTATTATCCACATCTTCTCCAGTCGTTGATACTGAACATGCTACCAATATTAATAACAAGCAGTACTTTAAGAAACTCATAAGTAGATGTTATAAACAAATAATTTAAAACCTAAATTAAAAAATTAGTTTGAAATAGAAATATCAATAATATAATGGCTTTAGATCCTTCGACCTATAAGGCGGAGAGAAAAATATGAAAATAACTGTACCAAAAATATTGGATTTAAAAAACAGTCGTCAGATAAGTATGATGACGGCATATGATTTTCCTACAGCTAATGCTGTATCAGAAGCTGGAATAGACATAATCTTAGTAGGTGACTCTTTAGCTCAAGTTGTACTTGGTCATGATGATACTCTTTCAATAACTATGGATGAAATGCTACACCATGTAAAAGCTGTTACAAGAGCACAGCCAGATTCCCTAGTAGTCGCAGATATGCCCTACATGAGTTACCACAATACTGTCGAAGAGGCTGTACGTAATGCAGCAAGATTTATTCAGGAAGCTGGGGCTGACGCAGTTAAATTAGAGGGAGGCCAAAAAAGAAAAGATGTTATAGAAGCAATAATAAATGCTGAAATACCTGTAATGGGACATTTAGGACTTACTCCCCAATCAAAAAATGTTATGGGTGGCTATAAAGTCCAAGGAAAAACTTTAGATATGGCAACTCAACTATTAGAAGAAGCGGTTCTACTAGATTCGATTGGATGCTTCAGTATTGTTCTAGAAGGAGTACCTTCAGTTGTGGCAGAAGTCATTACTGAGAAAATTACAATTCCAACTATAGGAATTGGTGCCGGTGTAGATGTAAGTGGACAGGTATTAGTATTTAATGATCTCATTGGAATGAAATCAAAAGAATATATAGATGCAAAATTCGTAAAAAGGTATTCAGATCAGTATGACGAGGTTGTAAAAAGTCTTAAACAGTACAAAGTTGATGTAGAAAATAAGACGTTTCCTTCAGAGGAACACTCATATGGTGCTGGTCAATTAACATCTGAAAATATAAAAGAGTGGAAAAAAGAAATTAAAAAAATTCTGTCATAACTAATTCCTACTATTAAATTAATAAGTACCTGCTTCATAAGAAGCCACGTACAAGTGTCCATAGGAGAAAAATGAATAAATATGACTTAGTCTCAATAGTGAGGCCAACAGCAGACGAATCAGTCGTCGAATCAATCCACAAATCAATCACAGATGTGATTTCAAACGGTGGAGGTAATGTATCAGAACAAGGAGTATGGCAAAGAAGAAAATTTGCATACGAAATTGATACATTTAAAGAAGGAATTTACACAATAACAAGTTTTGAAAGTCCTTCAAATGTGCCAGCAGAATTAGATAGAGTGCTAAAAATATCTGATGATGTGATTAGACACAAAGTGTTAAAGATGGAAAGCTAGGAGTAGATAAAGATGGTAGATAACACAGTAACAATAGTTGGAAATTTAACAGCAGACCCGGAAGTAAGAGTAACTGATGGTGGTGCAACATTAGCTGAAATAAGGATTGCACAAAATAAGAGAAAAAGAAATTCTGATGGATCTTGGGAAGAAGGAGATGCTATGTATTTCCAAGGTACTGTTTGGAATGATATGGCAGAAAACGCAGCAGCCTCATTACAAAAAGGAATGAGAGTTATTGTCGTAGGAAGATTAAATTATAGATCTTGGGAAACACAAGATGGTCAAAATAGATCAGTAGTGGACATCTCAATTGATGAAATAGCACCAAGTCTAAGATGGGCAAAAGCAAATATTGAAAGGTCTTCAGGTGGCGGATCGTCATCACCACAACCAGTAGCAAGAGAAAATTACGAAGAAGACGAAGCCCCGTTCTAAGGAGATTTAATAATGGCAAATACTAAAAGAAATTCAGGAAGACGAGCTTCAAAATATGAAGCACCTAAACAGAGAAGAATAACAAAGAAACAAATTGAAAATGCGACTTATAAAGACGTTAAGCTTTTGGAAAAATTTATCTCTGACAGAGGAAAGATTAGATCTAGCTTAATTACTGGAATCACTAAACAAGAACAAGCTAAAGTGGCTCGATTAATAAAAGTTTCTAGAGAGCTAGCATTGTTACCTTATGTTACAACAAGTTCCTATAAGCAAAGTTATGGTAATAGAAGATGAAATTAATTCTTAACTCAGACGTCAAATCACTTGGTCGTAAAGGAGATATTGTTAACGTAGCAAAAGGATATGCTAGAAACTATTTGCTTCCAAAGAAATTAGCAATCATGGCAACTACTAGTAATTTAGAACTGGCTGAGAAGATTCAAGAAAAACGAAAATTACAAGCAGAGGTAAACAGTGAATTGGCAGATTCAATAACAACTGCTTTAGCAGATGCGCATATTGTAATTTCTCAAAACTCAACAGATGAGGGAACCCTCTATGCTGCAATTAGTAATGAACAGATTGTTGAGGCAATTGAAACTTTTTCAGGTTATAAACTTGAAGAGAGCCAAATTGACACGAAAGACCAGGTTAAAGAAATAGGACTACATACAGTAACTGTTGTATTAGGTCCTGATACACAATTTGACACAACACTTGAAGTAGTTCCTGAAACAAAATAATGGTTGGTCCAGAGGCAATTTCATCAAGAGACAATCAGTCTTTAGGTAAGGTTCCCCCCCATAGCTTAGAAGCAGAAGAAGCATTACTGGGAAGCGCTCTACTTTCAAGAGATGCTGTATCGAGGTTAATGGAAGAAGTCAGACCAGCTGATTTCTATAGCCCATCAAACCAAACAGTTTATGAAGCAATGAAAGGACTATTTGATACAGGTAAGCCAATTGATACAGTAACAGTCTCAGAGTTAATTTTTAAAGACTCTAAAAACTCCACTTCAATTAACGCGTCATATATTGCAAGGCTCGTTGATAACGTCCCAAGCTCAGCAAACTTTGAAAGATATATCGAGATTGTTTTGGAACATTCTCATAGAAGAAAATTATTAAAGGCTAGTGGAAGAATAGAACTTTTAGCAATGGCTATGGATAAAGAAATTCATAGCGTGCTTGACGAAGCTGAGCAAACAATATTTACAGCTTCCGACGACGCTATAGGAGATGGGTTAGTAGGCGTTACTGATGTTTTAGAAGGCGCAATCGAAAGAATTGAAGAAATTGAAAATAGAGGTACTGGCTTATCAGGGCTTCCCACATACTTTACAGATTTAGATAACTACTTATCAGGACTTCAAGATGGAAACCTAGCTGTTATTGCATCTAGACCTAGCATGGGTAAATCTTCACTTGCTCTAAACATAGGAACTAGCGTAGCAAAAGAGGGTAAAGTAGTAGCATTCTTCTCGCTTGAAATGACAAAAGAAGAACTTGTTCAGAGAGTTCTTTTTTCAGAAGCTAAAGTAACTTCAGGTGACGCCAGAAAAGGACAACTAGGTCCTGAGAAATGGTCAAGAGTAGTTGAAGCAGCTTCTAAAGTGAACAACCTACCATTATATTTTGATGATGCTCCTGTCATTACTGTTACTGATATTCGAGCAAAGTCAAGACGTCTTAAATCTGCAAAAAATTTAGATTTAATCATTGTTGACTATCTTCAGTTGATGCAGAGCTCTTCTAGAGACAACAGACAACAAGAAATTGCTGAGATAAGCAGAAACTTAAAAAACTTGGCTCGAGAATTAAAAGTCCCAATTCTTGCACTCTCTCAGTTAAACAGAGCTGCTGAAGCAAGAGAGGATAAGAGGCCACGTCTTGGAGATCTTCGTGAATCAGGTGCAATTGAGCAGGATGCTGATATTGTGATGATGCTTTATAGAGATGATTACTATAACCCAGGGACAGATGTACCTGGTGTTGCAGAAGTAAATATAGTTAAAAACAGATCTGGTATGACAGGAAAAGTAGAACTCTTCTTTAGTAAAGAGTTCACACAATTTAGTAATTACTCAAGACAAGAACAACAGTAAGTTTGAATTCTAAACTCAGGGCTTACTTTTTAATTAGCTTATTAGCAATTTCATGGGGAACTATTCCACTTATAATCAGAACTTCAGATGTTAGCTCCCTCTCTTTAGTTGGCATTAGAACATTCCTTGGAACTATATTTTTATTCTTTTTTGTAATTACAAGAGGTGGGATAAGAAAAGAATTGGTACGTTCAGGTATTATCTTAGGCCCACTGCTAGCTATTCATTGGTCGACAATGTTTAAGTCAATTGAGCTCAATACAGTTGCTGTGGGCATTGGTCTGGTTTTCTCTTATCCTATTTTCATTATTTTATTTGAAATATTTAGAGGTCAAAATGTAAAGAGACATCAAATACTAATTATTCTGACTGGATTCCTTGGACTCTTTCTCCTCTTGGACTTATCAACCATATCTTCAATAGTTGGAGTACTTTACGGGATTATCAGTGCAGTAACACTTGCAATTTTGATAATCTACGGTTCTGAAAAATCAAAAGAATTTGGTGGTTTGAATGTTGCCTTTATCCAGGTATTGTTTGCTGGAGTTTGTTTATCACCTTTTACCTTTACTGGGTTTTCTTGGATGGTTGACAATTTAGCAGTCAGTATATTTCTAGGCTTTTTTCTAACTGGCGTTGGACTTGCAACCTATTGGTATGTTGTAAAAATTATCACACCTTTGTCTATTGGAACGATTACATACCTAGAGCCAGTAACAGGTGTAATTATTGGAGCGGCGATACTTAATGAAAATTTACAGAATATTCAATATGTTGGTTTTCTTTTAGTTATTGGTGCTGGGGTCGTACAGGTTTATTTAGATTCCAAATATACTTCTGGTTCAAGTGCTTGATACTTGTCGTAATATGCTTCATTTTCAAGCATAAATTTGTTTAGATTCCACTCAGCATATTTTTCAAAATAAGATTTAATCATCCCAATGTTAGATTTAGCTGGAGTGCAAAGTCTGGTGTATTCTTCTCGATTAAGGTGTTCGACGATTTGCCCAAGATTATTAATTTTTTTAATAGCATTTGTAACATTATTTGTAGTTACTTTGTAGTCAGAAGATAACAAGTTGCTAAGAACAACTGAAAGTTTAGGTTCATCTGGTGCAGTACTATCTAAGATTATGCATTCTGTGTCATCCACATAATCAAGAAATTGAGGGTTATCAATTTCGTTTATTTTTTCAAAAGTTAAATTACCATTAATTTCATTTAAATTAAACAAAGTAATAGAACTATTAACCTCAAGCACTAAAATCTGCATATAATTTAAAATAATAATATTTTTGAGTAATCAGAAATTTTAAAAAGAAATTTTTTAAACAAGGTTGATGTAAATATGACAAGTGTTAAAGGTCTAGGAGCTTCAATAGGAATAGCTATAGGTAGTTCATATATATATGAAAATGAAATAAATTTCGAAAGTCCTACGAGTATTTCTTTTGAGGTAGCTAAATCTAATTTGATTAAAAGGTTTAAGAAACAAATTGAATCTTTTAAATCTAAAGACAGGATTGATGAGGCCGAAGTGCTTGATGCATATATCTTGATTCTGGAAGATCCAGAAATCACAAGTCAGTTTGATGAGAACTCTGAGATTTCAACTGAAAAAGTATTTGAAGTATTTTCATCTACAGCATCAATCTTTGACTCTATGGAGGATGATTATTTTAAGCAAAGATCAGAAGATATTATTTCAGTTGGAAAGCATCTTATTTTTGCAATGCAGGATAAGGACACCTCAACAAGTTTTGAGGAAAACACTATTCTAATCGCTAATGATTTGACCCCTGCGGATACATCATCCATGGACTTAAATAAAGTCTCAGGCATTATTTTAAAAGAAGGTGGTTTCACCTCCCATGCTGTAATAGTTGCGAAAAACTTAGGAATTCCTTGTGTGATAGGTCTTAAAGAGTCTGTAAATGATGTATTACCGGGAACCGAAATCGCAATAGACGGAGACAGTGGAGAGGTGATACTCTCTCCTTCAGAGGAAATTATTACAGACCTTAAAAGAAAATCAGAAAATATTAATTTAGTAATTAGCAACTTTACAAAAGATAAATATGAGAAATTAGGAGTTGATTTCAGAATCAATGTGGGCTCTTCAGAAGAAATAAACAATTTTGAACATCTATTCTTAGATTCAATAGGTTTATTTAGATCAGAGTTTATTTACTTAGATAGGCAAAGCTCACCAACACTTGAAGACCAAAAAAAAGTATTATCTGAACTTTCAGAAAAATTTAAAGGCACAATTGTATATAGAACTCTTGATATTGGTGGAGATAAACAGGTAAAATATTTAAATTTACCAGTCGAAGAAAATCCGTTTTTAGGAGTTAGGGGTATAAGGCTATCACTTGATAATAAGGATATATTCTATTCACAAGTTAAATCAATTTTGGAATCAGACTGTATTGATAGGGTTAAAGTTATGTTTCCCATGGTGTCTACAATTGAAGATTTTTTAGATGCTAAAAATTACGTAAATGAAATTGCTGAAGAACTGGATTTAAAAACTCCGCCATTAGGGATAATGGTTGAAACACCATCATCTGCGTTAATGTCAGATCAATTTTCGGAAGTTGTAGATTTCATTTCAATAGGCACAAATGATTTAACACAGTACATAATGGCTGCTGATAGAGGGAACGGTAATCTTACTAAATATCAAAACCCGCTCCACCCAGCTGTACTTCGAGCAATTTCAGATGTAATAAATAATTGTAGAAAAAATAAAATTGAAGTTTCTGTCTGTGGTGAAATGGCATCAGATCCTATTTCAGCTTTGGCGTTGTATATTTTAGGCTTAAGGACATTTAGTATGTCACCATCTGCAGCACCTTTTGTTTTTGAAATTCTAGAAGAAAATTTTGAGAACATTCCTGAAAAATTTGAAGAAAAAATTCTATCTGCTACTAACGCTGAAGAAGTAACACTTTTAATTAAGGAAAACATACTTTGAAAGTTCATGCAATTTTATTAGCTGGTGGGTCTAGTGATAGATTCAACAATGAAGAAAATAAAGTTTATTTTCCTATTGGCGGCAAGCCAGCTCTTTCGTGGGCTTTAGAAACTCTAGACCAGTCTGAGAAAGTCGACTCAATATTATTAGTTGTTCGGGATGAAGATTGGGACAAAACAAACAATGTTATTGAACTAACAAATCCAAAGAAGCTTATAGGGGTTGCAGTTGGGGGAAACACCAGACACCAAAGCGAATATCAAGGTTTAACTAACTTAAAAGAAAGAGAAGATGTCGATGAAGAGGATTTAATATTAATACATGATGGAGCAAGGCCACTTCTTCCTATATATTTGTTAGATGAACTAATTGATGTAGCAACTAAATATGGAGCATCTGCACCAGGGTTTAATTCAGAAAATCTTATGAAACAAGATAATTCGAACAATGACACAAAACAAGAAACTATTGTTGAAATACAAACACCCCAGATATTTCCAGCTTCAGAGTTATGGAAATCTTATGAACTTGCAAAGCTAGACAATTGGCAAGCTGTAGATACTACAGAGTGTGTATCTAAGTATTCAGAACTTGAGGCAGTTGTAATACCTGGAGATCCAAGAAATATGAAAGTAACTTTCATCGAAGATATTTTCAAACTAGAAACTATGATTTAATTTGTTAATATTTATTAACAACTAGTAAAGCTGTCAATAAATTTATCTAGAATTTACCAAAATACACAATACGGCTGTCTTTTAATAAGTAAAATTAGATTAATCGTTTAGTTGGGGGATAGTAATGGTGCTAGATTCACCTTATGCTATTGGCATAATATTTGTAACTCTTGCCTTGATGTGGGTATTGCAAATGTATCTAGCAAAAAAACAAGCTACTAGCTTTCTTAATGCAGTTAACAGTATTAAGGGACAAAATCTTGAAGTTGCTATTGGTGTTAACCAGCCTAAATGGGGAAGAAAAAAAATCTATATAGCAATTTCAGCTAATGCAGAATCAATTATTGTTGATGGCCTAACCCTAGAAGGTGTTACTACTTTTGCAAAAAGTAAAAAACTTACATTATTCAATGGTAAGAGTTTGCATGAAATTGTTACTTCAGATAATAACGAACCTATCTGGGAAGCTGCTTCAATGGCGGCTGATACTTTGATAAAAAGAATTCAAAGTAAAGAAGATAGTAGTTCAATAAGTTAGCAAAAAAAGGGGGAGAAATGGATGCTTTGGTAAATGGCGCAGAAGCCTTTATACAAGTATTTAGAACCGCTGCTGACGTATTTGTAGGATTCACAACTGGAATTATTCCAATTGTGGTAGTGTTCTTGACTGCAGTAAATGCTTTGGTCAAGTTTATTGGTGAAGAAAGAGTAGAGGGGTTTGCAAAATGGGCTTCTCAAGAAGGATGGGCATACATGCCTGTAAGATATACTCTTCTACCGTTTGTTGCTGTGTTTATGTTAACTAACCCAGTTTGTTATACATTCGGTACATTTTTACCAGAAAAGCACAAACCTGCATTTTATGATTCAGCAGTCAGCTTTGTACATCCAATTACGGGAATATTTCCACATGCAAATGGTGGAGAGTTGTTCGTCTGGCTAGGCATTGCTGCAGGTGTAGAGATTGTTGCACCTGACATGGTTACTGCTTTAGCAGTTCGTTACCTACTTGCTGGTCTTGTAGTTATTTTGATTAGAGGTATTGTCACTGACATTATTTATAACATTATGGCAGCAAGAAAGGCGGGTGTCGAATAATGCAAGCATTAATAGAAAAAATTGGTAGGTCAGTTGGTGGCGTGGTTGGAACACTGTTTCAAGCAGGTCGTGATGCAGTTGATCTATGTCTTAAGACAATTATTCCTTTTATGGCATTCGTAACATTCGTCATTGGTTTGATTTTAGAAACCGGTGTCGGTGATGCTATTGCAAATGGAATTAAAGGTTTTTCTAGCAGTTTGGGTGGACTGATGATAGTTTGTATCATCTGTGCGATTCCAGTCTTGTCACCATTATTGGGACCAGGTGCTGTTATTGCCCAAATTGTCGGTGTTTTAATTGGTACAGAAATTGGTCGTGGAAACATTGATGTTTCAATGGCACTTCCAGCATTGTTTGCAATCAACCCACAAGTTGGTTGTGACTTTGTTCCTGTAGGATTAGCACTAGGTGAAGCTGAACCTGAGACAGTTACGATTGGTGTTCCAGCAGTTCTGACAAGCAGAATGATTACTGGACCAATCTCAGTAGTTGTTGGTTATTTGTTTGCATTAGGGTTGTAAAGATTTAATTTAACAATTGTTAAGAATGTAACGCTCTGTGTAAAATCAGAGCGTTACAAATTTTAAGGAGAATAAATGGCAGAATATAAAAAAGTTAAAGTAGAAGCAGGAAAAAGTGGCTGGGGCGGTCCTTTAGAAATCCAACCAACAGATGAAAGAAAATATATTGTTTGTATTACAGGTGGAGGCATACACCCAGTAGCACAAAAGATCGCCGACTTAACAGGAGCAGAGGCATTTGATGGTTTTAAATCATCACCAGAAGGAAGTTTTAAAGCAATGGCATGTGCAGTTATTGACTGCGGTGGAACAGCACGAATTGGAGTTTATCCAATGAAAGGTGTTCCTACAATTGATATACATGACACTACACCTGCAGGCCCTCTCGCACAGTTTATTAAGGAAGAAAACTTTGTTTCAGGCGTATCTGAGGATCAAGTAACAGAAGCTTAATGCAAATCTATTCTTCTGAAATAGTCCGAATAGGTGATCAGGCAAGTTTATTTTTAGATGAAGGAATAGTTGTCTTTTTTGGTGATAATGCTCCAGAAGAGCTACAAGATTTTGCAGTAATTCATAAACTTAATGAGATTTCGGAAGAGATTATTGTTGGATCTAAAATTCTTTTATCAGATGCAAATTTAGAAGTAACTGCTGTTGGACCTGTTGCTAATGAAAATTTTAAAAATCTTGGCCATTTGGTTTTAAAGCTTGATAGCGCAACAGAAGCAGCTTTACCTGGGGATGTAAGTTGTAAGTATGATAAAAAACCAGTTATTGAAATTGGAGATAGGTTAGAAATTACTCAATGAACTATACAGCAGAGTTAATTAAAAGAGAAAAAGAACTAGGAAGACCAGTTAGGGTAGGCTTGGCTGGTGCTGGACAGATGGGTTCAGGCCTAGCAGCACAAATTGGCAGAATACCTGGAATGAGTCTTGTAGCTTGTGCAGATATTGACATTAAAAGAGCAGAAAATGCACTTTCACTAGCAGGAGTTGAAATAATTAAAAGCAATAGTGAAGCAGCAGAATCTATTCAAAACGGGAATGGAGGTGTTGTAGATAATGCATCAGCACTTGCAGAGCTTCCAGTAGATATTGTTTTTGAGGCAACAGGGGTTCCTTGGGTTGGCGCAGAAGTTGCAAATGCCTGTATTGATGCAAAAAAACATATACTCATGTTAAATGTCGAAACAGATGTAACTATTGGTATGTATTTTGCAAATAAAGCACGTGAAAATGGAATAGTTTATAGTGTTGCAAATGGAGATGAACCTGTAGCATGCAAAGAACTTTACGATTTTTCTACAGATCTTGGGTTTGAAGTTGTTTGTGTGGGTAAAGGAAAAAACAATCCACTTGATCAAACTGCTAACCCAGATTCATGTTTAGAAAAAGCAACTAAGAAAAAAATGAATCCAAAAATGCTAGCTAGTTTTGAAGACGGCTCTAAGACAATGATAGAAATGGCCGCTCTTGCAAATGCAATAAACTTACCACCAGATAAAGCTGGGATGAATGGACCTGTAAGTGAAGTTAGTGATTTAAATAAAATACTTATACCTCAAGAAGATGGTGGTGTACTTAGTAGTTCAGGACGAGTGGATTATGCTTTTGGACCAGCTCCAGGTGTGTTTGCTATTGTAAAATCTGAAAACTCTACGGTTATTGAAGAAATGGAATATCTCTCTATGGGTGAAGGTCCCTACTACACTTTTTATAGACCATATCATCTAGCTTCTATAGAGGCACCAAGAAGTATTGGCATGGCAATCATCAATCAAGAACCGGGACTACAACCTACGACATGGATAGCTGAAGTAGTAGGACATGCAAAAAAAGATTTAAGTAAAGGTGAAATTGTAGATGGGATTGGTGGATTTAATTCATACGGCGTAACCTATCCAGTTAGTGAAGCTGAGAATTTAGTTCCATTAGGTCTTCTTGAGGGTGCAGAAATAGTAAACGATATAAAACAAGGTGACCCAATTACCTTTGATGATGTCAACCTTCCAGAAAATTTAATTAACAATTTACGAAAACTACAAGACAATAGTTAAATAGAAATTAATGTCAGTAACCAAAGATACTCAATTAGAACTTCATCGAATGATGATGCTTATAAGATTGTTTGAAGAAGCATTAGAGGAAATGTTTTCTCGTGGTCTTCTGCATGGAACAATGCATCTTTCTATAGGACAAGAAGCAACAGCAGCTGGTGCATGTCTCGCATTAGATAAAAAAGACTTAATAACTTCAACCCATAGAGGACATGGCCATTGTTTAGGCAAGGGTGCGGACCCATATAAAATGTTTGCTGAGCTTTTAGGACGTGAAGACGGATATTGTAGAGGTCGTGGAGGCTCCATGCACATTGCTGATTTATCAAATGGAAATCTTGGTGCCAATGGTATTGTTGCAGGAAGTTTAACTATATCTGTTGGAGCTGCTCTTTCATTTCAGTTACAAAAGAAAGAAAATATAGTTTTGTGTTTCTTTGGTGACGGAGCTGTAAATGAGGGATCATTTCATGAAGCACTTAACTTAGCTTCATTATGGAACCTTCCTGTACTTTTTTTATGTGAGAATAATCAATACGGAATGTCTATGGCTTCAGAAAAAGCAGTTGCCGGTGAATCAATCGCATCACGAGGACATTCATACGGTATTGAAAGTATTCAAATTGATGGTAATGATGTCGAGGCTGTTTATGAAAGTGTATCCACTTGTAAAGATGAAATATTAAGTAATAATAGACCAAAATTTATTGAAGCTGTTACATATCGTTATAGGGGACACTCAAAGTCTGATCGTAATTTATACAGGACAAGTGAGGAAATAAATTTCTGGAAGGATGAAAAAGATCCGATTAAAAGATATATTGGAAAACTTCTTGAACAAGGCATTACAGAAGTAGATTTAAAAGAAATTGATGAAGAAGTAAAAAACACAATAAGAACTTCAGTAAAGAAAGCTTTAGACTCTCCACTAAGTCCCATCACTAATCTTGAGGAGGACTCTTATGCCTGAGCTTTCTGTTGGGCAGGCAATTAACAATGCACTCTCACTAATTCTTAAAGAGTATCCAAATGCTTTCATAGCAGGTGAAGATATAGGAATCTACGGTGGTGCATTTGGAGTTACTGATGGATTATTAGAAACTTTTGGAGAAGAGAGAATAAAAGATACACCTATTGCTGAAGATGTAATAGCTGGTTTAGCAGTAGGTGCTGCTATGACAGACTCAAAACCTATTGTAGAGATGCAGTTCAGTGATTTTATTGTAAATGCGATGGATCCAATTGTTAATCAAGCAGCAAAACTTCATTTTATGTACGGGGGAGCAGTTAATGTACCCATTGTTGTTAGGGGCGCTAGTGGTGCTGGGACAGGAGCTGCTGCACAACATAGCCAGTCTTTAGAGTCTTGGTTTTGTCATGTTCCAGGTTTGAAAGTTGTTACACCGTCAAACCCACAAAATGCATATGATTTGCTTTTGCATTCTTTTGTTGATCCAAATCCAGTAATATTTATGGAACATAAATTAATTTATAAAATTAAAGATGATGTAGTTTTAAATAACATTCCTAGTAATTCTGAGCTTCTTGGTCAGGCAAAAATTCTATCTGAAGGAAATGATATTACTATTGTCTCTTATTCAAACATGGTGAATGCTGTAAAGGGTGCAATTTCCTCTGATGAGCTATCTGAAATCTCTGCAGAACTCATTGATCTTCAAACTCTTTCCCCTCTGGATATGCAAACCATAATTACTTCAGTTTCAAAGACAAAGAAGCTTCTTGTTTGCCAAGAAGCTCCTGCAAACAGCTCAGTTGGAAGTACTGTAATTTCTAATGTTGTTCAGAGCGATGCATTCTCTAGTCTTTCTATTGCTCCCAAGTTAGTTTCAGGACTTCATTCACCAATGCCCTCTGCAAAACATTTAGAAACAACAGTTATCCCTCAAAAGGAAGATATTATGCAAGCTATTAAAGATATGGTATAAATTAATATGGCCAAAGAAAATATCCTGCTACCAGCTATGTCTGATCAAATGTCAGAGGCGGAGTTACTATCTTGGAAAGTTTCTATCGGTGACAAAGTTCATAAAGGAGATGTCCTTTGTGAAATTTCAACAGATAAGGTAGATATGGATCTCGAATCCCCTTATTCTGGCGAGATTATAAATTTAATTGCTAGTGAAGGAGACATGATTAATGTTGGAGAACCTGTAGCCGAGATAGAAACAGAGGAGGATAGTTTACTTGGTTCTATTTTTGATTAGTTACTAACAAGAGTTATCTTTCACAATAGTAACTACATCTTTTTCTTCTTCTTTTATAAAAACTCCTGTTATAAAAACACACTCATCATCAAATGCTATATTTTCATTTACTGAGATAGAGCATTCAATTTTGTAGTTTTCATATTCAGAACTATAAAAATTCAGACAATCATTTAATTTTTTTTCGCCATTATTTTTATTAATTTGTAAAAGATAAATCTTTACTACATCATCACTTATTTCAATATTTTCAGGATCAATATAAAAACTTTCTTCATAAAGTCCATCTAGCGTACTGCTAGTTTCTGAAGTTAAAAAACCTGAAGCACTACTTGAGATAATTGCTAAAAACCCAATTCCAACGAGTAGATATAGTAAATTTTTCATGATTTTTCTTTTTTAGTGCCTTAAGTTTATCAAATGGTTACATAAAATGTATAAATTTATACCACATCTACCTGAAACCTATTGAAAATTTTCTTATAATTAAGTTGATTATTTTAAAATAATTAAATACGTATAAACAAACAATCGATTAGGGGGATTGTAAATATGAAAGAATCCATACAACGCGTTGGCGGTGCTATGTCAGGAATGGTTATTCCTAATATTGGTGCTTTCATCGCTTGGGGTTTAATTACAGCACTCTACATTCCAACTGGTTGGCTGCCAAATGAAGATTTGTCATCCATGGTTGGTCCTATGATTGTTACCTTATTACCACTTTTGTTAGGTTACACAGGTGGAAAGATGGTACATGGTCATAGAGGTGGAGTTATTGGTGCAGTTGTAACAACAGCTATTATTGTTGCTACTTCCTCACCACAGTTCTTAGGTGCTATGGTAATGGGTCCATTAGCAGCTTGGATCATGAAGCAAGTTGACGACAGAGTACAAGATAGTGTACCTGAGGGATTTGAGATGTTATATGATAACTTCTCTCTCGGTATTCTAGGTTGGGGCTTAGCAGTCATTGCTTATAATGTAATTAGCCCAGTACTTGATGCAATAACAAGTGCATTAGGTAACGGCGCAGGTTGGTTAGTAGAAAGCGGTTTAGTTCCACTAGCTGACATTCCAATTGAAGTTGCTAAGGTATTGTTCTTGAACAATGCTGTAAACCAAGGTGTGTTAACACCTCTTGGAGCAGCTGAGTCTGCAGAAGCAGGTCAATCAATTTATTTCCTTTTGGAGACTAATCCAGGTCCTGGTTTAGGTCTACTTTTGGCTTATTGGTTTGCCGGTACTGGTATGTGGAAAGAATCCGCACCAGGCTCAATCATTATTCACTTCTTTGGAGGAATACATGAAATTTATTTCCCATATGTCCTTGGTCATCCAATTATGATCATCGCAATGTGGGCTGGAGGAATCTCTGCTGACCTATGGTTCGTAGCAACCGGTGCAGGTTTAGTAGGACCTCCGTCACCAGGAAGTATTTTTGCTTATATAGCAATGCTTCCGAAAGGTGGGGCGTTCCCAGTATTAGCAGGTGTAGCAATTGCTACAGCAGCATCAGCAGTTGTTGGTGTTATCTTGCTAAGAGCACGTCCAATTAAAGAAACAGATGCAGGTGTTGATGCCGCAATTGAAAGCAACATACCAACTGTTTAATTAAAACTATTAAGTTATAATTGACTTGGGAAGTAAAATTCCCAAGTCAATTTTTTTTTGGAGGAATTATGAGTTCAATTAACGGAGCAGAAGTAAAAAAGATATGTTTAGCTTGTGAAGCTGGAGCTGGTTCAAGCTTAATGGTAAAGAATGGCTTAGTTAAAAAAGCCAAGAAAGCTGGTTTAGATGTTGAAATTGTTCATGCACCAGCTACTCAGATACCAGCTGATTCAGATATAGTTGTTTGTCACACAGGCCTAGCAGCTGCTGCAAAAGCCGCAGCACCAGAAAACGCTGTTGTCATCCAGTTTATGATGTTTATGAACGACCCAGCACTTAAAAAATTAATTACTGATTTATCAGAGGGTAATGAAATAACCTCTACATGAGTCAAAAAAAAGTATTGTTGGTAGATTCAATTTCAACAAACAGGAATTTTAAAACAAAAGAGGAAGCCACCATTGCTTCAGGGCAGCTTCTTCTTGAAAATGGGTATATCAAAAAAGAATACATTGACTCTATGCTTGAAAAGCTAGATACTCAATTATTTGCAACATTTATTGGGAATGGTGTTGCTATTCCTCACGGTATGTCATCTGGTTCAGTTCACGTTCTACATACCGGAATCAGCGTTATTCAGGTTCCAGAGGGTGTTTCATGGGGAGAGGAGGCAGCTTATATAATAGTTGGGATTGCTGCAAATTCCGATGAACACATGAATGTTCTCTCAGCACTTGCCGACGCTATTGAAGATGAAGACGATGCTAAGAAACTTTGGCAAGAAACATCAGTTGAAAATATTTTTAATTTACTATCTCAATCACTATGAAGCTTGCTGTTCACTTTGGTGCTGGAAATATAGGTAGGGGATTTATTGCACCTGTACTTTTTGAAAATGATTATCAAGTTATTTTTGTTGATGTAAATAAAGAACTTGTAAATTTAATTAACTCTGAAAAAAGTTATAGAGTTACATCAATCAATGCGAATAGTAGTGATATTAACATTGTGTCTAATATCAAAGCTATAGATTTAGCCAGCACAGATGAACTTAAAGCATGTTTACTAGATGCAGATCTGATTTCTACTTCCGTTGGTCCTAAGTTTGTTAAAGGTATTTTTCAAAAAGTTGCAGAGCTTGATAATGATCGAAACCAAATATTTGTTGCTTTTGAAAATATGTATCGAGCTTCTAGTATCTCAAGTAACAAGGTTGAAAAATTGAATCCCAATTTAGAAGTTATAGATGCTGTGGTTGATAAAATAGTACCCCCTCAAACTACGGATTCTTTAAGTGTTACTGTTGAAAAGTATGGATCAATAATCCTTGATGAAGACTCTAAGGGTAAGCCTTTAAAAAAATCAGATGTCGTTAATTATAAAAATTATGATAATGAGTTTTATAAAAAATTATGGTTGCTTAACGGACTTCATTTACAATTGGCATATTTTGCAAAGTCTAACAATATCAATTTTATTCATGAAATCTTAGACATGGACATAGGAATTACATTTGCAAAAAAAACAGTTTCACAGTTAAGCACTGCATTTAACCTATTCACAAATCAAGACCTAGATCATGAAAGTTTTAATAACCTAATCATTGAACGTTTTTCCCTTTCTTTAATAAAGGATGAAGTTAATCGAATTTGTAGAAATCCAGAAATAAAGTTCTCCAAAGATGAACGATTTGAATATCCACTTCGCACATTGATAACAAATAATAGTGATGTAAGTTCTTTTAAAGAAATCTTAGATATTATATTTGAAAATAGTTTTTCAGATATTGATGGGTATGACCAATTTCATAAAGATCACATATCTACAGGAAGAGAGAAATTTTATACGGAATTTTGGGAGCTTGAAGACTATAGTGATAGATACATTGAAAAGCTCGGAGGTTAGATGATTGAAAAAGAATTAGTTGTAAAAGATGAAGTTGGTCTACATGCTCGACCTGCAAGTTTATTTGTAAAATTAGCACAAGAGTTTAATGGCACTGTGGCAGTAAGATTTCCAAAAGTAAATAAAGAAACCGGAGAAGAGGAAGTAGTTGAAAAAGATGGAAAGAGCATGATCGGAATCCTAAGTTTAGGGATAGCCAAAGATAAACCATTTACTTTAGTTTTGGATGGGGATGATGAGGAAAGTTTTTTAATTAGGTTTGAACAGCTTTTAGATAATAATGAGTAGCATATTAAAAACACTCCTTACTTCATCTAAAGTTGAGGAATCTGAGGAGTGGGATGCTCAGTATGATTCCCTACCAGTTGTTATAGCAGGGTCTTCAAAAGAGTTAGGTGAGGCATTATCTAGGCTTGATCAAGTTGGAGGTTATGGGTACATAGCAACTTGGAGAAAAAATCTTTTCGCATTTAATCCAAAATTAATTTCTAAGAGATGTGGCTTAATTGATGAAAACGGAAATTTGCTTAAAGCAGCACGAGTTCCAAAGAACTAACTACTGTTTTTTAAAGTTGTAATATTGTATCCTGATTATTTGAATTGTATACATAGCTAAAATCGTTACACCAATTTTAATAAGTTCTCTCATCCACCATAAGTTGGAAGGAATATCCATACCTGAACCTATGAACCCCCCTAAAAGACCTCCTATCAAACCAGAAGATATTAATAAGAGGTAGTCTCTGCTACTTGCATTTTTTAAGAAAACAGAGGCAATTAAACCATAAACTAACCAACCACCAAGTAAAGGAACTAAAGCGTATATAACTTGCATGATGTAATTTTAGCTTAACTTTAATTTGGATTTTGATTACAGTTTTTAAAAGTTGTAATTTTTGTAACTTAATTCAATAACTTTTAAGGGATATCCTGGTCTGTTCTATTTATAATAATTAAGCTTCCTAGATCTCCAGCTAAAAATAATTCACCGTTAACAGCAATAGTAAAATCTCTTATTCTTTCACCAATGTAAAGTTCACCAACATGTATTACGCTTCTTTGTGAAGCATCAAGCTTTACTGTATATAGAGTCATATTTTTTAAACTAGAAACCATTAGAAAATCATTCCATCTTGGAAACTCATCTTGGTTATAGAACGCAATTTCACTTATTCCTATTGAAGGTGTGAAAAAATAAATAGGCTCTTGGAAAACAGGGTCATGATCAAGTTCATAAATATTTTCTAAACCATAAGTAAAACCATAAGCACTTGAAGGCCATCCATAATTTTTACCTTCCTCAATAATATTTACTTCATCCCCGCCAAAAGGACCATGTTCAGAAGAAAAAATAGTTTCATTATGAATTGCTAGGCCCTGTGGATTTCTGTGTCCAGAAGAAAAAATAGTTGCATTCCAGTTTCTATCAATTAATAAAATTTTAGATAAGTGAGAATCTTCAGTTGTTTCATAGCCGAAGTCTTCAGGTAATTTAAAGTCTCCGACAGTTAATAGGTAACCCTCTTTAAATGGTTGTATCCTTCCCCCTACTTGATGGGAGTTAAAGTTTTCTTCACAGTGGTTTATTTCAAAAGTCCATGAAAATGATAAATAATCATTAGACATATCTGCTGACAGAACTCCCAATGTAAAACAGTTCTCCTTTTCATCTTTTTTAATAGCTGTAACCAACAGAAAATTATTTCTCGTATCAATCACTGTATCTCTTATCCCCATTCTGGAGCTATAGTCTGAACCATTTACGGTTGAGGAATATTCTTGAGACTCTATTATCTCTGAGAGGTTTGAATTCAACTCTGCAACTGACCCATCATTAATATTCATTTTTACAATATTGCCTTTTCCTCCAATCATAAAAATATTATTTTTAGATGATTCAATAAAGAATGAGGGTAAAAGGCCACTGGTATATTGTGTAAAATATTCAGTAAAATCAATTTTTGTAATATCAGAATTATGAAAATCTCCTTGTACATTAAAGGATGTTGTAAATTTACTTGGATCTAAATTTTTTTGAAGCGCAATTACTGTATCTGAAATAGGGAGTATTCCTAAAGAAGCCATTTTGTCTATAACATTTCTGTCAAGGGGGTTCATGACTCTACCACCGTCTTCAATTCCTTCCTCGAGGCTTTCAATATCAAAAACAACAAGTACTCGATCATCAGAAATGCTCTCATCTACTCTTAAGGCAACAAAATTTCCTTGATTGCTTTTTCCGAGGAATTCAGTCCAGTTGGAACTATTTATCTCTATTTTGTTAGTAGTGGAACCAACAGTCTCAGAAAGAGAAGACAAATTTATAGGGGTTTGTGTAGTACTGCAAACAGCAAAAAATAATATAAATATAAGATATTGATAAATCTGTTTCACTAGTTAATTTTAGATATTTTTTTAACTATTAGTGAATCTATCCTTCGATTATCAACAGCAGTTACTGTAAGTTCTAAACCATGTATTGTAATTTTTTCATTTATATTTGGAAGTTTCTCAGAGTAGCTTAAGTAAAGTCCTCCAACTGTTGCTACATCTGATTCCTGTGGGTCTAGACCAAAAAATTCTTCAAAGTCATCAATATCAGTTTTGCCTTCTACAACCCACTGTCCAGGACCAAGTCTTCTAATTCCTGAAAACCTCTCATCATGTTCATCTGGTAAATCACCAACAAACTCAGAAAGAACGTCTTTTATAGTAATTACTCCCTCAATACCACCGTTTTCGTCAATCACACAAGCAAAGCTTGCTTGATTCTCTCTAAGAATATTAAGGGCTGATAAGACTGTGGTATATTCAGGAAGATATATTGCGTCTTTTACTAAATTTTCAATTTCGACAGAATTTACTGAAATATCTAAATTAAATATATCTTTTACGTAAACAATTCCAAAGGTATCATCTAAAGACTCTGACCTCGAAATAGGCATTCTTGATATTCTTTTTTCGTCAACAATCTTTTTAACATCTACCATATTTACTGGTAAAGAAAGAAATAAAACATCAACTCTTGGTGTCATAATTTCTTTAATTGGCCTGTCAGAAAAATCTAGTAGTGAATCAATAATCTCTCTTTCAGCTGGCAAAATCTGTCCTTCCATTTCACCAAGAGCGGTAAGAGCTTGAATATCTGCTTCTGTTATTTCGTTGTCACCATCCATATCTCCCTGTTTAGAAGTTCTATCTATTGAATTTGTAATCAGGCTCGTAAATGGAGCGAAGGCCCTTGAAAGAAAATCTATTATAAATGCAGTTTTTGATAGGAAACCAATCGGATTTCTTGATGCAATCGTTTTAGGAGTAATCTCTCCAATTACTAGTACAAGTAATGTTATTACTAGTGTTGATAAAGCTGATCCTGCAGTTTCATCACCTTTTAATAAGCGAACAAATAATATTGTTGAAAGAGAAGCCATAAGAATATTTACAAAATTATTAGCTACCAGTATCCCTCCGATAGTTTTTTCTAACTCATCTTTTGCTTTCTTTATTTTATTATTTCTCTTTGAGTCTTTAAGTTGATGTATTTTCTCTCTCGGAACATAGGTAATAGCAGTCTCAGAGCCAGAAAGCAACGCAGAGAAAAACAAGCAAATTGCTATAAGAATGATGATTATGTAGTCAGTACTCAATATGTATATTTGATTTTAAAGTATTTTCTGTTTAAGTAAAAAGGTTTTTTAAATTAGTTTTATCAATTGGTTTAAGCAAATATGCATCAGCTCCGACTCTTTTTGCTTGAAAAATGTCAGCTTCTCTATCAATTAATAGAATAATTTTAGAATTTTGAAATTTTATATCCCTACTAATTTCCCTAACAATTGAGGGCCCTCCGTTATTATTTACTTGCATATCAACGAAAATATAATCATAAGATAATTTAATCTCATCGACATTATCAAGATGTGTAAAATTGTATTCAAAATCAAGAAATTTAAGTAAAGAATCCTTTACCCACGCGTTATCAGTTATTAAGCAAATTTTCACAGTTTTAAAAGACTACTATTGTATATATTTAAGTATATAAAATGTTAAAACTATTACCGATATTATTTTTTGCAGCTGTAAATGTAACACAGATAAGCATATTTGAGATTGAAGGAATTTTTTCCAGCGGTCACATTAATGCTATTGAAAGATACTTTGATGAAAATAAAGTTAACGATGATGAGCTTTTCATTGTCCAGTACAACGCCAATGATGTAAGTCAAGAAAGTATCATTAAGTTAGGCGAAATATTAGAAAGTGTCATCATCCCAAAAGCCATTTGGGTTGGACCAAACAAAACAGAAATTAATGCAGAGCTGCTTAAAGATTTTGATTTTATTGGCCTATCACCAGGAACTCTGGTAACAAATATGCCTCAAAATACTAATGAAGATATTTTTAATTCCAATCCGTGTCTAGTTAACATATGTTCTTCAACGCCAGATTTAGATCCCCTAAGTTCAACTATGTTGGTTACCGGAGAAGAAGGTATATATGAGGGGTATATGATTGTCGGGTCAATAGGAGCATTTATTGAGAAATTAGGTATGGAAGATATATCGACAAACCTAGATAATGCAGTGGGGATTGTTAACTTCGACATAACTTCGACAGCAATCGAAGAAATAAAATTTATTAAACCTTCTTTAGCTGAAAGATTCTACATTTCTATATCAAATCCTTTATTTACCTATATGTTTTTTGGTCTTGGTTTTGCTTTGATTGGTTTAGAATTATTTGCTATTGGTCCGGGAATCATGGCATTTATTGGAGCTCTTTTAATTTCATTTTCTTCCATGACATTTAATGAATTTGGTTTAAATTATTATGGATTATTTATTTTTCTAATTTCTTTCCTAACTTATATAAAAATATTATCTAGAGGTTATTTTGGCTTTTTAGGAATTGGATCATTCCTGATACTTCATTCATCGTGCCTGGTGATGTTTAACAATTATGAGTTAAAAATTAACCAATTTCTTATGTTTGGTTGTTCAATAATGCTTGCTTTTTTCTACTTTATAGCAATACCTACAGTAATCAGGTCAAGACTTACTACTGACACAAGCGCAATGTCATCATTAAGTGGCAAAAAAGCGCAAGTACTAGAAGTTTTAAATGAACAACAGGTTCTTGTGAAGCTGGGAGTTAAACAAATAGTTGTTAATAAAAATAAAGATAGATCGCTTAAAGAAATGCAGGACGTAATTCTCTCCGAAGAAGACGGAAAATTGTCAATATAAGCGAATACTTCGCGAAAAAAATCTTTTTACACATAAAAATTGTAGTTTATTGTTTTAATATGCTTCAAATAAAAATTTCAACTTGGCAATACGATGCTCTCTGCCGACAACACAGCAGTAATTTATTTTTTCCTCCTGCTACTTTTGAAAAAAAAGAAGACAGAGAAAAGAGGGAAGCTAAAGCAAAAGCAGTTTGTAGCGGATGTCCTGTAAAAATTGAATGCCTTGAAGAAGCAAATGAAATTTCTGAACCTTTTGGTGTTTGGGGTGGGTTGAATGAAGTAGAGAGAAAAAGAGAAGGCATCTTTATCTCAAACTAGCTTCTTTCTCTTTCCGCTATCCTCTATTTTTGCAGTAAGAGACTCATTATCTAAGAACTCTAAATATGGAATTGCATACTTCCTGGACAAACTGGCTTTATCTTTAAACTCTTTTACTGTAAAAATATTAGGCAAGTCTTTTAATAGTTCAATGAGAGTGTTCTTATGATGATCCGAAATTATTAACTTTTTATTAATTCTATAAAGATAATTGTTCATAAAAAGTGTTTTGACAGCTTCTTTTTCATATTTAGATAGATCAACCTCTTTAATGCTTAATTCAGGTGTTAATTCATTTAGAATCGTTTTATAAATTTTTAAATCAATTGTTGTTTTCTTCTTATAAATAATTTGATTTTTTACTAAATCAAATTTATCTATTTGATCTAAAATTTTTTCTATTAAAAATTTTTCAATAAATAGTATTTTATAAAAATAATCTTCAACACCCATATTGTTTATTTTTTGTAAATTATCGGTAATTTTATTTATAAGAAAGTTGAGATTTTCAGATGATAGAAATTTATCTTCTAGTTCAAAATATGAAATATTTTTATTTATATATTTTTTAGGAGTAAAAGTCAAAATCTCCAACAGTAAGTTCTGGTCCAATTTTTTTTTGTTTTTGAGAAGCTTTTTTATCTGAAAATTATTATTAGTTTTTAATATAATTTCTCCTCCTATAAAATCATTTTTCGATAGGTCATGTAGCAGAATGTTTTGACCCTCAATAGTACTTATTGGACTACCTAAATGAACTACTGCATAGTTTTTGCCTTCCACATACAAGCACTTCACTTGTTTTACTATCTGATTAGATGTACCAATATAAGCTCTTGTAGTATCTTTTGTTTCAAAAGAGAGTGCTTCATTTTCTGTCTCAAGAATTAAATATTCAGCTTTATCTAATAAATTATTTGAAAGAATATCACCCCTCTGAAGAGGTTGTGATGGATTTTTTTTAAGAGAAATAGCAATTCGTGATGTAGAGACAATTTTTTCTATATCTTTCCCGAGACTTTGTATTTTTTTGACTTCAAGAGGACTTTTATGATCAGATACATATAGTTTACTTAGATCTAGATTATTACTTGCTGTTCCAGTTACCACTGTGCCAATACCGTCAATTGAAAAAGTTCTATCAACCCAGATAGTACCTTCTTCATCAGCTCCAGTATCTTTAAAAAAGTCATTAATCTCTTTATGAAAATCTTCTTTATTACTTGTTTTTGAGCTAAATTCTGTGATCTGAAAATTTAAGTTTTTAATATTTGAAAATTTTTTTATGATACTGTCTTTTTTCAGAGTTTTTTCTAGTAAGTCAGTCTTAGTAAAAATTACAAGAATATCTCTAATTCCTAAGTTCACAATTGATTTAAAGTGCTCTTCTGATTGTCGTGACCACCCTTGAACCGAATCAATACAAAACAGCACCCCATTTACATTTGAGAAACCAGCAATTGTATTTTTAAAATAATCCTGATGACCAGGAACATCAACTATTGAAATTGCTCTCCTTTGATATTCAAAATACGTATACCCAAGATTTATAGTTAAACCTCTATTTTTTTCTTCAGCTAACCTATCTGTTTCTTGATTTGTTAAAAAGTTAACCAATGTCGACTTACCGTGATCAACATGACCAGCAGTAGCAAGAACTGTCATAATTTATTTAGGCAAGTTTTAATTATCTTATCTTGATCTTCAAACACACTTCGTAAGTCAATACAGATTCTATTTTTGTAAAAGTGAGGAATTATAGGGATTTCATTCTGTAGAAACATGTCAAGTAAAGAGCTACTAGCCTCTTCATTTATAATCAAGACAGGTGATGTCATAGTAACGTCAGGAAGGGTACCACCTCCAATTAAACTAGTTCCTTCCTCAATTTCAAATTTAATGCTAGATTCAGAGACAATATTTTCTATTCTCATTTTAAGTGATTGGTAATTTTGCGATACTAAGTACCAAAAAGGAATATTTAATTCATCTTTATTTATATAGTGAGCTACAGTTTTTTGAAGTTCAAAGAGAGTTAGCGGCGAACATCTGTAGGTTCTAAATAGACTATAATTTTTGATATTTTCAATCAACTTACTTTTACCAGCAATAATTCCTGACTGAACAGAACCGAAAAGCTTGTCTCCAGAAAACATAACTAAGTCGGATCCATCATCTAAAGAATTTTGAACAGAGGTTTCGTTATTAAATATATCGATATGATTTACTTCAAGAAACTTCCTATCTACAACTAAGCCACTTCCAAGGTCATGTATGAGAACAGTTTCATAATTTTCCTTAATGTCCGATAGTTCTTTTATGCTTACTTCTTCTGTAAAACCCGAAATTGAGTAATTTGATCTATGAACTTTTAAAATGATTGAGTTAGGAAAATCTTTCAATGCTCTTGTATAGTCATTTAGATTAGTTTTATTTGTAGTTCCAACTTCAATCATCTGAAGTCCAGTTTCTTTAATTATTTCAGGTAGGCGATAAGAGCCTCCAATCTCAATGATTTCACCTCTAGAGATAATCACATTTTGAAATTCATAACTTTTTGCCAATGCACGTAATGATAAATATAGAGAAGAAGCATTATTATTAACAAATGTTATCCCTTCACATCCAAGAAAACTACTTAGAGCTGAAGACAGATACTCATTTCTTATGCCACGTCTGTAATTTTTTAAATCATATTCAACATTTGTATACCTACCAGAAAAGCTTATGTTATTTGGCGATCTTCCCAAATTTGTATGTAATACTGTACCTGTGGCGTTAACCACCTCTTTTTGTTTTTTTTGTTCTAAATTTTTAACTATTTCAGAAAATTTTTCTTTTGCTTTTTCAATGTTTTCTTCTTGGGAAAGCACCTCTCTAGCTAAAGCAACTTTTATCTCTCTTGGTAAAGAGGAGTTTGTAGAGTCAGTCAGTTCATTAACAGATATATTTTCCATTACTTTGAAAGTTCTTCAAAAACTTTTGCAAGCCTACCTGTGCATGTCTCATCTACAACAGGAGGAAGCTTTATAGCTATATCTTTTACAAGTTTTTCAATTGCTAATTTTGTTGAAGAATCATTTTCTTGGTTTATAAGAGGAATACCTCCATCAGCTTTGTTGTTTGTATCTTCACTTATTGGAATCTTAGATAACAGTGGTAGTCCAAACTTCTCCGATAAAGCCTCACCGCCACCTTCACCAAACAAATTGTATTTTTCCCCTGAGTTTGACTCAAAGTAAGACATATTTTCTATTACTCCAAGCAATGGGATGAAGCTTCTTTTGGCCATGTCAGCAACTCTTGTTGCAACTTTCTGTGCCATTAGCTGAGGTGTTGTTACAACTATAAGTTCAGCTTGAGGTAGGAGTCTACTTAGTGCCATTTGAATATCCCCAGTACCAGGCGGAAGATCTATTATTAAATAATCTAACTCTCCCCATTCAACATCAGTCAGGAACTGCTCCAGAGCTTTACTGAGCATTAACCCACGCCACATCAATGCAGTATCTTCATCGCTAGTAATTAATCCAGTTGAAACAACTTCAAGTTCATTAAATTTGTAAGGTACCATTTTCTTATTTTCATTAGCTTCTATTCTTCCTGTGATTCCCAATAGCCGTGGTATAGAAAAACCCCATATGTCTGCATCAAGCAATCCAGTTTTAAATCCAGCTTTTGATAATCCAAGAGCTATATTTGCTGACAGAGTAGATTTTCCTACCCCTCCCTTCCCACTTCCAATAGCAACAACCCTTGTTCTGGGATTTATATTGGTTGGTTGGGCATTCTCTCTTGCTTTTTTTCTAGCTTTTTCCATAACTGCGGTACGGTCTTCTTGATTCATAGCGGTTGTCGTAATTTCAACAGAATCAACATTTTCTAATAAGAGTAGCTTTCTCTCTATCTCTGTTTCGATCTGATTTCTCATTGGACAATCAGCAATTGTTAGAGCTAGCTTTATTTGTACATCTTTTTCTATATGTTGGATATCTTTTACCATGCCTAAATCGACTATATTTACTGCTAATTCAGGGTCATATATTGATGACAGATGTTTTAATAAAATATCATTTTGTACCATAATGTTATTCTAAGTAACTTTGTAAAAGATGTAATTACAAATTTATTGAATAAATATATCTTTGTTATAATAGAATTATGGATATACAAATAAAATCATCAAGAACAGTTCTTGCTACTGAAAGTGCTGTCAGTAAGCTAATTGAGCTTAAAGCTGAGCAAGATTCTAAAGACAGCTTTCTCAGAATGGGTGTAAAACCTGGAGGTTGTTCGGGCTATTCCTACGAAATGTTTTTTGATACTGATAAGTTTGATGGCGATGTCATTGAAGAATATGGTGAAGTCAACATAGTTGTTGATGCTCAAAGCTTAGAACACATCAAAGGTGCCACTCTTGACTACAAAGAAGGATTAATGGAAACTGGGTTTTCAATAGATAATCCAAATGTATCAAGAACCTGTGGTTGCGGCAACAGCTTTAGTTAAACTTATAACCTACTGAGTGTACAGTTTTTATCCAATCGTTTCTGACATCTCCTAGTTTTGCACGTAAACGTCTTACGTGAACATCAACAGTTCTTGCCCCACCAAAATAATCGTACCCCCAAACTTTTTCGAGTAATTCCTCTCTTGACCATACATTTTCCTGGTTCTCAACAAAAAACTTTAATAATTCATATTCCATAAAAGTTAAGTCCAAAAGTACTTCACCAGCTTTAGCTTCATATGTTTTTAAATTTATAGTTAAATCTTTAAACTCAAGGATTTCTGACTCTCCATCACCCACTAAAGCATGAACTCTTGCTAATACTTCCTCTAATTTGCTACTACTTGAAATTAGTTCTATTTGTGGGTTCTGAATTAAATCTACAGTTTGAGTAAAGTCATCCTCATTTACAACAATTAATGTAGGGAATGATTTGTTTGCGGATTCTAAATCAGAAAGGTTTTTTTTAGTATCGCCATATTTACCAAGGGAAGTAACTACTAGTTTGATTTGCTTGGGACTCTGAATATCTTTTAGTACGAGTTTATTTACACCAACATCTTTTAAATGTTTAGCGAACTCTTTGTGAGTCTTCTCTATGTTTATATATGTATCTATCATTTGGAAACAATAATTTAATATTTCTGTAACAACATTGCTTTGAATACATATTACATTATTTTTATGAAGATAAAAGCAGAATATATATGGATTGACGGTCTGACTCCTACCGCAAAATTAAGGAGTAAAACAAAAATAATGGAACAAGGAACAGAACCACTAATTTGGGGTTTTGATGGATCAAGTACACAACAAGCAACAGGTGACCAATCTGATTGCGTATTGAAACCAGTTGCTCAGTTTCCTGACCCAATTAGAGGTGGAGACAATATATTAGTTATGTGTGAAGTGCTAAATGTTGACATGACTCCACATTCATCAAACACAAGAGCAGCATTAGTTGAGTCTGCATCTAACTTTGGTGAGTTTGAACCATGGTTTGGTATGGAGCAGGAATATACATTTTATGAACAGTCTTATGACTCACTAAAGTACGGACAACCTCTTGGCTTCCCCCCTTCAGGCTATCCAGCTCCACAAGGCGGTTATTACTGTGGTGTGGGAGCAGATGAGGTCTACGGACGTGATATTTCAGAAGCACATGCGACAGCATGTATAGAAGCTGGACTTGGAATTTCTGGAACAAATGCAGAAGTAATGCCAGGTCAGTGGGAGTTTCAGATTGGACCTGTTGGAGCACCAGATATAGGCGACCAAATTTGGATTGCAAGATGGTTACTCTACAGAATTGCTGAAGATTGGAACATCTCTGCAACTCTAGATCCAAAACCTGTAAAAGGTGATTGGAATGGTGCTGGTATGCATACTAACTTTTCAACTAAACAAATGAGGGAAGATGGTGGATATGATGCCATAGTTGCAGGTTGTGAAGCTCTTGGTAAGAATGCAGATTTGCATGTTAAAAATTATGGTGCAAATATTGAAGACAGACTAACAGGGGATCATGAAACTCAAAGTTTTGATACCTTTTCTTACGGAGTTAGTGACAGAGGTGCGTCGGTTAGGATTCCTTGGCAAGTTGAAGTAGACAAAAAAGGATACCTAGAAGATAGGCGACCAAATGCAAATGGCGACCCTTATGTTATTGCAATGTTGATGATTGACACAGTGTGTTCAGCAGCTTCTAGCTAGAAGTTGCTGCAGCAACTATTTCTTCAATTTTGTTAATAAACTGATCAAGATTTGTATTGAAAGAATTTAGTGCAGCTGCTCTTTTTTCACCAGTATCTGAAGATTCGAGACCTGCAAGCAGTTCAATAGTATCGTCGTAAACTAAATTTACTAATGTGATTAATTCATTGTGGCTTGAAACTAAATTACTAAATTCTGCAGGTGGTCCAGGTTCTGCAATAATGTTTGTAAATAACTCCGTGTCATCGATAAATTCTGCAAATTCTTGTTTTGCTTCTTGATAAGTTATTGATTTTTCATCCCACTTTTCGTTAGCCTCTAAGACCTTTTTCCCGAGCTCTATTGCTTGTATCTTTTCAGCTGTAATTTCTTCAAGGTATTCAACGTAATTTCTTGGAAGCGTCGTTGTAGTGGTTGACGTTGTTGTAGTGTCTTCATCAACAACTTCTTGTACCTGTTCAACAGGTTGTTCTTCAATTATTTCTAATTGATTATTGTCAGCTACCCTATTTATAAATGTGTAGGTTGTTGCAATCATACCGATTAAAACTAAAGGTAAAATTAATCTTCCTGGTTTTGGATCTTGATTAAAGGTTTCCATACATTACAGTTTATCAAAGATGTTAATAATGTCTTGATTTATTGAATCCCACTCCGTGTTTTCATCTTTTATAATTGTTACAAATCCAGGGCCAAGAAAAATCGAAGAGACCCCATAAATTTCACTTATCTCATTAGATAGCTTTTCGCCTAGTTCTTTGTCCTCAGGCGAAGATAAGTCAACTACCACTTTCTTTGCATTTGGGTTAGGTGTATCTATTAAATCCATATTCTCAATCTTATTTTAATATAAAAACTATTAATATACTGTTGTATGAATATTGTAAAAACAAATAATATAATTTCAAAAATTTCAAATAATATTATTTCATCCGTGGTCAGTCTATATATGTACACACTCGGAAGCTTGCTTATGGGGTTTTCAATATATCTTATGCTTCAAACTACAAATGATGAAAACACCTTAACTACTTGGTCTGGTCAAGCAATGTTTTGGTCTCTGATAATATTTTTCTTGGCTTTGTTTGTATTATTTTTTCCTATTGAATTTTTAAACTATCCGGTATTGAAAAATTCTAATTTTAGTGATTTAGTAATAAATATATTTACAGTTATATTCTTTTCTGCTTTCCTTTTAATATCTACACAAATATTTATTCCATCGGATAATCTTATCTTGATAGAACTTAAAGCAATTACCAGAGCTGTATCTTTCTCAGGGTTTATTACGGTACCAATTGTGTTATTTATTTTGCAAAATTTTGGATCCAAATTGGTTTTGGTTAAAAATTATTCATTTAGTTTAGTTTTATTCATGTGGATTTTATCTTCTCAATTATTTATATAATCTACATTGAGTCAACTAGTTTAATTCCAAGGCATCTAAAAATTAAACTAGTTAAATTATAAAAATTATCAACAATTTCTATTCTCTTTAATTTTATTTCAGCAGGTGTGTCATCTGAAAAGATTTTATTATTTGCATAAAAAGAGTTAAAAGTTTGACAAAGACTATAAAGATATTCAGCTAAGTGATGAGGTTGATAGTTATCTAAACTTTGACTGTAAAAGTAATCAAATTTACTTAAAAGTAATAGTAGCTTTCTTTCATCAAGATTATATTCACTATCTATATCCGTGTCTATTATTTCAACTTTTGATGCTAATAGTTTCCGAGCTCTTACTTGGGCATACTGAATATAAACTCCTGTTTTACCATTTATGTCAGTAAATTTTTCTAAGTCAAATTCATAATTTTGACTTCTATTAGGTAACAAATCCGAAAATGTTAAAACTGTGTTAGTTAAAACATTTAAAACTTCTTCATTTGCATTATATTTTCTCAATTTTTCTTTAATATCTTCGTGAAGCTTGCTTAGCTTATAAACATTTCCATCACGAGTTTTAAAGGGTTTTTTATCGGGTCCATTTACAGTTCCGAACCCAACATGAATAAAGCTGCTTGAAGAGAGGTTGAAGTGCTTTACCGTTTTAAAAACTTGTTCAAAGTGATTTTTTTGTCTTGAATCAACTACATAAATATATTTATCACACTTTTGATTTTTTTCTCTGTGCACTACTGTTCCCAGGTCGGTCGTCAAGTACAAATAAGATCCATCTGATTTAGTAATTAGTATTGGTGGATCTTCTTTTTCTGTTGAAACCAATGCTCCATCGTCTTCTACGACAAGATTTTTTTCTTGTGCATTAACAACAACAGTTTTGACTTCATCTACAACATCGCTTTCACCTCTCCATAAATCAAATTCATAATTTAAATTCTGTAATAATTTTTTAATATTCGGTATTGCAAGATTATAAATTATCTTCCATTGAGAAAGATATTTTTCATTTTTAGAATTTAATTTTTTTGATATTTCTTGAGCTTCTTTATAAAAATCTTTATTACCTGCAGAAAGCTCACTTGCTTTAGGATATATTATTTCAAGATCAATATATGTAAGTGAGTTTATATCTATGGTCTCTTTTTCGATGTAAGCCAGTATTAATCCTATTGGCATTCCCCAGTCTCCTAAGTGAATATCAGAGACAACATCATGGCCTGCTAGTTTAAATATATTATATAAAGATCTACCAATATTTAGCGTTCTGATGTGTCCAACATGTAAATCTTTCCCAATATTTGGTCCGCCATAATCAAAAAGTACAGATTCTTTTTTTGGTGAAATAATTCGTTCATTATGGTTTTTCGAAAATTTCATTAAATATTCATTAGAAAAATTTAAGTTAATAAATCCATTTTTAGCAATCTTAATATTTTCGATAAACGGATTAGCTAATAAAGATTTTTCTAATTTCTCTTTTATGTCATTTATATTTGGAGCATTCGAGTACCTTACGAGGTTATTACATTGAATATCAGTATTTTCAATATTCGAATATCTTATTTCAACACTATCCTCAATTTCAAATTCATTCAGTATGTTGGATATTTCAGATTCAATATCTTTGATTCCTGCAATCATGTGTATATCTTAATACTTAGTATGCAAAACAATGTGGATATTCTTCACATCAATTTTTTAAAGGACGGTCAAATTTAGGATTTTTAATTAATTGATATAAAAATAGAAAGATAAATATCGTATTGTCTTGAAAGTATCTCTTCCACAGCCTCTTTGGATCTTGAAATAATCTCCATAGCCATTCAAACCCTGATGACTGCCAAGCTTTAGGTGCTCTTTTAATTTCACCAGCTGTCCATTGAAATATTGCACCAGCACCGTACATTGAAACACCGGGTATTAAAGGTTTTATTTTTTGCATAAAAATTTCTTGTTTAGGAAAACCTAGCCCTACCCACACCATATCTGCTTTACTATCCACAATTAGTTTTGCAATTTTATTTAGGTTCCATTCATCTATTGGCGAGAATGGAGGTGAAAAGAGTCCACATATTTGAAAATCATTATTAATCTTATGAATATTTTCACTCATCTTATCCAAGACTTCTAATGTTCCACCAATAAAAAAATGCTTTAATATTTTATCGTTTTCAACAAGAGTGTCAAAAATATCTGCACCTGCCAATCTTTCAAATTTTTTTTTAGATGTTAAATTTATTGGCCAAGTTAGTGGATATCCATCTGGAATTCTATAGTCATGTGAATTAATAATACTATTTAAATTTTTATTAAAATAAGACCTCACAGCTGTATTTACATTACATCCTGCAATAGAGATATTTTTTTTGTTATAAATATCATCAATAATTTCCTCTTTTGAGTTTGTCGATACAGAAATATTAAGACAGTAAATAGGCATATGTTTATAATAATTTATTTTTTATTCTTTGAATAGGAAGAGATATGATAATAAAGTTGTATTACATGACTCGTATAAAAACATATTTTTGGTATTTATTTATTTTTAATTCCAGTATTTTTGCTTCATATTTTCTTACTTACTATAGAAATGGAACTTTTGAAACTAATTTTAGTAGTTTAAATATTAGCAAATTACAACTTTTGTTAATTTTAAATTTATCTACATCTTTGGTTTATTACTTTATTACATTTTTAGTTGAAATCGAATCTAAAACTTTTTTATATTTAACAGCTTTTTTTACTCAGCAAACATTATTTGTATTTATTATGTGGCTGATAAAATTTATTAATCTAAGTAGAACTTTTTACTTAATTCATACTGTAGTCTTTTTTGTATTTACAACGTTTCTAATTAGGACTTTTGATAAAAATATTGACGATATCTATATTTCTTTTGATCAAAGATTATGTGAATATAATAAAAATTTTATTTTTTGTGACTATAAAGATTTCCCTTCAAACCTCTTAGATGCACTAACAAGCCTACTTAAAAGTTCAAATTTAAGAGGTTTGATATTCAATAAAAATAAGTTTGAGGAGTTAAGTTTTCATGAGGTTATTGAAATATCAAACTATTTTGGAATTAATGTTTATGAATTTAAAAATGAAAAATATAAATTAATTCATAAATCAACAAGTTTAAATAAAGTTATTAAAAACCTTGAAGACGTCTTGCTTCTTACTATATTTCTTCCAATATTTCTTATATTAATAGTCCCACTTTCTGCAACAGTTTTAATTTTTCAAGGTAGGCCAATTTTCTACACTCAAAACCGAGTTGGACTAAATGGGAGATATTTCAAAATTATAAAATTTAGAACAATGAATAATGAGAATATAAGTGATGATGAATTAGAAAAACTCAATACAAAGACAAAGATAGCATTTAAAGCAAATAATGATCCAAGAGTAACGAAGTTAGGTTCATTTTTTCGTAAATCAAGTTTAGATGAATTACCACAAATCATAAATGTATTAAAAAATGAGATGTCATTTATTGGCCCAAGGCCCCCAATAATTAAAGAAGTAAAACAATACGAACTAAAACACCTCAAAAGAATTTCAGTAAAACCCGGAATAACTGGTTTGTGGCAAGTTACCTTAAGACAGGATAATAATTTTGATAGATGGGTAGAGAAAGATATAGATTATATTGAAAATTGGTCTCCTGCTTTAGATTTTAAAATTTTAATAAAAACGCTTAATGAAGTATTTGGTATGACCGGAGAGTAATTTGAGTGAATTCTCTATAAGTTTAGTTTTATTTTGGTGTAATATTTCCAAGTAAACTTTTTTGGGGTCGGTAGCTCAATTGGTAGAGCAGGAGCCTTTTAAGCTCAAGGTCGTGGGTTCGATTCCCACCCGACCCACAAATAAATTTTTTTAATATAGGTTATGTAGTATTCTTTATTAAAGAGTTGGGGGCGTGGTGAAGTCTGGAGTTCACGCCTGCCTGTCACGCAGGAGGTCGCGGGTTCGAATCCCGTCGTCCCCGCCACATTTGGCCAGATAGCTCAGTCGGTAGAGCACTTGTCTGAAAAACAAGGGGTCGGCAGTTCGATTCTGCCTCTGGCCACTAACATATATTGTGTACCTAAACCAACCTGATCCGAGAACACTTAG
Source organism: uncultured Candidatus Actinomarina sp. (assembly GCA_902519215.1). Taxonomy (GTDB): domain Bacteria; phylum Actinomycetota; class Acidimicrobiia; order Actinomarinales; family Actinomarinaceae; genus Actinomarina. The sequence goes on along the minus strand of CABYIX010000003.1, from coordinate 10,958 downwards.
AATAAGCTTTATAGTTTTTTATCTATTCGTTAACACCTTTATGCAATAATTAATTATGAAATTATTGCATAAGTATTTATTCGAGGTTTTAATTGTTTTATTTTGTATATTTTTTACAAGCAGCTTCATAGAATCAAAATTTCAACACAATAATCCTCCTTTATCATCTGATAATTTATTGACTTTCAATGGCAACTGCCCGCATACTGTGGGTGAAAGTATTTTATTTATTAGATATAAGCAAATTTTTTTTAATACAAGTACATATCTTGATCAAATTATCGAGTTTGAAGGAGAGCTCGATAATTGCAAAAACAAAGTTGTGGGTTCTAATTACAATCAGAATGAGAGCCTAACTCAGGTTACTAAAATTAATTTAATAGTAGAAGACATACAGGACTACAAACTAATCTACATAATTAAAACTTTTTGGATTCCAATATTTTTCTTGGGGCTCTTGAGTGTCGTATTTTATAAAGTACTTAATGAAAACTCCGCAGCTTTAATTTTTTTAGCTTTTCTATTTATCCTTATATTTGGTTTAGATAACTTTAATAAGGGTTTAGAACTCTCAAGGTCAAACTATATTGAAATAATTCAACCCTATAGGGATTTAAGAACTGTTTTAAAGGATAAAACTATTTATCATAATGGGTATATTGATGAAGAAAAAATAAGTGGAATATCAAATGCAAATCTGATTTATTTAGATGATTTAGGTGATCAAAATATTAAGATTGAAAACATCACGACCTTTAAAGAGTACTACTTAGAAACTTTTTATTCACAGCCAAATTATGAACAAAGATATAACTCAAGAAAGCCAATAAATACAGAACTGTTGAAAATCATTGTTGAAAATATAGATAAATCTGAAACGCTTGTTGCTATCTACTCTAACAATACAAATACTCTTTACTTTTTGAGCTATGGTAACTGAACTCTTCACAATCCTTGTTAAGAGTTTTTCAATATATAGTCTTGGCTTTGTATTAGCAAATTTTAGAAAAACACCGATTAAAAAAGAAATAAACTTTGGATTAGAACATTCTCTTGTAGGACTTTTAGCCCTCATTTTTATAAGCTGGTCATCGTATCTAATATTTAATAATGCTTTACTAAATATCCAGTATTATTTTTATATTTTTCTGACAATCGTTTTATTAATAAGATTTAAAAATTTTATATTAAAACAATATCTACAATTATTTGTAATAGTTTCAATATTATTTTTCATTGTTAACTTTTTTGAATTAAATACTTCGACTAACGATTCTATTGCATATTTCTACACAGAAGGTCTTAATTTTAAAAACAAACAATTTTCATTGTTAATTGATTTTAGATCAATACCCTTGATTATTATCAGTGGGTATTTTGATATTATAAATATCAATTATGTAGCAATTATTCCAGGTTTAGTAAACACACTGGGTCTTCTATCAATTAACAGTTACTTAAAGAAAAATAATTTTTTTCTACAAAACGATATTTTTAGCAAAATATTTAGATTTATATTATTATTCACTCCAGTATTAATTTTTCATTTATTTTATTTAAATGTACATTTCTTATTTGGAATATTATTAACTTTTATTTTATTCCAACACTACTTATTAGAAGAATTTGATCATATATTATATTTTTTAGCGCTTTCTATTTTTTTAATATTACGACTTGAGTCTCTTATGATATTTTTGATTTCTTCTTTTTTTCTCTCTAAAAAACAATTAGTCAAAAATACGATTGTTTTAAAACAAGTTATTTTTTCAAATATATTTATGTTTTTAACATGGTTTGAAATATTTAGCAATGAAAGTACCAATACTCGTGGAATAGGTCAAGTACCAGAATCTTTATATACGATAATTATCTATCATTCTATATTTTTTGTATGTTATTACTTATTTATATACAAGTTAAATAAAGAAACCATCTACCTTATTCTTCAGGGACTTTTTGTTTTAGGTGTTTCATTCATGCTTTTAATTACGAATGAAATTCAAACGATACTTGGTATGCTTTCACCTAGTGGGATTTGGAGTATTGTCCCAATATATTTTATATTTTATATTTTTTACTTAGTTAAACAAAATACAAATTATTACAGAGTTTTATTTATTCCAGTAATTTGGGTATTCTTTGCTTTTATACAAACTCCACAATTATTTGATGGTTTAGGTTATTATTTAACAGATTATATTTTTGGTTTTCTTAATGAAAATTATGGAGTTCATAATAATAATGTTTCTATTTGTAGAGATTTCACAAAATCATCAGCTTGTCAAAGAACTTTTATTCAAATCTTTATTCCCATTTACTATTTCTCACAATATGATTTGCTAACTCGAAATAAATATAACACTTTATAAAATTGAACTTTATATTTTTGAAATTTTCCATGCATATCAATTATTAACAAAAAGTAAAAATATAAAAATTACAACACAATTAAATTAAGTAATTATTTTTTATTATTTACTTAATAAATCTCTAATTTTATGAATCTTCTAATTTTTTAAAAGTACAATCTGCACTTATTTCTTCATCAAGAACTTCAGCATTAGAAAATTCTATTTTATAGTTATCGATTTGAACAAAAGCTTTTGGATAGTCAGGTGAATCTAGCATCCTAATTTTATTGTATAAATCATTGATTTCATATTCACCTGTTAGTTCATTATCAGTTTCTGTTAATCTTTCAAAATTATGAATTTCTCCAGATTGGTCGACAGGCACAGGTAATTCTTCAATTAATTCTTCAATTAATTTATTAACTACAGTATTAATTCTTTCAAAAATTATATGAAGAGGACCGTCAAGACTGACATTTTTTTTTGAGTATATAGGACCAGAATCAACTTTGGAAGTCATTTTTAAAGCGCAAACTGGTGAATCTGTGAAATTGTTTAATATTAAATTTTGAATAGGGCTTCCACCTCTTCCATAAGGAAGGGGCGCAGTGTGAAATACAATACACGTAAACCTAGAGTGAATTTCTTCTGGAACAATCCAATTCCAATGTGGAAAGAAAATTAATTCAGGATTAAATTCAGTCAAAAATTCTAATGATAGTTCCTCCTGTTTAGAAACTAGCTTTACATCATTACGACTTTCAATACCACTTTTTATATAAAACCAGTTCTTCGAACTAGCTATTACGATTTTCATTTTAATGAATTATTTTTCTTATTACCTGAAAGGCTTCGGCCATGTGTAATCCAACTTGATTTCCTCTAGTCTTACCAAGATTACTCATAGCTTCAATTGATCTACTATGAGGATAATTTCTCATTTCTGATTCGTAAGCATTAAGTGCAAGCTCTTTTGTTTCCCATGTTTCAGATATATCTATAAATAGATTAGGCCTAAAAGTTCCAGTAATGCTTTCATGTCCATAATCTGTTGCTGACGGAACTTCAAAATGCCTGATTTCATTACATGTTTCATTTGGTTGGGGTCTAAAAGCAGTCAATACAGATTTTGCTACAATTCTGTGATCAATATTTAAATCTGCACCACTATGTGTATAAACAATATCAGGATCGACATCATTCTTTATTTTTTCCACAGCTTTTATTATTTCAAGATTAGGATATGTGTCTAAAGCATTGTCTTCAAAATTATAATTTTTGGTCCAGTTAAATCCGATTATGCTACTAGCCTTTTGAGCAGCCTTGAGTCGTTGATTTGCCTCTTTTTTCCCACCATTTTCTCTAGCACCTACACCATCAGTCATAGAGATTACGTTTACAGTATCTCCACCTAAAATATGCTTTCTTAAAGTTCCTCCGGCACCAAGAGTTTCATCATCAGGATGGGCTACAACAACTAATATATTATGTTTCATGAATTTTTCCTATAAAAATGTTACCCTTTTTCCATTAAAAACCAAGTAAGATCATCGTAATCAAATTTATTATCTGAACTATATAAGAATCCATAATCAACAAGCTTTAAATCATTGTAAGATTGAAGAATTTCTTTACAGAAATCTCTTTTAAATAATTTATTTTTATAACCTCTATAGTCAATACTCACTGGCTCAGCATTAAAATATTCTGAAATCAATATATATCTTTTGCTATATTTATAAAGCTGTTCGTATGCCTTCCCTAGCTCATTGGGATTCAAATGTATTAATACTCCTCTTGACAAAACAAGATCAAATTTTTGATCAGAAATAAATTCATTAAAACTTCCTTCAAATATATTTTGCCTAGGAACAACAGAGCTTAACTCTTCAATAGCTGCACTGTTAATTTCAACAGCATGAAGAGAAGGTTCTTTTAAAAGAGATTTAAGAATACTTAAATTTAAACCTATATTAGCACCAAACTCTAAAACAGAGTTAATTTCATGAGTAGATTTAAGATATTTTAAGAATTCAGATGTCCTCTGCTCTAATGATTCATCAGTATTGTTATTTCGAGAAGAATATTCATTTCCAAATTCATTCTTCCAAAAATTTTCTTGCTCGTTTAATTCACTAATCATTTTGTTATTTCTCAATTATTTCTAGTTTATTTTTTATAGCCAGTCCTAAGTGTTCATGATAGTCAATATTTTTAAGGTTGTTTGGTTCAGGGTAACTTTCATAATAAATATTTTTAAGGATTTCCTTAAATGAATCAAGTTGTTCTAATTCAAATCCTTTTTTAATGAAGCTGTCTATTTCTTCAGTTAAGTTTCTTATATCTTTGATTGTTGTTACAGAATTAGAGTTTGAATAAAATGTTCTTCCTAAAACAAAAACAGGCTTTTTGTTAATAAGACTATCAAATGCAGAAGTACTATTTACAGTTATCATGCCTCTAGATTTTTTAATTAGATTACTTAATGGAATGTTGTGATCAACAATATAAAGATTCTTGTTTAATTTGAGCAATTCTTTAATTTTTCTATAACTTAGCCCTCCCGGGTCGACGGGATGCTGCTTAATAACTAAATTTACACCTAGTGGCAATGTATTGCAAAGTATTTGAATTGAACTATAGATGTCTTTTATGTAGATACCCCTAAGAAGAAGCTGTTCGTCATATAAAGCATTTAGAGGATAGATCAAAAAATTAAAATCTAAGTTACTTAGTCTCGTATGCTTTTTTTTGGTAAAGAAGACATTGTAAATTGATTTAATCCTATGCAATGATTTATTATCATTTCGGAAAAAAAATCTAATTATATTTTTAAAAAGGAGAAAGATTGAGTTTGCATAAAAATCATTTTGAGCAAGAAGAGCTGTTTGAGAAAGGTTTATATTATTTTTTTCTACCTGATCTATATAAGTGTTTAAACAATTGTCTATTTGTTCATTAACCCATTTAAATTTATGTTCATCTTTCTCCCAAGATTGCATATAAATATCCTGAGAGAACCACGTTCTTGGCTGAGAAATGTCTACATTTATATAACTCATGTCGAACATTCTATAAGAATGAATATTATTAGATTTTGCAATTTCATGAGGAACAGTCCAAATATTATAGGTTGCAGCACCAGAAAAAATAATATCAATTTTCTTTGATTTAATTATCTCTTTGAAATATCTATCAATATTTGCTTGTTCAATAATTAATTGCCCTTCAGATTTAATCGCATAGAAATGCCTTGGATCACATTTATGCAATTCAGGCGTAAGAGAATTTTCTACTAAATAATCTTTAGCGCTTTCTTCTTCACTGTAATAATTTTCAACAACTAGAAGATTTTTTATTTCTAAATATTGATCATAAGAAAGATAAGTTATATCATATTTTTCCTTACTTAAGTAAGCTAAAGCCGGTTTAATATCTTCATAATACTTTAGGTCTCTTATTGGAATTAAAATTTTTAATTTATTCATTGTTTTTGAAACTTCCATTGCTAATAATACCTTTTAATATATTTTCATAATTATTAATTGTCCTGAAATTTACAATAGATCTATTTTTAAATGCATAATGGTTACTTTGATAATTTTCAATATAATCATCAAAAGAAAATTCTGTTTCAAAAAAGTATTGATACAAATATGAATTTAATTTGTCATAGTTATATTTTGATAGATTATTAATATTACCACTCACCCAATCGTTTAATATTTCATTGTATTCATTTAATGATTCAGGTTTTGTTACTAGATCAAATTCAGAATATGCACTCCAACTACTTGCTAAAGTTGGGGTCTCTAAATACTGAGCTTCTAATCCAATAGTAGAATTTGAAACTAAACAAAAATTACTAATATTAATTAACTCATATGAGTTAAACGGTGTATCCGCATCAATTAGAGAAACATTTGGATAATTATTTAAACTATTTCTATAAAACCATTCTTTAGTTGAGTTGAAGGTTCTTTTTATAACATATGCTTCAGCCGGATGTGCTCTGATAACAAATAATATATCTTTGTTTTTTTTAATGATTGAAATTAAAGAATCTAACCAGTCCCACATACTGTCAAAAATATCATAAGATTGTGCTTGAGCTGTATCCCAACTTAAATTTGGAAATATAGATACTACAAATTTATATTTATCAATTTTTTTTTGAAAAACATGAGTACCATTGTTTTCCCAGCTTATAAAATTTCCTGGAGAGCTTGAAGCAACCATTCTATTATTCATAAAAGATTTTATTTTTTCTTCTTCTTTTAAATCTAGTTTTCTATCTCTAAATTCAAAACCACTAACAACAGCAATCTTATTACTAAATTCGACTGTTGATTCTCGTTTTCCATTTTCAAATGTAATAACTGATATCTTCTTATCTAAACCCCATTCTCTTAAAATTGCTTCATTAAAATTAAGTCCATTAAACACAACAATTTTTTCAGGCTTATTTAGAGAGTATTCATAGTCAAGCCAATCAATAAAAGTAATACTTGATTCTATAGCTTTTTTTAAATGATGAATACCATCATCTTTATCGGAAATTTCTGATGTCCTCAAAATGCTTTTTATAGATGGTAAACAAATTTTTCCAACATTCAGATTTTTATATTTGTAATTTATTAATTTTTCTAACTGAATACTTTCACTTAAATAAGTTTTGTTGAAGTTATTATTAAAAACTAGTTTTGAAGATCCAGAGTAAAGCGTTTCATTAAATTTTACACAAGAGTAACAAGGCATTTTTTTTCTAGGATTTGTTGGGTTAGCACCACTATGGCAATAATCAAAGCCTGATTTACAATGAATGTAATTTACATCTGCTCCAACAAGTTCACAAAGCTTCATTATGAAAACTCCAACAATTGCAAATAGTGATGGTTTTACTAAATGTGAACTGATATTCATATACCAAATTGTTATATCAGTTTTTGGTGGTTCCATATTGCTACTTATAAGTTCATTAAGTTTTAAAATGTATTCTTTTATACTTAAAGTTTTTTGCAATTTAAAGTAAAGATTTTGAAAAAATAAACTTAGTAAACTAAAAAAACTTCTAAATTTTGAAAACAATATATAATCTTTGATCAAGTAATATTTATTTTTATATTTAACCATTACTTAAATTTTCTAATTCAAAAAGAATCTTATATTTTTTATTTTTAGAAATTAAATTTTCATGAGTACCAAAATCTACTATTTCACCATTTTCAAATAAGTAAATAATATCAGCATCCATTATTGACGAAATGCGATGACTTGTAACTAATAAAGTTTTATTAAGAACTTTTAGTTTGTCGAATATTTTTCGGTCAAGGCTCAAATCTAAACTGCTTGTTGCTTCATCCAATAATATAATTTCAGTATTATTATATAAAGCTCTTGCTAGTGCAATCCTCTGTCTTTGCCCCCCAGATAATAAGTTGCCATTTTTTCCTACCTTGTAATCTAAACCATTTTTTGTATTTAAAATTATTTCTGAAACTTCTGCTATGTCAATTACCTTGTTTAATTTATTTTCATCAAGATTGTTGCCAGAAATTATGTTCTCCTTAATTGAAACATTAAAAAGCATTGTTTCTTGTGGCATATAAGAAACTAATTTATTTATAGATTCTTTATTAAAATCCACCAAAGATCCATTAATTACAACCTCTCCTTCATAATTTTTGTACAGTCCAGAAATAATATCTAAAAAGGTTGATTTACCACTTCCAGAATCGCCCATAATTCCAATAAAATCACCTTTTGACATTTCAAAGTTTATGTTTTTTAATATATCAAAAGAATCTTCAGTGTAAGAAAGCTTATTTATTTTCAAGGTTTCAAAATGAGAAATATTATTTTTATGTTTAAAATCAGAATCGTTTGAAAAAGACTTGATTGCATTATAATAAACACTAATTTCCTCAAGAGATATCCTTGCTGAATTAATTTGTGAAACTAAAGGTATAAGTTTAAAAACCAATATTAAGAAAGGGAAAAAAGTAGAAATCCATTCGGAGCTATTACCAGGTACCATATACACCGCTGTAAGCAAAAATACAGAGATTGCTAATGAATTTATTAAATTAAAAATAGGCGAAGTTATAGAAAATACTTTTTCCAACTTTAGAATAGAATCTCCATAATCTTCAACTTTTTTGTTATATTTTTTTTTGGAATTATTTTCGGAATTTGATATTTTAATCAATTTAATTTGTTGAATATTTTCAAGTAAGAATTCTTGAATGTCTGTAATTGACTCTGTTAATTTCCCAGTTTTAGCATTAATTCTTTTACCCAATAACCCCTTAATTAAATTGGACATAATTAAAAACCAAATTAAAGCAGCCAATGTATAAGTTGCGGAAATTTTAAACATAATAAAAATAAAAATTATTAATTGAAATAAGGGTGAAAAAACAAAAATGAATGTTTGAGAAAAAATAGATACTTTTTCACAGTAATTATATAATTTTGCAAGAGTATCTCCTTGGTTTAACTTTTTTAATTTAAGATAATTCAAATCAAGGTAAGATTTAAATGTATTTGATAAAATATTTTTATTTACTTTTACTCTAATTTTTGCGATCAAATAAGTATTCCAATATGTGAATATAAACTCAAAAATACAGAGTATTAAAAAAAATATTGCAACGTTATATATTTCTTCAGAAAAGTTTTCTGAGTTATTTTTAATGAATTCATTTAAAGCAGGGAAGATACTTATAGATGATGCCGAATTATTTAATGTTATAACTGGAAGTAAAACAGAGAATCCAGCACCTGCAATTAATCCCGTAAAAATAGATAAAATAATAGAAAAAAATACAGAATTTTTATGATTTTTAAGAATTTCAAAACCAATCTTTATACCTACAATTCTATTTTTCATTGTTAAACACCAGATTCTTTAAGGAAGTGAAAGTTCTCTGAGAGGCTTTCCCGTCAATATAGTACAAATAATTGTAAATAAAGTTTTTTCTATGATTAGATAATAATTCAGGGTCTGAAGTTTTTAAATTATCATTTAATATACTGCTAATAATTTCAATGTATTCGTCACTGCTTTCTGCAGGAATGTAACTTGGATTATGCATTGATTCAAAAAAAGAATTTCCTTCCTCAGAATTTTGTTTGGCTTCAAACCAGTATGGAAGAACAAATGGAATATCAGTACCAAACAACTCAAGAGTAGTAGTTGAAGTGTAGCCAATAACCAACTTAGCATTATTAACTACTTCTTCCATTTTTAAACTACCTGTGACAGTTATATCATCATCATTTATACCGAACTTTTTTAGATGGTCATAGACTTTTTTTGTGTTTTTGTTTGTTCTGGTTTTTATCACGAATTTATACTTATTTTTAAAATTTTTACTTAATTTCCCAAACTCTTCAGTTGCTGAATAAGCTAGTTTTGGTGCACCGTAGCCATCATCACTATAGAAAACAATATCTTCAAAACCAAAATCAAACAAAACAACTAAATTTTGCTTGTGAGAGCCCCTATCTTTAAAGCTATTATGAATTATATCTGTTCTACAGTATCCGGTAATCGCTACTTGATTTTCTGTGCAAACACTATTTTCAATTAGTAGATTCTTTCCATCTGGTCCTGAAACTAGAATCAAATCAAAAGGAAAATCAATTTCTTCTTTAATAGATTTTACTTCTGTAAAAGAATTCGCAGAGTATTTAGTTGTAACACTTTCACAATAAATAACTGCAACTTTTAAATTAATTTTTTTGGCTGCTTTACATAAATCTTGATGTTCAAAGTAATCAAAATTTTTAACAAGAATTACATTAATATTTAGTTTTTTTACTAAATACGGAAGTATTTTTAAAAATAATTTCTCTATTTTATTTTTTTGCTTAGTTGATTTAATGTCATTGTAAAAATGATACTCAATCTGGCAATGCAGTTCTTCACTCAGTACTGATTGCACAATTGTCATCAATAAGTTTGCAGGAAATAAGTATAAGTTAATATTTTGGGATTTTTGGAGTGGTAAAAGATCAATGTCAAATCCACTTTTTTCAATAACTAAAGCATTAATTTCATTACTACTTTTATTTGAGTATCTGTTTCTAGTATTTTTAATTACTAAAAGGTAAGAAAAGTACTTTAAAATTTGTTCAATTCTTAAAATAGATAACAATTGGATTAATATTTTTGCAATTTTTTTAATGAGTTTCTTCATATTTAACACTATTTATTTTATCTGAAACACTAATTTGAAAATTACTTTTTTGCTTGATTTCACTATTTATATTTAGAAAACTTGGATTTTGATTTATCAGTCTTTCGATATCTTTGAACTCAAAGTATATATCCGAAAAATTTGCTGCAATTTTTTTTAATACCTCATAATCCTCTGGAGTGTCCAGTGTCATTCGATATTTTGATAAATCATTATTCCTTTCAACAGATATAAAATTATATTTTTCAGGATTGTTAATAAAATGAGTTGTTACATGTTCTTTTTCATTTTTATTTAGATTTTTTAATTCTTTTAACCTTTCCAATTTAAAAATTTCAACTGCAAACCCTAAAGGAAAAGTTTGCTTATACATGTTTGTTACAAAATCAGCTTTATATTT
>CABYIX010000002.1 GCA_902519215.1 uncultured Candidatus Actinomarina sp. | reverse complement strand
ACTGCCTTGCAATTGATATAAATAATAACCTAATCCTATTCCAAGTAATCCCGCAATCAAACCACTTGATAATGCAAATAAGTCAAAGCTTTCAGGATGGTATTCGACTATTTTTGTTTTTCTGGTTGTAACCCAGTCAGTAAAGCCTGTGTAAACACCTGGTATGTTTACCCACCCAGAAGCAATAGCAAAAACTGCCAATGTTAAGAGCGGAGTAGTCATCATATTGTGAGATTCATGAGGATGACCATGCCCTCTATATTCTCCTAAGAAAGTTAACGATACTGCCCTTGTCATGTAAAAGGCAGTTATAAAAGCACCTAAAACAGCTATGAAGAAAAAAGTAGTCTCACCTTCATGGTTAAATGAAGCAAGAATTTCATCTTTGGAGAAAAAACCTGCAAATGGAGGAAGGCCAGCCAAGGCAACGGTACCGATAATAAAAGTTGTAAAAGTTTTTGGCATTACTTTTCTTAATCCACCCATCTCAAGCATGCTATTGCTGTGGACAGCATGAATTACTGACCCAGCTCCTAAAAATAAGAGTGCTTTAAAAAAAGCATGTGTCCATAAATGGAACAATGCTGCAGTGTATGCTCCAGATCCAATTGCAGCAACCATATAACCTAATTGACTTACCGTAGAATATGCCAAAACTTTTTTTAAGTCATCTTGAACAATAGCTATCAGGCCAGCTCCTAATAGTGTGATAACTCCAAATAGCATAACAATATCTAATGCTTCAGGAGCCATTGATTTATAGAAAGGGAACATACGTGCTAGTAAATAAACCCCAGCAGTTACCATTGTTGCAGCATGCATTAATGCAGATACCGGTGTTGGACCTGCCATTGCATCAGGCAACCAAACATGGAGGGGAAATTGTGCACTTTTGCCCATGGCTCCAATAAAAAGCAAAATAGCTGCAGCAAAGGCTACCTTTGATAATTTTTCATAATCGTGTGTTGATTGATATAGGATTTCTGAAATTCTTAATGTTCCAGTATTGAGAGCCAATATAATGATTCCAATCATTAATCCAATATCTGCAATTTTGTTTGTTATAAAAGCTTTCATAGCTGCTGATGAATTATCTTTCTTTTCCCAGTAATGGCCGATTAGTAAATACGAGCATACTCCTACCAGCTCCCAGCCAATTAAAATTTGTATTAATGTAGGTGAGGAAACCAATACCAACATACTTCCAGCAAACAGTGTTAAAGAAGTAAAGAAGAAAGTGTATCTTATCTCACCTTCCATATAATTTGTAGCATAAATAAATACGAGCAGGGCGACAGTGCCGACAACAAAATACATCATAATTGAGAGCCCATCTACCACCCAACCAAATTCGATATCAAATTGACCTATGCTTCCAACGTTGACAAAAAATTCACTTGCTACACCTTCTGTGATATGAATAAACATAAGTGAAACACTGTAAATAAATATAAGGGCAATTGTTCCAAGTGCTATCTCAGCACCTTTATATGGAAGATATTTTCCAATAAATGTAATCAGTAATGCTGCTACAAAAGGAAGGACTACTAAAGACCAAGAAAACTCAGCTAAGATACCACCATCTGTGTAAACAAGTTCTGTCTCTGCTAATAAATTAGCATCAAATTTTACCATTTCATCAAATCAAATTCGTTTATGTTAGCAGTTTGCCTATTTCTAAAAAGCATCAATACGATGGCTAGACCAATACCAACCTCTGCAGCAGCTATTGTAATTATAAAAATAGTAAAAATTTGGCCTTGCATTAATGAATCAGCAAGCATTGAATCAAAAATTATAAAATTAATATTTACTGCATTTAATATCAACTCAATTGAAAGAAGAACCATAACCGCGTTACGTCTTACCAGAATGCCGTATATTCCTAGAGAAAAAAGAGCGGCAGCTGTTACAAGTACTGGTTGAACTATCATACTTGATCCTCATCAACAAGGGCTTCATCTTTTCTTGCTAAAGTTATTCCGCCAATTAATGCGGCTAATAAAACAAACGAAACTATTTCAAAAGGAAAAACAAAACGACTTAATAAAATTTCTCCAAGAAGTTCAGTTGAAGACCCAGATGTAATTACGATTTCACCATCAAATCCATTTATAAGAATATAAGAAAAGAGCAAAAATATTGCACCCGATATGGTGGCACCAATTAATTTATTCTTATCATTATCTAACTCAGCATTTTTACCCAATGGAGCTCTTGTAATCATTATGCCGAAAAGGAATAGAACAATAACTGCTCCAATGTAAACAAGGACTAGTACCAATGCCACAAATTGTGTGGATAAAAGTAAGAAAAGAGTTGCAGTAAGTGCAAGGGTGAAAACTAATGATATTGCTGCGTGAATGACATTTGAAGTTGTAACTACTCTTGCTGCTGAGAATAGAAGAAGTAACAAAGTAAAGTATGTAACGATTTCGTAAATTTCCATTTTAACTTTCTAAGCCTTCAGTATCGGGTACAGTTTTTAACCAATCGTCTAAACGTTCCTTATTATGAAGCATGTCACCCATATTGAATTCAGAATACTCGTACTCAGGTGTCCAAAATAAAGCATCGAAAGGACAAACCTCAACACAAATTCCACAATACATACATAGTGCATAATCGATATCAAATCTATCTAGAACAGCTCTACTTCTTTGTCTGCCTCCAGGTTTTGAAGGAGGTTGCAATTCTTTATGACCCTCAATATAAATACACCAATCAGGGCACTGCCGCGCACATAACATACAACTAGTACATGCTTCTTGATCTAAAGCAATAACACCTCGTGCCCTTGGTGCAACTTTTTCTTTTTCAAATGGATAATTAACATTCGGTTTTGAATGAAATGGAGATAAAGTTTTAAGCATATTGACAATTACTATTTTTATTCCAACTAAGAATCCGGGTACTTTTGGTTTAAACGTTTTCATTAGAATCCAACTTTCATAACTGCAGTTACAAGAATATTAATTAAAGATGCAGGAATAAGTATTTTCCAAGCAAGGTTTTGAAGTTGATCTTCTCGAAATCTTGGCTGTGACCACCTTACAGCTACCAATATAAATCCTAAAATGGCAGTCTTTGTTAATAAAACAACAGGTCCATAAAAGTTTACCCATTCCGTTGGCAAAAGTGGAACATGGTAACCTCCAAGAAATAGAGTTGAAGCAATTGCACATAAAATAAACATATTCATATATTCAGAAATATAAAAAATAAGAAATCTAATTCCAGAGTATTCTGTCATAAATCCCATAGTCAATTCTGATTCACCAATTGGCATATCAAATGGTACCCTCATCATTTCTGCTGTCGCTGCAACCATAAAGATTAGGAAACCAACTACCTGACCACCAACAACAAAAGGTACGCCCCATTCAATTTGTTTTTCAACAATGCCAACTAAAGACATTGTTTCAGCTTGAATAACTACTCCTACAACAGCAAGTATAAGTGGAAGTTCATACGCTATAAGCTGTCCTGCTGCTCTTAAACCACCCATTAAAGAATATTTATTTGCAGATGACCAGCCAGCAGTTAATACACCTATAGTTCCGAGAGAACTTATAGCAAGTGCAAAGAAAATACCTAATTCTAAATCTGCAACAACCAATGTAGGGCTCATTGGAACTACTGCAAAAAGAGCAACACAAGAAACCATAACATAAGCCGGAGCCCATTTAAATACTGGCCTGTCCACTTCAGTTGGAATTATGTCTTCTTTTTGAACAAATTTAAGTATTTCAGCAAGAGGAAATATAAAACCTCTAAGTCCTACATGTAATGGACCCGGTCTTCTCTGCATCCATGAAGCACCTTTAACATCCATAATTGTAAAAATGATTGCACCATTTAATGCAGCTAGGGCAAGAAATCCTACCTTGACTAATACGTCTGTCATCTATCCACATCCCCTAAAACAAAATCTAAACTACCCATTATGGCAATTAAGTCTGGTAGTAAAGCGCCCTCAAGTAGCAAAGGTAAAATAGAGATATTACTGAATGAAGCTGTTCGAACTTTAAGCCTATATGGTCCCAACCCGCCATCTGATACTATGTAGTAACCCATTTCTCCTTTTGGATTTTCTGCTCTTACATATGTACGTCCTTTAGGGACTTTTATAACTTTAGGTACCTTGGCTTGTAGTGGACCAGAAGGCATTGAGTCGATTGCTTGCAAAACTATTTTTGCCGATTCAACCATTTCCTTGACTCTGACATCCCAGCGATCATAACAATCTCCATTCTCACCAACAGGAATGTCATATTCAAATTGATCATATGGCAAATAATCCGTTAGGGTTCTTAAATCAGACTTCACTCCTGAAGCCCTTAGTATTGGTCCGGATACTCCAAATGCTTCTGCAGTCTCAGCAGTTAAAATACCAACATTTTTTGTTCTTTTTTTAAAAACTTCATTTCCACCGATTAAATTTTGAAATTGATCAGCCGCCTCTATTACTTTTTGCATTGCTACTTTTGTATCTCTATAAAATCCAGCAGGTAAATCTTGGATGTCTTTTTTTGTTGTAGGACCTGATCCAGCCGCTGGTTTTACTCCACCTATTCGATTAAAGTTTGGATGAAATCGACCACCGGTTACTGACTCAATTAAATCTAAAACTCTCTCCCTGTCTTCCATTGCATAAAAGATTGGTGTTAACGCACCAACTTCAAGAGCGTAGGCTCCATTAAATACAAAATGTGAAGAAATCCTAGCCATCTCAGTAAGAATTAATCTGATATGTTTAGCTCTTTCAGGTACTTCAATTTCCATAAGTCTTTCTGCACCAGCAATAAATGGAATTTCATTAGAAAATCCTGCAACCCAATCTATACGGTTAACAAGTGTTGTGATTTGGGGGTATGATCTCACTTCTGCAAGTTTTTCATAGCCACGATGCATGTACCCAAGAACAGGTTTTACATCATAAACTTTTTCACCATCTACCTTTGCGACCAATCTAAGGACTCCATGAGTTGACGGGTGTTGAGGGCCTATGTTGAGTGTCATGTCTTCAGTTTCAATTTCTACTGATACAGATGCCTCTGAAAAATTGTTAAAATTTTGTGGGTCTAATGTATTAACCATCTACTGACTCATCACTTTCTGGTTCTTCTGGCATTCCTTCTACGTCAACTTCGCCAGGCCAAGGCTTAACTTCTCTACTAATTAATTCAAAAGACTTCAACATAGGATTTCCCTCATACCCATCAGGAAGATATAATTTTTCAAGATTTGGATGATTTTCAAAATTGATTCCAAACATTTCATACGCTTCTCTCTCATGCCAATTAGCACCCGCATATATTTCAACAAGAGAAGTAATCTTTGGCTCCAATTTACTAATCGTGGTTGATACAGTAACTAAATTATTATTGGAAACATTAGACAAGCATGTAATTATTTCAAAACTTGGTGAGACACTCTCTTTTGGTGCTTCTCCTATAGAAACTTCATTATCCCAATCTATAGCGGATAGCCATGAGAAAAATTTTAAATCAAATTCATCTTTAAGTTTTTGATGTGTCTCAACCCACTGTGATGAGTCAACTTTGATGTTGATTGTTTCAAATTCTACATCCGTGTTGATAAAATTTTCGTTTATTTTACTTAAAAATTCTTCCATCTTATATTGGCTCTGTTTGGACTTCTGTCCATTTTTCTTTCATGTCTTCTCCACGAATTTTTTTCTGAAGAAGAATAATTCCTTCCTGAAGTGCTTCTGGCCTTGGAGGACATCCAGGGACATAAACATCTACAGGAATTAATTGGTCAACTCCCTTTGTGACTGAATAAGAATCCCAATACGGACCTCCACTATTTGAACAGGAACCCATTGAAATAACATACTTTGGTTCTGGCATCTGATCGTAGAGCCTTTTAACTGATGGGGCCATTTTATCTGTTACTGTTCCAGCAACAATCATAAAATCGGCTTGTCTCGGAGATGCGGGTAGTGGAATGACTCCTAATCTCATAAAATCGTGTCTCGGCCCACTTACTGCCATAACCTCAATTGCACAGCACGCTAGCCCAAATTGAAAATACCAAAGTGAGTAAGATCTAGCCCAATTGAATACGGAAGATATTGGCTTTGGAAGACCAAATTTATCAACTATTCCCATTTGAGTACATCCTTTCTAATAGCGTATATGAGACCAATTAATAAAATGAATATAAAAACAAACATCTCAATTAATCCAAAATAGCCAAGTTTTTCCAAGTTGATAGCCCATGGAAATATAAATACTGCTTCTACATCAAAAATTACAAATAGTAAACCAAATATATAGTACCTTACATATGTTTGGCTCCATCCAGAACCTACTGGATCTACACCACACTCATAAGTTTGGAGCTTCTCTGCATAAGGTTTATTAGGCCTAAGGACAGATGCTACACCAAGTAAAAGCACGACCAAAAAAAGTCCAAATCCTAGCACTGCTGCTATGGTCACATAATCTTGAAAATAAGAAATCATACTTAATACTTTAGTCCAGCCTCTAAAAAGTTTAGTTTTTTCTCAAACTTCAGTGTAATTTTTTTGTAAGATTTTTATAAGTGATTAACAAAAATTTTTTACGAGAAGCAAGCCTCTTACAACTTTCAGAAGAGATTTTTAGTACTGTCATAAATGACGGAAGGAAATTAAACTCTGTTGAGAATCTATTAACTGAGAAGATTAAAGAGGCAGAAACAATTAATTTTATTCTTGCTGATGGACTTGGCTATGAAAATTTAATGTCACTTGAAACTTCCCTAAAAGACAATATAAAAAAAATAATTAATACTACATTTCCCTCTTCAACGAATGTTGCACTTACTACTTTTGCAATGATGAGTCACCCAATTGACCACGGAATTATTGGTTACTACATGTATGATAAAAGTAATTTTGGTCTGATTAATGCACTTAACTGGAACAGTGAAAACGAATTACTTTTAAATAATGATCATTTTAAAAATCAAGAATCTATTTGGAAAAAATTTAAATCATTCAATACACATGTTTCTAACTTTCAACCAGAAAACTTAGTAGGAAGTTCATTATCAAACTTCCTATATGAAAAAAGTAGTACGGTTCCCTATAAAACGATAGAGAACTTAATAGAGATGCTTTCAGAAGCATCCTTTTTAGAGAATAGATTTAATTTTATTTACTATCCAAATGTTGATATTGCTGGACATATTTTTGGAGTCTATTCTGCTGAGTGGGAACTTGAAATAAAAAAATTTGAAGAAGCGGTTGAAAGAATTTCTCAAGCAAGTAACAAGAAAACTACAACAATAATTTCAGCTGATCATGGGTTATGTAATATTCCAGTTGAGAATAGACATAATTTATCTTACGAAAATAGTATTCAGATATATGGAGACCAACGGTCGGTTTATATAAATGGAACTAGAGGTGAAGTTGAAAAGGTTTTTTCAAACATACCTGGTGAACTTATTAATAGATCTGATTTGAAACATCTCTTAAGAGAACCTGGTAATAGTTATATTGAATCGCTTTATCCAGATTATTGTTTCCTTCTTGAGCAAAATCACATAATCTACCCAAAGCATTTACAAGCTGAACTAAAGGGATACCACGGTGGACTAACTGAAGAAGAATTAAAAATTCCTATTATAGAGATTCATAATTTTTGATATACATATAATTACAACCATGAGTAAAAAACTATTGTTGTTTGTTTTTATTTTTGTTTTTATTAGTTGTAGTAATAATGGAATTCAATCAGAGGGCTATCCAGAACCATTTATAGGTGGAGGGGTTGAGGATATGTCTTTAAGTAGGTCAGAATCAATTTCAAATTCTTCAACTTCCCAGGGAGATTATATTATCAAAACTGCATATGCCAGCACTGATGTAAGCTCGTCGAATTTTAATAGCACAATTAAAAGTGTAGAAAATATAGTAAAAAGTTACGAAGGAAATATCTCAAATACATATCTTTCTACTAATTATCAAGGACTTCAAAGTTATAGCTTAACCGCAAACATTCCTGCTGAGGATTTTGAAGCTTTTCTTTCTGAAGTTGAAGAACTATCTAGTTTTACGAGCATTAGTTCAAATGCAAATGATGTAACTCGGTATGTTGTTGATATTGATTCAAGACTTAAATCTTTATATAGTGAAAAAGAAGCACTACAAGATATTAAAGATGAGGCAACTTCTACCTCTGACAAACTTCAAGTTCAGTCTCAATTAAGGTATATAAATCAAGACATTGAGATGCTCGAGGGACAAAAAGAATTTTATGAAAACTCTACATCGTTTTCTACGCTCACGTTAGAAATTAGGGAAGGATCTGGTGTATCACTCTTTTCTTGGAATTATTATGTGCAAAGAGCTTTAGGTTGGACTGAAAGTATTATTGGAATTTCTGTATCGATCTCAATCATCCTTATACC
The DNA here is from genome assembly GCA_902519215.1 of uncultured Candidatus Actinomarina sp. Classification (GTDB taxonomy): domain Bacteria; phylum Actinomycetota; class Acidimicrobiia; order Actinomarinales; family Actinomarinaceae; genus Actinomarina. Next base: position 96,059 of record CABYIX010000002.1, on the reverse strand, counting down.
AATCGGATTTATATTTTTTGTTATAAGAAAATTAAGAAATAAAAAATAATGGCGCTGTCCTATATTGGGATACTTTTAATATTTCTATTAATTATTTTCTTTGGTAGAAGAATTAAGTAAGTTTCTTAATTTGGTTGATAGGTACCAAAAAAGACTTGCCATGCAAGACATGTCTTTGCTAATAGGCTAAGCCAGATATATGTTCTCTCACCGTATAGGTAGTCTTTCCATTTTCCAACTTGCTTATATTGCAGAATCATATTTATAGAAAATGTGTTAAAAAATAGAAATATACTCACAAATATCCACACTACAAATTGTGGAACTCCTTGGGGGTTAGAATCAGTTGCCACTCCATCTCCTATTAAATTTATAAATATAAATATCCATGGAGTAACACCCACAAGGCAACCCATAATATAACTTGTCCAATCAACTTTTTCTGTATATTGATTATGAACTTCCATCATCCATCCAAACCAACACATTGCAGCATTCATGAAGAATATTCCAGCCAAAGCCCAAATATCATAAATTCCAACAAGCAAGGCAATTAAGACGATCATAACTGATGCACTTATTGAATATTCAATCCATCGAACTTTGTTAATTCCTTTTGATAAATCTTCTTTATATTTGTTATAAAAAGGTCCTGAAATCAAGTAGTGTGCAACAGCCGATGCAAGTAAGAAAGTAGCTACTGCTGGTCCAAAGTTTGTAACTTCAGTCCAAATTTCTAATTCAGGAATTAAAGCAAAGCTTGAAGGATCCTCAGGTGAACCAACGCCAACAAGTTGCGTTAAGGTTATTGGTACCACAAAATCTGAATTTACAACTGTTCCAAGCCAAAATAACAAACCTCCTTGTATTAGGTGTACGGTTCCCATAATGATATTAAATCTTTTAAGTTTCTTAATTTTTAAATCCATACTTCCCCTTTATTGAATTCTTATATATAACTTCATTTTTTAATTTAATATTAAATAATGGATAAACAACTAATTTTCTCTGAAATAGAATCAATTATGTTTGATTTAGAAACACTGATAAAATCTCTTGCTAATTCACGAGAGTATATAGCAGGCGAAGATTTTTCACGAGCATCAGGAAAGCTTTCGGAACTAGAAATTGAACTTCAATCTTTGGCAGGAAGAGTTGCTTATATTAAATCAAAACTTTGATGGAAAAGTAGTTACTTCAGAAATTTCAATATTAATTTTATCACCAGCTTCGTATATAGTATTTGGTAATGATCTAGCCCTAAATACCTCGCCCTTACTATTTTGAAAAGAAATAACTTGGTCATGTCCGTAAAATGTACATTCTTTAACTACATAGTTTCCTTCAGTGTTTAAATTAAGCTCAATACATTCTGGTCTAATTGAAACATCTAATGCACCATCATAAGCAGAAACAAAAGTACCCAGAGAAGTCTCCACCATGCCATTTACGGAAAATCCTTTAAGTATATTTGGATCACCAACAGAGTTTGCTACCGTTTGGCTAACTGGATTTAAATAGATTTCTTGTGGAGTTGCGCTTTGAATAACGCTTCCATTTTCAAGAACACTTACAACATCACATACAGAAAGTGCTTCCTCTTGGTCATGTGTGACAATTATAGCTGTTGTTTCTGTTTCCCTTAGAAGCGACATGACCTCATCTCTTAAATCTCTAGCCATATGTGCATCCAAACTTGTAAAAGGTTCGTCTAAAAGAATAACTTCGGGATTTGGTGCTAGTGCTCTTGCAAGAGCTACTCTTTGTTGTTGACCACCAGAAAGTTCTTGTGGTAGTTTGGCACTATAGTTATTTAAATTACACATATTTATAACTTCATCCAACCTTCCGCTTTTAATTTGATCTTTCGATAGTCCAAATGCAATATTACTTTTTACGTCTAAATGAGGGAATAGTGCATAATCTTGAAAAACCATTCCAACATTTCTTTCTTCAGGTGGTAAATAAATTTCATCACTAGAAATAATCTCATTTCGCATTTCAATTATTCCAGTATCAGGTTTTTCAAATCCAGCTATAAGTCTAAGAGCTGTAGTCTTTCCGGAACCTGAGACACCTAAAATTCCTACTATTGCACCATTCCAAACATCAAGATTAAAATCGGACAGGACTTTTTCTGATCCATAAGATTTAGTTATAGAACGAGCTCTAATAATTAAATTATCGTATGCCATTAGTTATCTAAATTCCTCGTACTAAGTATATATGTAGGAAAAGCACTAATTGCTAACAAAATAAATCCGGAAAAAGCAGCTTGAGTAAACAATGCTTCTGACGCATTGGACCAAATATCTACAGCCATAGTACTAAAACCTGTTGGTCTTAATAGTAATGTTTGTGGCAACTCTTTCATTGTGGATAAAAATACCAAAGCAGCTCCTGCAAGAAGTCCCTTATAAATCAAAGGAAAAGTAACTTTAAAAAATGTAGCTAATTTTGATAATCCAAGTCCAGCACTTGCTTCAATGTAAGAAATTTTTACTTGTTCCATTGATGCTTGTCCCCCTCCAACAGCTTGTGGTAAAAACACAATTAAGTATGAGATTATCAGTGTTACGAAAGTTTGATATATTGAGGGGAAAATTTTTATTGTAATAAATAACATCGAAATCCCCACTGCAATATGTGGTAGTCCATAAAGCGTGAGTGTAACTTTTTCAAATAAATCTCCAAATTTTGATTTATATTGGGAGATCATCACAACAATTGGAGTTGCTATAACCATTGCAAAAAAGGACGTTACTGTTGCCGCAGTTAAAGAACCGGCAACACCTGCTAATGATCCAGTAATCTGAATTCCATTAGATATACCCCTAATCAACCAATATGAAAGAACGCCTACAGGTAAAAGTAAACTAAAAAATATTACAATACCAAAAAATAATAAAACCAAATATTTGCTTCTTTTTGAAAGTTCAATCCTAATTGGCTCTCTTGGTGTACCAGACACTTTTGCTGACTTACTCATCTCGCTACCCCTTTGGGCAAAACTTATGATTAATGCAAGAACAATCAAAATCGTAGAGTAAAAAATTACTGGATCACCATTTATATTGATTACATAATAAGAGTAAATGGCTTTTGTCATTGTTCCATATTTCATTAGGGAAACAGCACCAAAATCAGAAATAACATACAAGCCAACTAAAAGTGAAGAATATATCATTGGCTTTTTTAACCTTGGAATAACCACGCTTGTATACATCTTTATTCTTTTAACGCCTAAAGACCTTGCAGCATCTTCAACTGTTGAATCTAAATTTCTTAAGGCACTACTACAAATCAACTGAACATAAGGATACGTAAATAAAGTTAAAACAATCCAACTTCCAACAAAGCCTTCTATTCCTGTAATTTCAGACAAACCATATCTAGAAAATATTTCAACAAACAAACCTTTTGGAGAAAAAGCAGATACATATGTCAAAGCTCCAATATAAGAAGGAATCACAAGTGGTAAAATCGTCAAACTAAATAAAATTTTGGATCCAGGAAATTTATATCTAACAGTAAGAATTGATATTGATAGACCCATTAAAAGACTTGTGAAAACAACGGCAAAAAATAGAAATAAAGTATTAATTAAAAGAGTTGATACATCCCATGAATTTAAAAAACGAGATAAATTTCTAGATAAATCTACAAATCTCCAAAATAAATAAAAAAGTGGCATTAAAAATAAAGAGAGGATTAATACATTGGTTGTTAATAAAAGTTTAGGTGTTTTCACTTATTTAAGAATATATTAAAAAATTAATTATTAAAAGAAAAAATTCTGGTCAGATTTCTCTGACCAGAATTTTTTGGCTTATGTTGATATTGACGGATGGACTAATATCCGGCTTGAGCAATCAATTCGACAGCTTTTTCTTGCCATAAGGCTAATGCTGACCAGTTCAAGTTTGAAGGAGAGTTCAAACTATTAATGTCTGGCAACAAAGCATTTGGCTCAATACCTTCAACAAGAGGGAACTCGTATACTGTATTTGTAAATGTCTCTTGAGCTGATTTTGAATGTAAAAATTCAACGAATGCCATAGCTGCTGGTTTATTTTGGCTTGAGGACAAAATTCCAACACCTGCAGGCATAACCATTGCTCCACAACCACCATCTAGGTACACATTCTTAATTGGAGCAGAAGAATCTTCCGCTAAAACTCTTAATGTGTAGTAATGGTTAATCATTCCAATATCAAGTTCACCCGCAGCTGCAGCAGCAACTTGTGGTGAGTTCTTAGGATATTCTCCGTATCCAAGACCATTTATTGTTGTTAACCAATCTAGAACTTTTTCTTCACCATCTGATTCGATCATACATGCAACCATTGCTAAGAATGATCCATTAGTTGGTGCTAAACCTAATCTATTTCTAAACTTTTCATCAGCAAGACCATAAATATCACCTGGCAATTCTGCGTCAGTGACATCTCTTGTGTCAACAACTAGAGATCTTGATCTTCCAGATGTACCAACCCAGTATCCATTTTTGTCTACTGCCCATGCTGGAACATTGTCTAGAACGCTTTCAGGAAGTCGATCAAACAATCCTTCTTTGGCAATTACGCCAAGACTGACAGGATCTTGAGAAAAGAATACGTCTGCTGGGCTAATAGCTCCTTCAAGAACTACTGTACCTGCTAGAGCCGGGCTCTTTGCATATCTTACTTCAACTTCAACTCCTGAAGTCGCAGCAAACTCTGCAATGATATCGGCAACTAAGCTTTCTTTTCTACCACTATAGATAACTAAAGTTCCGCCAACTTCGGGTGGAGCTTCTGTTAAAGCAGCTTCTACTGCTGCATCAATAGCGTCCTGTGATACTTCTCCTGATGGACCTTCTGGTCCTTGCTCTCCTGCTGGTCCTTGCTCTCCTGCTGTAGGTGAGCAAGCTGTTAAAACCATCATTAAAGCAATTAAAGTAACTGTTAATTTTTTATTCATTTTAATTTAACCTTTTGTTTTGCTTAACTTTGTTAATAGTAGTTAACAACTCTAGTTAACGGTAATTAATTTTAAAAAAAATTTTTCTAATAATTTAATATTAGATTGTTAATCATTTATGATTTTATTTATGTCTCTTAAAAATAATGAAGGTGTTCTTTTAATTAATTTAGGATCTCCCAAAGAACTAACCAAAAAATCTGTACGCCAATATTTAAAAGTATTTCTCTCGGATGATAATGTTGTGGATTTGCCTAAATTATTACAACAGTTAGTTTTGCGCCTGTTCATACTCCCCTTTAGGCCAAAGAATACTCTGGAGGCTTATGAGAAAATATGGACATCAGAAGGTTCTCCTTTAATTATTTCAACAAAAAAAATATCAAAAAAATTATTTAAAAAGACTGGTTGGAATGTTGAGTATGCAATGAGATATGAAGATCCAAGCATTAAAAATGCATTAATGAATTTTAAAAATAAAAATATTAAAAAAATCTACGTAGTGTCTCTTTATCCTCATAATGCCATGGCAACAACAGTCACAACAGAGTTGGAAACGTTAGATGTTGCAACAAGTATTGCAAATGATTTTGAACTAATTTTTGTTAAGCCTTTTTATAACAATAAAAATTATATAGAAGCAGTAACTAATACCATAAAGCCTCATTTGGAATTAGATTCTTTTGATAAGATTATATTTAGTTACCATGGAATCCCAAGAAGACAGGCTAAAAAAACAGACGGAACAGGCGAGCATTGTTTTTCGACAAATGCGTGTTGTGAGATTGAAAATGATGGCTCAAAAGATTGCTACAGGTCCCATACAAGAACTGCATCAACTTTAACTGCTGAAAAACTTGGCCTAAAAGAAGACCAATGGGAAGTTGCTTATCAATCAAGACTTGGACCAGGTTGGCTTACTCCATTTACAGATAAAAGACTGGCTGAACTTCCTTCAGAGGGAAAAAATAATATTGCGATATTATGTCCTTCGTTTATCTCTGATTGCCTTGAGACATTAGAAGAAATTGATATTCGAGGAAGGCAAACATTCTTTAACGCAGGGGGTAAAAAAATGACTTATATTCCTTGCTTAAATGACTCAGATGCAACGATTAATCTTTTAGAAGAACTAGTTAGAAGTAGCTGACTTAATCAATCTTTTGTAGCTAAAAGATTTCATTACGAACTTACCACCATTACGAATAAACCACATAAATCCGGCTAGCAAATAAGCATAGGGACACATCATATTACTTATATTATACATAAAATAGTAAAATATTAATAGTGCAAAAAGATCCAAAGTTAATAAGAAAATATGAACCATTAATATGGTTAATATTTTTTGGTATTACATTCGCTGTTGGCTGTCCCGCCTTTTAAAATCATCTTCGATTTAAGTTAACAAGTGTTAACATAAATACATATGAATAATGTTAATCCTTATGTATTTCCTCAAAATGAAATTGAGAAGTTACCTAATTCTTTTTATTCACATGCTGAAGCAATATATCATTTAAGTGAGGTAGGAATAGAAGTAAAACAAACACGTGTTGCTGATTGGTTAGGAGTCAGTAGAGCAAATGTTTCACAAGTTACAGGAAGAATGCAAAATAGTGGGCTAATAGAGTTAAGTGATGAATTAATTCTTACTGAGAAAGGATCCTACCTAGCAAAGATGATTTCTAGAAGGCGTAGGATTATTGAAAGATTCCTTTCAGAAATTTTAAATCTTCCTTGGGATCAAGTATATAAAGAAACTAAGAAATGGGAAAATGTTTTAAGTTCCGTAACCGAAGATGCAATGTTGAAAATTTTAGGTAATCCTACTACCGGTATATTTGGAAATCCGATTCCATACTCTGGTTATTTTGAGGGCCCAATGAAAAAATTGCTTGATGGTAAAGTTAATAAAAAATACTCCATAGTAAAAATATCTGAAGAATTAAAAAAAGATAGTACAGTAATATCGTTTCTTCAAAAAAAATAAAATTTTACCCGGAAATAAGATTTATATTTCTGATACTAATGAATACTCAATAACTGTGAGTGTATCAAAAGATCAATTTTTTGGTTTAGATCAATTTATTGCTGAAAGAGTCTATGTTGGCTAATCCAATTTATGATTATACAGAATCTTTTTATAATTAAGATATGAGTAGTTTAATTTCAAACATTCCTTACGAACTTTTTAGCTACGTAGGTGGAGGAATATTTATATTCATAATCTTGTACAAATTTTTTCCAGGTGTATTTATAAAAATTCACAAACCTGTATTTTTTACGATTGGAATTCTCTCATTGTCTTTAGGTTATGTAGGGATTGTTGTTCCTGGTCTGCCTACAACAGTATTCATTTTGATAGCAGCTTGGGCATTTTCAAAATGTTCAGAAAGATTTACTTTTTGGCTTGAAAATCACAGAATTTTTGGCCCAATTATATTAAATTGGAATACATATAGAGGACTATCTAGAAGAGCTAAGAAATTGGCTATTTCTATGATTATCCCAACTTTTGCATTGACAATTTATTTTGTTTTCTCATTAGTCGGTGATTTAATTTTTGGTGCATTTGGAATAGGTTTATGCACTTGGCTAGCTACTAGGCCTGAACCTCCATTAAAGAATGGCTCTTAGAAGTTAATTAGCTTCTGGAATTTGATACCCAATAGGTGACACTTTATCTAGTTCAAAGACATCTCTAGCTTGTGCTTCGTAATTCAAACCAATTGAGATTTGATCTCCCTCTATAACTCTATTGCCACTTTCATCTAGTCTTGCGTTCATTATTGCTTTTTTTCCTGACTTACAAATAGTTTTAATTTCAGTCATCTCATCTGCCCAAGATAAGAGATACACGCTTCCAGGAAATGGCTCTCCCCTAAAGTCCGACCTTAAACCATAACAGAGGACTGGTATCTTCAATTTATCTACAACTAATGTTAACTGTAAAACTTGTTTCGGACTCAGAAACTGTGCTTCATCAACCAGTACGCATGAAACATGATCTCTTTGGTGTTCATGCGCTGTCCAAACATATAAGTCATCATCTGATGTAAAAATTTCACAATCTCTATCTAGGCCAATGCGTGAAGCAATTTTTCCTTCACCAAATCTGTCATCTAATTTCGGAGTAAATAGGAGAGTCCTCATGTCTCTCTCTTCGTAGTTATGGGCAGATTGCAAAAGTGTTGTGCTTTTTCCTGCATTCATTGCTGCGTAATAAAAATATAATTTTGCCATTTCTTATATATTAGTAATTTATTTTTCTGTTGTTACTTAACAGCAACTATTCTTCCAACAGTTTTTCTGCTTCCGATAAGATCTAAATACTCAATAATATTTTCAAAATCTATTGTTTCAAAAACTGGTTTTATTTTTTTATTTCTATAGTGTTCAAAAATAATTTCTATTCTACTTTTTAAGTATTCTTTATCATTGTCCTCAAAGCTAATCATGAAGACACCTATAATCGTAATATTTTTAACTAGGAGATAGCTAAGCAGTTGGGATGGTATGTTACCACTTGCAAACCCAACAATTAATGCTCTTCCTTCTGAACTAAGCAACTTAACCCCCTCATCATATGCCTGACCTCCAACTTGGTCATAGAATATATTTACTGGTCTCTTACCAAAATGGGCTTCCACAGTTTCACGAAGATTTTCTTCTTGATAGTTAATGACAAGTTCCGGATTATATTTTTCGACAAGCTTTCTCTTTTGTTCAGTGCCAACTGCAGCAATAACTCTTGCTCCAGAAATTTTTGCCAATTGAAGAGCAGCAATTCCAACTCCTCCAGCAGCAGCGTTAATCAATACAAGTTCGTTGTTTTTTAATTCTGCCCTTCTGTGTAGTGCGAAGTCAGAAGTTAGATAGGACATAAGTATTGCGGCCCCAACTTCATATGAAATATCACTAGGTAGCTTATAAGTTAGATTTTCAGAAGCTATGCAATAATCTCCGAAGCTTCCATGCCTGCCTGATCTAAAAACAGTCGTTGCAGCTATTACCCTATCTCCAACTTCAAATGCACTATTAGGTGAAACTTCTTTCACTATACCTGCAACCTCAAAACCAGGAACAAATGGTATCTCTGGGTTTGATTGATACATTCCACTAGACAAAAGAAGGTCCGCAAAATTTAAAGTGGCTGCTTTAGTTTCAATAATTAATTCACCTTTATTGCATTTTGGGTATTCCATTAACGTGTATTCAAGATTTGTAAAGGAAGCAACATTTTTTTGAACCCACGCTTTATATTCATCCATATCAATATCATAAAAGAAATTAAAAATGCTAGCATTTCAATATGGAAGTTATTTTAAAGTATGTACATATTGTTGGTTTGTCAATTTGGCTAGGGTCTATGGTTACTTGGGCAATATTTGCTGCAAAGTTAGCAAAATTTGATCCAACCAAAAATACAACAGGTGTCTTAAGAGATCTATTCAGTAAGATTTCATGGAGCTCTTATGCAGTTTCTTTATTATCAGGAATAGCTCTTTACTTTTTAAATGAAAGTACTACTTCTAACTGGTATATCGAAGTAGCAGTTCTAGGATTAGCTGGTATTGTGATTGCTTTTCATAGTTTGGCTACAAATGTAAGTGAAGCGATAAGAGGTGCATTTAATGGTGTTATGTTACTACTTGCTCTTGTCGTCGTTTATTTAGCAACAATTTATATTTAAAAAGAGTTAATTAAATCCAATTCTTCTTGAGATATTACTCCATAACCCCTTGCAATAATATTTTTTGAATCTTTTGCTACCAAGAACCAATAGATAGTGTCTTCATTTGGAATATCGAGATCGCGTCTGAATTCTTCTTTATCTAAATATGCAGTGATAGTTCTATTTCTAATTCTATTATCTCTAATGCCTGCTCTCATTATTCCATCTAAATAAATTTCATTTAGCTTTGAAGATTTTCGTATTGTGGGAACTTCAATAATATTGTGTGTATCTCCAAGTCCGTTTTCTTCTAATAACAATATAGATTCATCAACTAATGCCTGATGCCATTGTTGAAATGCAACAATAACAACTAAATTTTTATCTACGAAATCATCTGGAACAAGTTTTTTTTCTTTATTCAAGGTATTTCCTTGTATTGTAGGAAATTCATTTAGTTCAGGACTCATGTAAGTATCCTCACTGTTTTGACAACTCACCAACAGAACAAACAATAACAAGCAAAGCTTAAGCCTCACCAATGACTTCCCCTAAGCTCTTTATCTGGGTATCCATAACTTTATTAAACAAAATACTTACAAAGGGTGCGAGTATTACATAAGGAAATTTAAATTTTATATTTACTGAGTAAGTTAACTCAGTTCCTTTAGAATTTGCTGACAAAAATATTGTATCAACGATTGTAAAAATGCTTGCTTTTGCTTCAAGGGAAACTCTTAAGGGTGGGCCCCATTCAACAACTTCATAATCATAAACTCTTGGTTTGTTGTTAAAGTGAGTTTTAACTCTAAATACTGAGCCAAGTCTTAGGGGCTCTTTTGTTATTAACTCACCATCATCACCCTCAGCCCATTTACTCAAATTACGGAAATCAGACATGAAGTCATAGACAGTATTAATGTCTTCTTTAACAGTTATAGTTCTCGAGAAATTTGGCATAAGTTAATATTACGTAATAATTGAAATTGTACGAAATATTTATCTTAGATTTAAAGATCTATTTCTAAACCCAATAAACCCAATAGCCAAAAATAATGCTATTTTTCCAATTACAAGAAATAAGTCCCCAGCAATTAAACCATCTTGGTAGGGATTGCCATACGCACCAAAGGAAGAAATGTTGTCATCAATCCATAAAAATAAGTCATTTGTACCTTTCAATGAATTTGCTAAATATTCAATTGCCATGAGACCTCCACCAAAAGCCCATGCCATTGATGATTTACCTGTAAATGCTCCAAGTGCAAACCCTAAAACTCCAAAACTTACCCCAGCTAAAGCTCCCTGTAAAGTTGCTTTCATTAAAGGTACATAATCGAGTGTTTGGCTAAGTTCCATGGTTGCAATTGGAATAAACATAATATTCGTCCATGCAAAGCATACAAACAAACCAAAAAATACAGCTACCAGTGATTGTGTAAGGTAAAGTGTTAACCGTGTCATTGGTAAGGCTGCAACAAATTCGAAAGTTCCGTCTTCCTCGGCTTTTGAGCCAAGTTTGTTTAAGAGAATTATTGTGGCTATTCCAATTAAGATAGGCACAAAAGGAATCATAAAATAAGTTGTTACCATTCCTTCTAAGGTAAAAACGTTATCCCAATCTGAAATTCCGAGCAAGTTCATCATCGTTTCATTTTCAGACATACCCCTAAAAGCCTCTCGTTGAGTATCGATAAGTAAACTCTCTACACTTGAGTTTGCAAAAGCTAGTGGGAGTACCAATAAATACAACCCAGGAGCAATTGTCCAGTTTAAAATAAATTTTCTTGGGACTGTCACCATATATTTTAAGTAATTAAACATTAACCCTCTCTCCTGTCATAAAATTTAAAAGGCGTCTTCTAAATCTTCACCCTGTTCTGCAGCCTTGCTTGAAAACGTCTCATAAGATTCATCATATACTTTTGCACCGTCTCGTAAAACGGCCATTGAGTCGGCAACTTTTTCAACCTCAGAAATAATATGTGATGATAAAAGTATTGCAGCACCATTATTTGCAAATTCTTTAATAATTTCAAAAAATGTTCTTTGATGAAAAGGGTCTAGGCCTGAAGTTGGCTCGTCTAAAATTAATGCCTTTGGCTTATGGAGTACTGCTAGTATCAATGCGACTTTTTGTCTGTTACCTTTAGATAATTCTTTAATAGTTTGATCAACTTCCAATTCAAATTTTTCTGCTAATTCCATTGCATAATCAGTTGATTTAGCTCTCATATCAGCACCAAGTTTAAATAATGATTTTGAATTTAAATTTTGTGGAAGTTGAGGATCTCCAGGTAAATATCCTATTATTTTCTTTGCTTCAACAGGATTTTCAATTGTATTTATTCCCTCAACTGAAAGAGAACCCTCCGAGGGGATTAAAAAACCCATAAGACTTCTCATTGTTGTTGATTTTCCAGCTCCGTTTGGTCCAAGAAGACCTTTTACTTCACCATTGTCAACAGTAAGATTGATATCTCCTACACCTTTTCCATTTTTGTATCTCATAGTGAGGTTTGATATTTCAATCATAATTGTATTCTATCTATTTTTAGAATATTGAGATACTATTCCTCTAAGTTTTCATTCTTTTGTTTATTTCTAAGCCAGGTAAGTAATAACGCAGGAATTAAAAACATCAACATTTCATCCCAGCCACCTTGGTGATGCATTACTGGGGATGGAATAATCTTAATTAGCATTACAGATAGTTTTCCACCATCCAACGAGTAATATTCACAAGCGTGTTAGGTAATAGTCCTAAATAAATAGTTAAAAATGCAAGCGTACTAATTAATAATTTATCAGAATTTTGTATTTTAATTTGCTCAATTGTATTGTCTGTTTTTTCAACTGCAGCAACCCAAATAGGTTTTAAGTAAAAGTAAAACCCGGCAACGGTAGAAAGCATCAATACTGTGACTAATATATATTTTTCATATGACCAAAGATTTGTAATTAAAATAAATTTTGATACAAAACCGCTAGTCAATGGAAGTCCTGCAATTCCAAGCATAAAGATTGAAAAAGTAATAGTTAGAAATTTATTTTCTTTAAATAATCCAGATAAATTACTAATTGCAAAATTTGAACTAAGTTGACCACTAATTATTGAAAAGATTGTAAACACACCAATAAGCTGAATAATGTACGTTGCAAGATAAAAGATAGATGCACTAATTCCATATACTCCAAACGATATACCTGAAAGAATAAATCCAGATTGTATAACTCCACTGTAAGCTATCAATCTCTTAAGATCTGATTGATTAGTTGCAAATAATGCACCCAATAATACTGAGAGAATTATGACAGCAGTAAAAAATAGATCGAACTTATCAATTATAAAATTCAACGAAACAGCTGAGAGTCTAGCTAAAACAATAAATGATGAAGCTTTTGCTACTGAGGCCATGTAACCCACATAACCAGTTGGAGAACCTTGGTAAACATCAGGAGCCCATGCTTGAAATGGAGCTGCCGCAACTTTAAACAACAATCCAACAATTATTAAAATTAGTCCAATAAGACTTGTCAGTGGAACATTTTCAGGGCCAATAAAGCTTATTGCTATGCTAGTTTCATAAACACCACTTATAGATAAGGAAACATAAACCAATGCGATTCCGTAAATTAATATACAGGAGGCGAGTGACCCCAAAAGGAAATATTTTAATGATGCCTCATTACTGAGCTGATCTCCCCTGTTTAAGCCAGCAAGAGCATAGAGACTTATAGAGCCAATTTCTAGACCTATAAATAACATAATAAAATTTTCAGAATCAACCATCAGTAAAAATCCTGAAGCTGACATTAAAATTAGAATTAAAGCTTCGGTTGTTTTGTTATCTATTTGAGAAGATGTTTTCCAAAAAGAATTAAAAGTAAACAACAAAACTAAAACTATTAACACATTACCTACTAGAGCAAATTCGTCTAAGAGAATCTTTTCAGAAAAATAAGAAGAGACTCCATCAGAGAGAAATAAGCCAAATTTTAGAAATACAGCAAACACGGTAGACAAAATACCAAATAAAGTAACGTATTTTTTTACAAATGTAGGTGTGGAAATAGTAATTGTTACAAAAAGAAGTATCAGAGCTGTTGCAAGAAGAGTTAATGTCGGGCCAATAACAACAAAGTTGAATCCTAAAATATCAGAAATTCCTGTCATTTTGTACTCCTGAATAATGATATTGTTTCACTTAAATTTCCTGCTTCTTGAATAACAAAGCTCTCAATATAACTTGGAAAAATCCCTATAAATAACATTAGTAAAACCAAAGGGAAAATAGATACCGTTTCTCTTAAATTCAAGTCTTGTAAATTTTTATTTTCTTCGTTTGATAAAGGTCCTGTAAATACTCTTTGATATGCCCACAGCATATAAATAGCAGCTAAGACAACGCCAAAAGCAGCTATTGAAGTTAACATTTTATAAGAATTGTAGCTTCCCATCAAAATCATAAACTCTCCTACGAAACCATTCAATCCTGGTAAACCTATCGATGCAAAAGATGTGAAGAGAAAGATTGCAGCATATCTAGGCATTGTTATCTTAACTCCACCAAAAGAGCTTATATTTCTTGTATGTCTTCTTTCGTATATAAACCCAACCAACATAAATAACGCACCAGCAGTTATTCCATGATTGATCATTTGAATAATTGCTCCCTCTATACTTAAAAACTCTCCAGCTGATATACCAAGCATTACATATCCCATATGACTAATTGAGGAATATGCAATAAGTTTTTTGATATCTATTTGAGCTATCGCAACTACAGCACCATATATAATTCCAATTACAGACAACACTGCGACTATATTTTTATACTCTAAGAAACCCTCTGTAAAGAACGGTATTGAAACTCTAAGAATTCCATAGGCTCCTACTTTTAATAAAATACCTGCTAATAAAATACTTCCAGCAGTTGGAGCTTCAACGTGTGCATCAGGTAGCCATGTATGTAGCGGGAAAATAGGAACTTTAATGAGAAAGCCAAAAGTAAATAATAGAAATAAAGTCTTAGATTGTGAAGCGGTTATTTCAAGAGTAGAAAGTGTTTCAAAATCAACTGCTAATCTTGCATTAACTCCATAGCTAATGACAGCTGTGTAAACAGTACCTATAAAGATAAATATTGATCCAAAGACTGTATATAAAATAAATTTAATAGTTGCATATCTTCTATTATCACCACCCCAAATTCCCATTAAGAAATACATAGGTATCAAAAGTGCTTCGAAGAAAATAAATAGTGAAATTAAATCTCCGCTAATAAAAACGCCATTAATTGCAAAATGTAAAGTTAAAATAGATCCAATGAACCCTTTGCTCTCACTATGGTCTTTACCAATAGAAAGTAAAGAAAGTAATACAAGTAAAGAGCTTAATAATAAAAGCAAAGTTGACATTCCGGATATGCCAAGGTTTATTTCTAAACCATAAACTTGAATCCACTCAAACTTTAATAGAATTTGGAAATCTGATTTTGAATAATCACTAAACAGGATGTACATAGATTGTGTAAACGTAATTAGAGAAAACACAATTCCAATAGGTCTAAAAAGCTCTTTTCGATTGTTTGGAATAGAAAATACTAGAAGAGCACTAAAAAGTGGTACCAATAAAAGAGAAAGGATAATTCCAGTCATTGTGCCACCAAGGGAGTAAAGATGAAAAGTGATATTAACAATATTAAAAATAAGCCGAAATAAACAACATAATTTCTAACTAGACCTGTTTGTGTTGCTGAGGTAATTTTTGAAGTTTTTCCAAATGCACTAGAAATAAAATTAACAGACCCATCTATTATCAACCCATCAACAACGACAGCTACTTTTCTTGAAAAGTTTTTCATCCCCGAAACAAAAAATACATTTCCAAATTTATTTAAATACAGAACATTGCTTGAAAGATCTTTTACAAGGTTTATTGGTGACTCAAGTTTAAATTTTCCTAAGTTAATTCTTTTATGTAATTGAAATCCAAATATAAGAAAAGCAATAATTAGTCCTGTAAATCCAGCTCCTATAGAGAGAACAGCTAATATAACGAGTGCTATGCCCTCAGGAAGATGAGTTACTTCAACATTCTCAAGCGTTTCATGAAGAACTTTTTCTAAGCCATGAAAGAAGGGTGTATTAATAAAGCCAATAAAAATTGAGAATATTCCTAAAAGAATTAAAGGTCTTGTCATAGCTTTTGGCGCCTCTTGAACTTCTGAATGATCTATTCCATTATCCTTTTCAAAAATTAATAACCAGTGCCTACCCATATAAAAAGCTGTAAGTAAAGCTGCACCAAGTGTTAGAGCCCAAAATAAATAATACATTATAGAAAATACCAATTCGTTTGCCATACCTGCCTTAGCAAACACGGATGCAAGTATTTCGTCTTTTGACCAAAAACCAGCCAAGGGTGGGATTCCAGAAATAGCTAAAGTCCCAATTCCCATCATTCCAGCAGTAATAGGCATCCTTTTTCTTAATCCACCCATTTTTCTCATATCTTGTTCATGATGCATGGAATGAATTACCGCACCAGCTCCGAGGAATAAAAGTGCTTTAAAAAAAGCATGTGTAACTAAGTGAAAAATTGCTGCAACATATGCACCTGCTCCTATTGCTATAAACATAAAACCAAGTTGGGAGATGGTTGAGTAGGCTAATACTTTCTTAATATCATATTGATTCATAGCTGAAAATGCTGCTATTAGTGCAGTGAGTAAACCGAAAGATATAATTACAATGCTCGCGGTAGCAGAATGTTGAAGCATAGGAGAGATTCGTACAAGCATAAAAACTCCAGCTGTGACCATTGTCGCTGCGTGGATTAAAGCACTTGCTGGGGTGGGTCCTTCCATAGCGTCAGGTAACCAGCTAAATAAGGGAAATTGAGCAGATTTTCCAAAAGCTCCTAGAAGTAAAAATAAAGAAATGGTCGTAATGGTATTCTCACTTACATTGGTTGAGCTCTGCATGACTGTATGGAAATCAAAAGTATTGAATGTATTTAAAATAATCATCAGTCCAATCAAAAATCCAAAATCTCCAATTCTATTAATAACAAATGCTTTATTTCCTGCTTTAGCAGCAGCTGGTTTTTGGGACCAAAATGATATTAATAAGTAAGAACTTAACCCAACCAATTCCCATCCAAAAAACATAACTAAAAAGTTTGATGACATAACTAAAAGCAACATGGAAAAGACAAAGAAGTTAAAATACACAAAATAATTACTATGTTTTTCATCTTTTTCCATATATGAAGTTGAAAAAAGTTGAATTACAAATGAAAGACCAGTTACTAAAAGCAACATGACACCCGATAGGCCATCAAGAGTAAACCCTATTGTAATATCTGGTGTTCTAGTCCATTGATAAAGAGTTATGCTTATCGGTTTAAATTTATCAAGTGCAAAAGTAACAAAAGCAAAAAACGAAATAGCAAATGACAAAAGTGCGCTATTTAATGTAAAAAAGTTGGTAACTAACTCATTAAATATTTTTCTATTTAAAAATAAAAAAATAGCAGTTAGAAGTGGAAGAAATATTGGAAGTATAAATAAAAAATCCAAAACTATCCTCTTGATACATTTAGCACATCAACGGAGGCTGAGGATTGTTTTCTAAATATTGAAACAATTATTGCTAAGCCGACCACAACTTCTGCAGCTGCTACAACTAAAACAAAAAATACTGCAATTTGTCCATCTATCTGACCAAAGTGCTTAGAAGCAGCGATAAATGTTAGATTTACAGCATTTAACATTAATTCAATGCACATAAACATTATTAATGCATTTTTTCGAATCATCATGCCAAAAAATCCAATAGAAAAAAGAATTGCAGCTAGTGTTAAGTACCAATCTGTAGTGACTTCAAGCATCTTTATTCCTTATTTTTGAATCATACGCTAGAGCTATTGCAGCAGCGGTAGCTACAATCAACAAGATAGATATAATCTCGAAGGGGAATATCCAAGTAGTAAAGAGTGTTCCTGCAATTAACTGCGGTGTTCCCTCAACAACATAATCAACTGCTGGAAACCAGAGGTTCCAACTAAATTCTGAATTTACCGCTACATAACCTAATAGAGACATCAAAATTAAGAAAACTCCACTTACAAGAAAGGTTTGACCTTTAATTGAATCTGAAGTTTGTTCTTTTTTGTCCACACCTATCATCATTATCACAAAAAGAAATAAGGTCATGACTGCACCTGCGTAAACTAGCATCTGCACCATTGCTACAAAAGTTGCATTTAAAGTTATGTAAATTATTGCAAGAGAAATTAATGTCATGACTAAGCCCATGGCATTATGAACAGGATTTTTTGCAAAGACAACTATGAGTGCTCCAATAATCAATACAGAAGCAGGAAGGAAAAAAATTAAGAGTTCAAACAATTTACTCTTCCTCCAGAGTTTGACCTTTTTCTGGATCTTTTTTCCCAACACCTAGTGAGCCAGACCAATTAACAATATTCTCAAAATTTGGATTTCCATTTGGAGAAGTTGCTCTCATCCAGCCATCAGATGTCTGTAAATCTTCAATATTTGTAAGTTTTGTCTGCTCCTCATGTGTGTTAGGTGTACCATCATCGTTTACAACTAGAACAGACTTATCAAAGATTGCTTCAGATCTATTAGCTACACTCATCTCAAATAATGAGGTCATTGTTATTGCTTCTGTTGGACATGCTTCTACGCAAAGTGCACAATAAATACATCTAAGCATGTTGATTTCATATATAAAACCGTATCTTTCGCCAGGACTTACTGGGTTGTCTTCTGGGTTATCTTCACCTCTAACGTAAATACATTGGGCAGGACAAACCCCAGCACAAAGTTCGCAACCGATACATTTCTCCATTCCGTCTTCATATTTATTTAAAACATGTCGACCATGAAATCTTTGTGGCTTTTCTCTAAATTCTTTTGGATACTTATCTGTTACAGATTTTCTGAAAAGTTCTTTGAAAGTAACTTTTAAACCTTTAAATAAACCAAAACTTTCACTCATAATTTAACTCCAAGGTAATCCAAACTCTCTCAATCCAAGAACAACTGCAGATAAAATCAACCAAACTAAAGATGCAGGAATTAATCTTTTCCATCCTAGTTCCATTAGCTGATCATATCTAAGCCTTGGAAGAGTAGCTCTTATCCATACAAAAATAAAAAGGAGGCTAAAAGTTTTTACACCTAGCCAAATTATTGGCATTATAGAAGACAAAAATGGAGGTAGGAAATTTTCAAATGTAGGTCCTAGCCATCCACCTAAGAAAAATGTTGCTGTTATTGCACACATGTTAAACATATTTATATATTCAGCTAAAAAAAACATCGCAAATCTAAATCCAGAATATTCGGTATGAAAGCCTCCAACTAGCTCTTGTTCAGCTTCAACTAAATCGAATGGTGCCCTATTTACTTCTGCTACAGCAGCAATAAAAAATATTCCGAAAGCTACAAACTGTGGAAATACATTCCACTTTGGAATGAAGGAAACAATTGAATTTAAAATTGGTATAGAGCTAGATAAATTTCCTGACTGACTATCAACAATATCAACTAGTGACAGTGAGCCTGAATATAAAATTACTGGAACTAAGGCTAACCCCATAGCTGCTTCATAAGAAATCATTTGCGCTGAAGCTCTTACACCCCCCAATAAAGGATATTTTGAACCTGAAGACCAACCTGCTAGCACAACACTGTAAACTGCAATTGACGAAAGGGCTAGGAAATATAAAACACCTACATTTAGATCTGCTCCAACAAATTCAACTATATAATTTTCTCCACCAAACTCAATATTTAGATTTGGTCCAAGTGGAATAATCATAAAAATTAAGAAAGATGGTACTAAAGCAACAATTGGTGCAAGAAGATACATTGCCCTATCAGCTTTAAGCGGTAATATTTGTTCTTTAAGCATGAGTTTGATAGCATCTGCCACAGTTTGTAATATTCCAAAAGGCCCAGCTCTGTCTGGTCCCACACGAGATTGCATCCCTGCTACTAGTTTTCTTTCAAACCATATCAAGAGTATTGTATTTGTTAAAAGTACTCCAAGAACTATATTTGCTTTTATTAGTGCAACAATTAATTCAGTTGACATTTAGCACTTCCATGGAATGACTAGGCAATATTTGAATATTTTTTGAAAAATCTAATTTGTTCATATTTCTTCTATTCTTTGGAAAAAATATCAGACCGTCAGGCAAGCTTGGGTTAATTTTATAGCTAACAGTAATTTCGATATTTTCTTGAACCAAAATACACTTTCCTGAATTTAACTTATACTTTTCAAAAGTTGATTCGTTTCCTTCAATAAATTGTGAGGAACCAAGTAGAGAAATGCTCTTTGAGTGTCTTTCGGTTACCTTATCTCCATAAAGCTTTTTACCAACAAAAAAAGAATCTGAAAACTCAATACTTTCATCAGTTGTAGTGATATTTGGTACTGAGGTATTGATTATTCCATCTAGATTTCTTGGTTTATCTAAGTTATCAAACGTTGGTTTAGTATCTAAATCAAAGCTATCAAAAGATTTATTATTTAAGTCTGTCAAGCTTTCAGACATTCCTTCAAATTTACAAAAGTTAGATAAACCCGAAATAAATTCCCAATCACTTAATGCCTGTCCAGGAGAAGGAATTAATTTATCAATTCTTGAAGTTCTAAATTCTATATTTGTAAAAGTCCCTTCTTTTTCACCAAGAGTTGAACTTGTTGGCACAATATAATCTGCAAGTTCAGAAGTTTCATGCATAAACAAATCAAGGGCTACGACCGTAGGTATTTCATTAATAATATTTTTGATATTTGATGAGAATATTGATTTCCCTATTGGGTCAGCACCTACAACAAAAAGTAAGTCTGTAGTTTCTTTTGAAACCTCAGACGAAAACTCTCTATTCCCCTTTACGCTCCCAAGTGTCTGAAAGGCACCGAAGCTATTACCTCCATTAAATGCATTTAACAATTTCAAATTGGCATTGTCTTTGAGATATGTGAATAATTTTTCTATGCTTTGATCTGACTGGTGAGGACTGGCCTTTCCTAATATTGCTGTTACATTTTTGTCTTTGATGAATTCCTTAATCTCTTTAAGCTTTGATATATCCTTTACTATCTCAAAATTATTTGATACGGTTTCGCCGCTGTAGTAAACATCCGCGATATCAGCAAGTGTTGAATTAGTATGTCCAAAAATAACTAACTTAACTCCATTTTTTACTGCTTGCCTTACTCTTAGATATAAAACTGGCAGGGTTTCTTTTAAGTCTTCAGCCCAAATTATTATCGCATCAGATTTATTAAGATCTTCAATTTTTGCATTTTCAATATTTTCATCAAAAAATCCTTTAAATAAGATATCTTCATTTAGATATATTGAATTGTCATGATTACCTAATTTATTAGAAAATTCATTAAAGGAAGTAAATTCTTCATTTGTTAAATTACTACCAAGAAGAAAGGTAATCTTATTACTTCTATCTTCAATTATTTTGCTTAAGTCACTATATACTTCTTGTAAGGTAGTCTCTTCACGATCACTCTCTGTCTTTTTAAGAGGTGCTTTAATTCTTTGATCAGAATTCAAATATTCAAAATTATATCTACCTCTATCGCACAACCACCCTTGGTTTGTATGCTCATTATCTACACCTAAGATTCTTAACATTTTATTTTGTGAAGAATTTAATTCAACTGAACACCCCATTGAACACCCATTACAAGTTGATCTGGTTGATTTTAAATCCCAAGGTCTAGCTTTGAATCTGTATGAAGTAGAAGTTAAAGCTCCTACTGGACAAATCTGAACTGTATTTCCAGAAAAATAAGATTTAAAAGGTTCATTGGGAAATGTGTTTACCTCAGTTTTATTGCCTCTTTGTATGAACTCAATTAATGGATCACCTGAGATTTCATCAGAAAACCGGGTACAACGTGCACATAAAATACACCTTTCTCGATCTAAAAGAATTATTTCTGAAATAGGTATTGGTTTTTCAAAATGTCGTTTTTCCTCAACAAATCTACTCTCACCAGGGCCATATGCCATTGTCTGATCTTGAAGTGGGCATTCTCCAGCTTTATCACAAATAGGACAATCTAAAGGATGGTTTATTAGTAAAAATTCTAAAACACCTTCTTGCGCTTTTTTCACTATTTCAGATTCTGTATCAACTACCATTTCATCAGAAACTTCTGTAGTACAAGAAGGGACAAGCATCTTTCCTCTAGGAGTTTCTATTTCAACAAGACACATCCTACACATTCCTACTGGATCAAGTCTTTTGTGCCAACAAAATCTTGGTATATGAATTCCAGAATCTTCACAAGCTTCAATTAAAAGCTTGTTTGGCTCAGATTCAATCTGTAAACCATTTACATTTATTTTTACATTATCACTCATAAGAGAACTTTCGTTGGAATCATAGATTCAACTTCTTCCCTGAAATCTTTCATCAATGATGTTATAGGTGAAACTGCAGAGGGACCCAAGGGACAAATCGTTGTCATTTTTGGTGGCCATGATAGTCCTGGAGAAATATTGTCACAAATATCTAGCAATAACTCAAGATCGGAAGTTCGGCCTCGACCGGAAGCAACTCTATCTAAAATCATTTCTAACCAGGTAGTTCCCTCTCTACAGGGAGTACACTGTCCACAAGATTCGTGAGCAAAGAAACTAACAATACTTTTTGCCGCATTTACTAAATTCGTATCTTCATCCATCATGACAACAGCACCAGAACCAAGCATTGAGTTATTATTCGCTACGTCATCAATAGTCATTTTTATATCAAGCTGGTCTCCCCTAAACCATGGTGCTGAAGCTCCACCTGGTATGTATGCTTTTACTTTTTTATTACTTCGAATACCTCCACCTAAAGTCTCAACAAAATCACCGAATGTGCTTCCCATTTCAATTTCATAATTTCCGGGCGAGTTAACATGTCCGGATAAACTAAAAATTCTTGTACCAGTTGATCCTTCTACTCCTAATTTGTTATATTCCTCACCAGTGTTTTCAACTATCCAAGGAACAGAAGAAATTGTTTCAACATTATTAACAAGTGTTGGTTTCATATATAAACCTTTAACTGCTGGAAAGTAGGGAGGTTTTAATCTTGGCTCACCCCTTCTTCCCTCAAGGGAATTTAATAAAGCAGTTTCCTCTCCACATATATAAGCACCGGCCCCTAGGTGGACAACTAAATCTAAATCCATCTCAGAACCAAATATATTTTTTCCAAGATAGCCATTCTGGTAAGCCTGTTCAACAGCACTTTGAACCCGTCTTGCTGGCTTAGCGTATTCTCCTCTTATGTATATAAAAGCATTTTTAATATTTGCTGCAAAACAAGTGATAATAATTCCTTCAATTAACTGATGGGGGTCTCTTTCTAACAAGATTCTATCTTTAAATGTTCCTGGTTCAGATTCATCTGCATTAATTACTAGGTACCGTTCTTCATTTTCTGCTAAAAATCCCCATTTAACTCCAGTAGGAAATCCTGCACCACCTCTTCCTCTAATGTTTGAGGCTTTGATTTCTTCTAAGACTTTCTCTGGAGAGCTGCCAAGTAAAGTTTTTTTAGCGGTAGTGTATCCATTGCTCTTTTCATAAGATTTAATCAAGTGACTATCCTCTGGATTTTCTCTCATATGTTTTGTTAGAAGAATTGTTTCTTTCACTTTTTATCCTTTGTGGTATTTAAAGTTTGAAAACCCGGAACTGATCCTGTTGTTCCTGAATTGTCTGCAATTGCCCAATCAAATGATTTTGTACCACCAAATTTATTTTGTAGTTCATCAGCTACGACTAAATCTGGTGTTTCATTTTTTAACCATTCGCACAGATTTAGAGTATTTTCTGTAGATAATCCTTCTACTGTTTCATAATTTACTTGTATTGCTGGGGCTCCACCACAAGCTCCAATGCACTCTACTGCTTCAAAAGTAAATAAACCTTCTTCATCTGTTTCATTATTGTTAAGACCAGTAAAGTCTTTAACAACATCAATAATTGAATTTGAGTTATTTATTTCACACGATATAGATTTACAAACACTCAATAAATATTTTCCTGTTGGCTCTTGTTTGTACATCGAGTAGAAAGTAGAAACTGACTTTACTTGTACTTCTGTAATACCAACTAATTCACTTATTACAGATACTGAATCATCAGAAATATAACCGTCTTTACTCTGTGCTAAATGCAACAATGGGCCTAAGGCTGATCTCTTTTGAGGGTATAGTTTAACTATTTTTTTAGCCTGTTTAATAAGTTTCTCATCCCAGCTCATCTATCAACATCTCCAATAACTGGGTCTAGAGAGGCAATAGCAGCAACTGCATCTGCTATCGGACTGTCGGTCATAATTACAGGTAGAGCCTGTAAGTTGCAAAACGATGGTCCTCTTACGTGCATTCTATATGGCTTTGAAGAACCATCTGATACAATATAACACCCTAGCTCTCCCCTAGGAGATTCTATAGCTACATAAGCATCCCCCTCAGGTACTTTGAAGCCTTCTGTATAAATTTTAAAATGGTGAATTAGTGCCTCCATAGATTCATCTAATCTTTTTCTTGGAGGAGGTGTAATTTTTTTGTCTTGAACTTTATATGGTCCTTTTGGCATTTTTTCCATTGCTTGTTCGACAATTTTTAAACTCTCAAAAATTTCTAAAACCTTTACTCTCCATCTTGCAAAAACATCTCCTTCATTTAAAACTGGAATTTCAAAATCATAATTTTCGATATCAGAGTAGGGTTGAGATTTTCTTAAATCCCATTCATAACCAGAAGCTCTTAAACTTGGGCCTGTAACACCATAAGCAAAACACTCTTCTGTGGTTAGTATTCCTACATTTTTTAATCTACCTTTCCATATTGGGTTATCCAATAACATATCATCATAATCTTGAAGCTTTTCTGGAATAACTTTTAATATTTCTTTTATATCTTTTTGCCACCCATCTGGTAAATCTGCTGCAACACCTCCAGGTCTTATATAATTGTGGTTCATTCTTAAGCCAGTTGTTTTTTCAAAAAAGTTTAAAATTAGCTCTCGTTCTCGAAAACCAAATATCATCATTGATAGCGCACCAATATCCATCCCACCAGTTGCTAAAGCAACCAAGTGTGAAGAAATTCTATTTAACTCAGTCATTAGAACTCTTATTGTTTTTGCTCTTTCAGGAACTTCTATCCCAATCAATTTTTCAGTAGTAAGTGAAAAAACTAGCTCATTGAAAAGTGGAGATAGATAATCCATTCTTGTTGTATTCGTGGGTCCCTGAAAATAGTTCAGCTCTTCCCCTGTTTTTTCCATTCCAGTATGAAGGTATCCAATAATAGGCTTTACACGTCTTACTACTTCTCCCTCAAGTTCCGCCTGAAGTCTAAGAACACCGTGCGTTGAAGGATGTTGAGGACCCATATTTACAATCATTCTTTCATCATCAGAAGTATCTTCATCAATAATGAAATCATCTACTACATCAGATCCCGTTTGAATTTTGACCTGCTTGTCACTCTCTTCCTCTAGCATTTTTTGAGAACCTTCGTCTGTTGAGGAAATATTCCAACCACCTTCTTCAGAATTAGTAGCCCAAAAATCTAAAATATTTTTGAATTTATCAAATCCAGTTTTTCTTGTATCTTTGCTCTTCAATTAATCAACCTTTGGTGCATTTTTAAACTGAACAGGAATTCTTCCTGAACCATAATTTTTTCTTAAAGGATATCCTTGCCAATCGTCAGGCATTAAAATTCTTGTTAAATCTGGATGGTCTGCAAAAATAATACCAAACATATCGTATGCTTCTCTTTCGTAAAAATTTGCACTCGGATAAATTTGTGTAATGGATGGGATTGTTAAATCTTCATCATTAACAAAAACTTTGATAGTTTTTCTTGCATTATGAATTGTGGATAAAAGTTGAACTATAATTTCAAATCTTGGTTCTTTTTTTCTAAACCAATCAACCACAGTAAGATCTACCATCATTTCAAAGCCATCGGACTTCAAAGATTCGACTAATTTTTTGTAATCATCTAAATTTGTTTCTACTATTTCAGGATTCATCTATTTATTTCTCCATCCATTATCTTGTCATGAAGTGTTAATATTCCATGCATTAATGATTGTGGTCCTGGTGGACATCCTGGTACATAAATATCAACGGGTACAATGTGATCAACACCTTGGACTAAAGCGTAGTTATTAAACATCCCACCTGTAGAAGAGCAAGCTCCCATTGCTATAACCCATTTTGGGTCAGCCATTTGATCATAAACTTGTCTTAACACCGGAGCCATCTTTTGAGATACCCTACCGGCAACAATCATTAAATCTGCTTGTCTAGGAGATGCTCTAAAAACTTCCATGCCATATCGAGCTAAATCATACTTAGCACTACCAGCTGCCATCATTTCAATAGCACAGCATGCCAAACCAAAAGTTACAGGCCACATTGATTGAGTTCTTGACCACCTTACAGCTTTATCAATAGTGGTTGTGAAAATATTATCTGGGGTATACATTAAGCGACCTCTTTTTGAAGTTCTTGTTTGAAATAACGCTCACGTCTTGGAGTGTTCCAATCAAGGACACCTTTTTTCCAAACATAATATAAAGTTTCCAATACAAAGAATGTGAATATTGAAATTGCTGCTATTCCATACCAACCAAGATCATTAAACCTTGTTGCCCAGGCAAAAAGGAAGATTATTTCAATATCAAAAACGATGTAAAGCATTGCTACCATATAAAATTTCACGGGAAATCTTTGTGATGGCTCTACTTCTGGGAAAATTCCACATTCATATGGTGCTAGTTTTTCAGGGGTAGCTTTTTTTGGAGATATTAAATAGGTAACACCAAGAGATACAAATGCAAAACCAATAGCTACAACAAGCATCACCAAAATAGGTAACCAGCTATTCATGTTCCCTCCATACTTGTGAAATTTTTCACAAACTGTATCCTTATTCTACTATCAAAGTTACGTTAAATTCTTTTGACTTCTAATTTTTTGAAAGAAAGGCTAATAACCTAGTCGGGATAAGAAATTTATATGTAATTTTAAATACTTCAGTAATAGTCAAGTAAGCTTCATCAAATAATAACTCCACTACAAAATCTATTGTATCTTGGTCATTTGATGCAACTTTAAGTAATCTTTTTGTCATAAAAGGACTCTGTAAAATTAACCTGGCTAATGCACAACTTAAATAGTGCTTCCTAAATCTCTTTGAGAATTCTTTTTCATACTTTGAAATACCTGAAAATAACTTCTCTGATCCAATTAATTCATTCGTGTTTTTTGCTAGAAGATAGCCGGCTTCCATTCCATAAAATATTCCCTCTCCACTCATTGGGTTTATCATTGAGCTAGCATCACCAATTAAAGCGACGTTCATATTTTTATTTAATTTTGGCCTAGATGATGCGAAAGGTAACATATATGATTTCTGTTTTCTTATATTTTCAACAATTACGCCCCTACTCATTAACTGATCGATGAAATCCTCTAAGAGTTTGTTGATATTTAGTTTATCTTTTTTAAAAATGCTGACAGGTACACCAATTCCAATATTTAACAAACTGCCTTTACTTGGAAAAGCCCATGCATAACCTTTTTCAGCCGATACATTAATTTCAAACATAAGGGTTCTTTCCTTGAAAATTTCAATGTAGTTTGGGCTATCTACATAAGCTCTAATTGCAATAGCTTTATGCCAATCAGAATTAGGTTTTAAATTTAATTGTTTTCTAATTCTAGAGTTTGCACCATCAGCGCCAATGAGCAATCGTGTTGAAAATAAAAATTCTTCATCCTTATTTTTAAATTTTACAAGTATGTTTTTATTTATGTCTTCTTTAAAACTTACAAAGCTTAACCCTTCAATCACATCTACGTCAGAATCTTTTGCGAGGTTTAAAATGCGATTGTCTAAATCTATTCGTGGAATTACATAGACTATGGAATCTTCTTTATTTTTAACTTCAGGAATATAATTTTGAATTCCAATATTATCTGGTCCGTATAAAGTTGTAGAAACAACCTGTGGTTCATTATCTAAAATATGTTCATTATTAAACCTTTTTAATGCACTAATTACTCCCGGGCCAATAGCGTCTCCACAAGACTTATCTCGCGGAAATATTGCTTTATCAATTAATCCAACACGTAAACTTGGATTAAGTTCTTTGTACGAAATAGCAGCATTTGATCCTGCTGGACCAGCTCCAACTATTAAAACATCGAATTCTTTGCTTATATCTTGCATTAATTACCAACATACATTGATTAATTAGTAATAAGAAACTGCAAATCTGTAATAAATCTTGTATAAAATTACTTATAATTTCAATTTGCCATTAGATTGTGCATTAGTGAAAGAAAATAGAAAAATACCTCCTGCAACAGTAAAAAGATTACCTCTCTACTTACAATGTCTTGATCAAATTGACAGTGACTTAATTGGTATTTCTTCAAAAAATCTTGCGGATTTAGCTAAAGTAAATGATGCTCAAGTAAGGCGTGATCTTTCATATCTAGGTACTTTAGGTACTCGTGGTGTCGGGTATGACATCAAAACACTAAGAAACCAACTTCAATTAGAGCTTGGATTGGTTGAGGGATGGAGTGCTGTAATTGTAGGTGTTGGAAACCTGGGATCAGCATTGGCCCATTATGGTGGATTTAAAGATAAAGGTTTTGGAGTTGTTGGTCTTTTTGATGATGATCCAAAAAAAATTAATAGTCAAGTAGCTGGATTAGTAGTAACTCCCCTCAATAAAATGGAGGAGTACTGTAGAAAATATAACGTAGCTATTGGAATAATTGCGACTCCAGGTGAGTACGCACAAGGTGTTGCTGATCAGCTCATTGATTGTGGTGTTAGATCTATTTTAAACTTTGCACCTGTTCTTTTGAAAAATGTTAAAGATGTGCAGATTAGATCTGTTGACTTGTCTCAAGAACTACAAATTCTCAGCTATTACCTAGATAGGCCAATATTAAAAGCAGTCGACTAATCACGTATCTGATACAGAAAGCCTGCAACACCCCTATAAACTAAACTCAGATTTAAACCTATCCATAAACTTGATAATGTATTTTCAAAGCTAAGGAAATAACTACAAGATATAAATCCAATAATAGAAGAAACAACAGTTAGAGATGAAAACTCTCTCGATTTGTCTAGTCCAAGTAGTACACCATCCCATAAAAAAGCAAAGCTTCCAATCAATAAACTTAATCCAAATAATATTCTTAATTCAAAATCTATAAGTTGACCCAAGGATTTGTCTGTTATTAAAGTTATTAAAGTATCTAAAAAAATACTAGAAAAAACAAAAAGAGATACTGATATTCTGAGTGTTAACTTATTCAGATATTTTTTTAAATCTGAATTTCTATAATCATGAAACTTTGTTTTATATTCTGAAACCAATGTTTGTGCTGCAATAGCTAATGCGTCAACAAAAACATATCCGAAGGACCAAAGTTGTAGTAATACATGCTGTAGAGCAATTTCTTCCATAGACATAAGGGAAGCCCTATTTCTTAAATATGCCATAAAGATAGTAAGGAACATGGATCGAATAAAAATATAAAACCCAACATAGAAAAATTTATGGCTTACTTCTTTTTTATCAACTAGAACATCAAAAACATCATCCTGTTGTTGTTTATTTAGTAAAACTTTAGTCGAATAAAATGCACTTATTAAAAAGGAAATTGAACTTGCAATAGCTATACCTTGTATCCCAAAATCAAAAACAACTGCTAATACAAAACTTAAAATAACATTAGAGACTCCAACAATAATTGAAGAATATAAAGTTATTTTTGGATGCTTCATGCCTCTCAAAACAGCTGTTGAATGCATATTTAGTAGATAAAAAGGTAATCCGATACTTCTTAGAATTAAATAAGAGTTTGCCTTTAGAGTTACCTCTGTAGTTGGTTCAAATAAGCTTATCAATAGATCTGAAAACAGGACAAGTAACAAACAAGATATACAGCCGATAAAAATTGAAGCTCTTCTTCCAAACATAATGAAGTAATTTAATTTTGATATTTGATTTGATGCCTGTAGTTCTGAAACATAAGGTGTTGTTCCGTAAGCAAGAAACACAAATATCCAAATAAATACAAAATAAACTGTTTCTCCTATTCCTACAGCTGATAAAACCTCAATATTTAAATAGCTAGCAATTCTTGAGTCAATGAGTCCAACTAAGGGTTCAGAAATTAACCATAGAAGAATAGGGTAACTATTAAGCCATACATCTTTTTTTATATTTTTTTCACTCATGAAGAAACTTAGCTTTTGCAACTCCCCATCTCAATAGAGTACTTCTGAATTCTTCTCCTAAATCAAAAGGGGTTAACCTTAATGTAGAATTTAAGTTTTTCTGAACATAATTATTTAAAAGTTGAGTAGGAGTAAATAATTGTTCATTAAACGGACGGGACAGCTCATAGTGTAATTTTTTTTCTAATTGGTCGTAAAAACTTTTATCTACTGAATAATTATTTTGTTTTAAATACTTTTTTAAACCTTCATTTAAAACTTCAATGAAGTCTTCTATTTCTATATTCATGAGGAAAATATCTGAACAATGATTAAGCCTAGGGGTCCTGATACAACACCAATGCCCATTCTCTTAAATTCATTATCTAAAATTGTATTTCTATGTGACTCAGAATTCATTAGACTATTGTGTCCTGAGCGCACAGAGGATGAAAGTGCTAAGTTTTCACCAATATTAATATATGGAAAACCTTTTTTTGACAACCTGTCTCCAACTAAGTCTCCATTATTTGGATTTTTATGACACCAAAATCCCTTTGTGTACATTTCATACGCATAATCCTGAGCTACTTCTGATAAGGTATTACTTAGCTCTAAAGATATAAGATTCTCATTATTCCTTTCAACTAAAATTAAGTTGTACAATTCCTGACTGAACTCTTCTTTGTTAGACAAATTTGATAATGCATAAGATGGAATTTCAATACATCCTTGTTCGCTAACAACTACAGAGGGCTTACCAGTAAGATCTTTTATGCGACTTACAACTTTGATTAGATCTGTTCCGGTTACAAGCTCTAGAGCTTGCTGGGGTGTTCCTTCTGTATTCGTGTAAAGTGAAATCAAACTTGAATCCTCTAAAGTTTTTTCTAAAAACTTAGGGAGCGTCATAAGAGATGTTGTTGTAAAAATTAATGTGAGTATTAAGTTACTAACTAAAATTGACACTAAGGACCCGAGAAGCTTATTACCTACATCTCTCTGTTTCTGATTGTTGACAATAAAATTTTGAAAAAAAGAAGCAACTGTCAGAATCGAAATAAATATCAAAACACCTCCAAAAATTTCAGAAAGCTGAATGTTTGAATTAAACCAACTACTTATATAAGAACCAAGTTGATATGAGTATCTAAAGCTCAATGAAATTGCTAATAAAAGGGTAACTAAATAAAAAAGCTGCAATAAAAAGCCTTTTCTCCATCCATAAATAAGAAAAAATATTATAAAAAGATAAATAAATAGTTCTATATATTCAATACTTCTTAGCTCAATAAGTAAATTTGTTATTAAATTATTCATTATTTGTTTAAATTATTTAACTCTGCTATTGAATAGTACTAAAAATCCGCTATTGTTTGATAATTCCTACAAATTAGTAGGTTTTTTTAATTTCAGTGACTGAAAGGAAATTATATATGAAGAATCGCAAAGCTTTGGCTTTGATTGCGATTTTGGCACTTGTTGCTGTGGCATGTGGTGGTTCGGATGAAGTAGTTGAAGAAGTAGAGGTTGAAACAACCGAAGCTCCTGCTACTACAGAAGCTCCTGCTACTACTGCTGCCCCTGCTGCTGATCCATTAGTCTTGGCATCTTTGATGCCATTATCTGGTGATCTAGCATCTCTGGGACCTGGTATTGCACTAGGTGCAGCTCTTGCTGTTGAGCAAATCAATGCCGCTGGCGGTATAAATGGAC
Organism: uncultured Candidatus Actinomarina sp.; assembly: GCA_902519215.1. Lineage (GTDB taxonomy): Bacteria > Actinomycetota > Acidimicrobiia > Actinomarinales > Actinomarinaceae > Actinomarina. The sequence goes on along the minus strand of CABYIX010000002.1, from coordinate 64,357 downwards.
AACCTGTAGTCCTCATTGAGGGTGATAGTGGTTGTGATGGAGCTGTTGCTCTTACAAGTCTGAATGATGTGATTGCACAAGGTGCACAAGGTGTTATGGGAGCTGCTTGTAGCGGTACCTCACTAGCAATACTTGACACTGCAATTGCTGCAGAAGTTGTAATGGTATCTCCATCAAATACAAGTCCTCAATTTACAAAAATTGATAAAAAAGGATTTTATGCAAGAACTGCTCCATCAGATCTTCTCCAAGGTGATGTTTTAGCATCATTATTAGTTGAAGACGGTGTACAAACAGTTTCTATTATTTCAAGAGCTGACTCTTATGGTAGAGGTCTTGCTGAAGCCACTGCTGCTGCATTTGAAGCAGCTGGTGGAACAGTCAAGACTATTGTTTATCATGCAACTGATGCTACAGAATTTACATCTGAAGTAACTGCTGTTGGTAAGGGTGGCGCTGAAGCTATAGTTGGAATTTTATTTCCAGAAACTGGTTGTGGAGTTCTACAACCTGCATTCGAACAAGGCCTTCTTGACACTCCTTGGTATATGACTGATGGTGTTAAAGATGCTGGTCTTGCTTCATTATGTGGTCTAGGTACTGCTCTTGATGGATTCAAGGGAACAGCTCCTGGTTCTGCAGCAGGTGAAGCTAAAGATGCTTTTGAAGCAGCCTATGCTGGAGTATCAGCTGATGGTTCTCCAACATTCATTTTTGCTCCACAAGCTTATGATGCTGTCATGTTAATGGCAATATCAGCAGCTGCTAATGGTGTAACTGGTCCAGAAATTGCTTCTGGCTTAGTTGCTGCATCATCTGGTGGTGAAAAATGTATCGGAGTTGCTTGTATTGCACTTGCAGCTGACGGAGTAGATGTAGACTATGTTGGTGCTTCTGGTGAGGTCGAATTAGATCAAGCTGGTGACCCAACTGCTGCTACATACGATATTTGGACAACTGAGGGTGATACTAACCCTGTCCTTAAATCAGTGGACTTCGGTTCATAATCTTTAATTAGATGTAAAAAAAGGCCTGTTAATTCAGGCCTTTTTTTTATAACTTACCAAGATACAGGTCAATAACTCTTGGGTCATTTAATAAATCTTCACCTTTTCCTTGATATGCATTTCTGCCTTGATCAAGAACATATCCTCTATCACTAAAGCTGAGTGCTCTTTTTGCATTCTGCTCAACCAGTAATATTGAAACACCAGATTCATTAATATCATTAATAATTGAAAAAACTTCATTTATGGCTACGGGTGAAAGACCAGCTGATGGCTCATCTAGTAATAATAAAGTTGGTTTGGTAATTAATGCTCTCGCTAAAGCTAAAATTTGTCTTTGTCCTCCTGAAAGGTTTCCAGCTTTGTCTTTTTTTCTGTCTTTAAGTAATGAAAATTGTTCATAAATTTGTTTTAAATTTTCTTTTTGCTGTTTGTTTAAACTCCAAGAACCAATTTCTAGATTTTCTTCAATTGTTAAAGAAGGGAATACATTTGCAACCTGAGGAACGTACCCAATGCCTTCGTTTACAATTTTATGAGTTGCAAGATTAGTTTTCTCAATACCATTTATATAAAACCTGCCACCTGATACATTTATCAGACCCATTATTGCTTTAAGTAAAGTTGATTTTCCTGCTCCGTTGGGACCAATAATTGATACAATTTCCTTTTCTTTAACAACTAAATCAACTCCTTGAAGTATATTTAAATCCTTTACATATCCAGCAGCAATTCCATTACATTCAAGTACGGTTTTATTCATCATCTTTTCCTAAATAAGCTTCGATAACACTTTGGTCATTTCTGATTTCATTTGGACTTCCATCAGCTATCAAAGTTCCTTCAGAAAGAACAACAATTCTCTCTGATATTTTCATAACTGCTTCAATATTATGCTCGACCATCAAGATTGAAATTCCGCTAGATGCGAGCTTTTGGATTAAATCTAACAAGTCTTCAGCTAATTTTGGATTAACTCCAGCTAAAGGCTCATCTAAAAGAAGGGTTTCTGGATTATTGATAATTGATCTTGCTAACTCAAGTAATTTTTTTTGCCCACCTGAAAGCTCTCGGGCATATGAATCTGCCATGTGCGAAATGTTGAGATCTTCCATAATCTCATAAGATTTATCTTTTAGTTCAATTTCATAATTTCTTTGTTTTTTAGTATTAATAATTGATTTTGTAAACGAATCATTAGTAACTGAGGATCCAGAAAACATTAAGTTTTCTAAAACAGTCATTCTGTCAAATACCTTAGTTAGTTGGAATGTTCTTATCATTCCCATTCTTGCTATTTGATAAGGCTGTGAATTTGAAATGTCATCACCATTTAAAAATATATCTCCACTATCTGCTGTCTGAAAACCTGAGATTAAATCAAAAAAAGTAGTTTTTCCTGCGCCATTAGGTCCAATAATTGAAGTTAGTTGATTTTTTTTAAATTTAAGTTCTTTAATATCGACAGCTTGAAGGCCTCCAAAAGATTTTTTTAAATTTTTTACTTCTAAAAGATTATTTGACATCGAGTAATAGCTCCTCTTTCTTCCCAAGAAGTCCACTAGGCCTAAAAATCATTAATAACATTATTAACAAACCTACAAGTAAAAATCTAAACCCTGCAAGTTGTTGACCATTTGCATTTTCAAAGAAAATATAGGCTAGCCTATCAGTTTCTGAAATAATAACCCAAAAGATAATAGATCCAAAAATTGGACCAGTAAGACTTCCCACTCCTCCAAGAATCATGATTGCCCATACATAAAAAGTAAGCAATGGAACAAAGACAGTCGTTTCTAAGGATCCATAATTAAACGCAAGAAGAGCTCCGGATAGTCCAGCAATTCCAGCACCTAACATGAAACTCTGAAGCTTTAACCATACAGCATTTTTTCCCATTGCCCTTACTGCATCTTCATCCTCTCTTACAGCCCTCAATGCCCTACCCCATGGTGAACTATTTAATCTCTTTAGTAAAAATAAAGTTAAAATAATTGAAACCCAAGCAATTATTCCTACCCAAGCCTGAGATGGTGCAAACTCATAGTTTAAAGAAAAGCTATTTATGAATTCTGGCCTAAATTTTTGTAGATTTTCTGTATATGAAATTATTCCATATACACCGCCTGTTATGGATTCTAAATCCCTAACTAGTAATCGAAATATCTCTGCAGCAGCAATAGTTACAATTGCTAAATAATCTCCTCTAAGCCTTATAGCTGGCAATCCTAAAAGTAATCCGAATAGAGCAGCAGCTGCAATGCCTACAAAAACAGCAAGAATTATTGGTAAGCCTGTAGTCGTTACCTCTCCTTCTCTTCCAGCTGCGTGTGGCATCAAAAGCAATGTAACATATGCTCCCATACCCATGAAAGAGGCATGGCCAAAGTTTAAAAGACCTGTCCATCCAAAATGAACATTTAAACCAATTGCGCTTAATCCATATATTCCAGCGAAGGTTAGTAGATTTATTAGTATTCTTAAAGCACCCTCAGGGTTAAGAAGAAAAACTAAGTAAATTGAAAATGAGGTAATAGCAATAGCAAAAATAACCCTTTTAGAAATTAGTAAAGAACTCATGATATTCTTTCTTTCTGTCCAAATATTCCTTGTGGCCTAAATAATAAAATTACAATCATTATTCCAAGAGCGACTGCATTTTTTGCCTCAGTATGTCCTTCCATAAATGGAAGCCCAACAGATACCTGTACTAGGATGCCAATAATAAAACCACCTACCATCGCTCCAAAAGATGTACCAATTCCACCTAAAACAGTTCCAGCAAAAATTAATAGAAGTATTAAAAAGCCCATGTTCCATCTAACATCATTTATTATTGCTTGAAAAACTCCTGCTAGGCCAGCAAGCATGCTTGATGAGATCCAAGTAATTAGAATTATATTGTCAGAATTAATTCCAGAGACACTAGACAACTCCTCGGAGTCTCTAACTGCCCTCATCGCCTTACCAAGTTTTGTATATGTCAATAAAAGGCCAATTAAGATCATTACTAGTATTCCAGCTATCAGTACTTTTAAGTTTCTTGGAGTCATGTCAAAAAAAAGGTAAGTTTGTCTCCTTTGAAGCTCTAAAGGGAAATTTTGCACTTTTCCTGTAGCAAATAGCAAATACAAGTGTCTTATAAAAATTGAAAGGCCTATTGTAACAACTAAAACGGCTATATTGCCAACATTGCCTTTTCTTAAAGGTCTAAATAAAATTAACTCCAGCAACCCACCAAATAAACCACAAATAATAACAGCTAATATACACGAAAGGGCAAAATTTAACCCTAAAGGAGAAAATTTGTCTAGAAACAAAACTCGATAATCTATTGGGCTTGAAAAAAATAATGTAGCGATTGCGCCCAAAGCAATAATTTCTCCATGTGCAAAGTTAACTATTCTTGTGACACCATATAGCAATGAAAGAGCAACAGATGCCACTGAAATAATTATGCCAAGTAAAAGTCCATTACCTAATTGGTCTAACACCTAGTTACTCTCCTTCTTCAAAGACAACTGTTGAGCCATCCTCAACAATTACTTTTAAATTATAACTTCCACTGGTTTGATTTAAATATCCTATTGTAGCATTAATCCAGTTTGCTGGTACATCTGCATTACCTATAACAACAATTGGAAGTTTTCTGTCTACAGTTATATTGAATATGCCATTTATGACAATATCTCCTGAGCTCAAACTGGGACCCAAGAAAATTTCCCCAGTACCTATAAATTTTGATTCACCTAAATTAGGACTATCTAAATAATAATTAGAGTCAAATGAAAGAATATCAAGTTCCCAATTTGTTTTATTTCCTAAATCTAATTTCCACCCACTAACCTGTAATAACCTATCAGTTGATACCTCTCTTAATCTTATCGGTTGGGGGTTTCCAAGATTTGCTTGTAATGCTTCTGGGAAGCCAGTTTTTCCTGGACGGTTTAAAATATCAACTTTGTAACCACTGCCTTCAAAGAAGTCTAAACTTATAGAACCTTCAATATCAATAGTCATCACATAATCAACTTCTTCACTTAATTGAAAATTTTTGAACTCGGCATCAAATGAGTTAGTTGTTAAAACATTAGATCCTGTCAAAAGAACAATAGGAAAAGTGGTAAAAATAATAATTAAAATTCCAAATAAATAGTTATTCAATAATTCGTTTTTAAAATAATTCCTGTTAATTATTAATAGAGCTATCGGCAATATTGATATTGGCCAATTATCTAAATAGTCATAAATTATTGATGGCCTTAAGTATCCAAATAGAAATAGTGATACTTGAATTGCAATTATGAAATAAAAAATATTTCTAAATGTTGTTTGATAATTATTCAATTAGAGCCGGAGAGGGGATTTGAACCCCTGACCTGCCGCTTACAAGGCGGCTGCTCTGCCACTGAGCTACTCCGGCGAACATTAAAATAATAGCAAAGAGAAGAGTGAATAAATCTATTTTTTTATAAATATTTGATGCATAGCAATCGCAGCAGCTACTGAAGCATTCAACGATTCAATGCTCTCTGACATATCTATTTGTGCAACAAGATCAAGTTTTTTTTGAATTTCTAAACTAATCCCATTTTGCTCTGATCCTACAACGAGTGCTATTTTTTGATCAACTAAATTAATTTCTTTAATTTTATTTTTTGAACTCATGTCCAACCCAATAGTCCAATAATTATTTGATTTAATTTTTTTTAAAAGCGAAAAAATAGAATTATATAAAACGATATCTATATATTCCATTCCTCCAGAAGCTATTGTAAAAGTCCTTTCAGTAATTTTTACTGATCTTTTTTTTGGAATAAAAATGGTTTCAAAGCCAAATGCTGCTGCACTTCTCACTATTGCTCCAAAATTGTTTGTATCTTGAATGTGATCAAGAATTAGAACCTTATTTTTTAATATTTGTTCAAAATTTGTTTCATTATAAATTTTTTTTTCATTACAAATTCCAACTATGTTGTGCCTACTGTGAAAATTCCACTTACTTTGATCTTTTACAACTTCAATTTCAAGATTTTTTTTTCTAAGTGTTTCCAATATGTTTTTATATTTACTTGAAGTATTGTTAGGCGATTCTAAAAGATAAACTTTTTTAACTCTATTAGTATTTAAAGCAGCTTCAAGAGCATTTACGCCTTCAACTAGTTGACCAACGCCATCCACTTTCAATCCCATCTTCAATAACTATTCCAATGCTTTCAATATCTTTTCTCATATTATCTGCTGATTCGTATTCTTTTTTGTCTCTTAACTCTTGTCTTAATGCTATAAAGTTTGACATTGAAGAATCGAGGTTTCTGAATTTAATATTGTATTTAAGGAAAAATTCTTTAAATATTTCTTCATTTTGACTTTTATCATTAGGTGTAAAAACAAATCCTAAAGTTTCAAATATATATCTAATTGTTGATCTAATTTTTAAAGTTTTTTCTTCGTTTTTATTTTCACTTAGATTCATATAATTAAACATTTCTCCAACAAATTTTGGTGTATTTAAATCATCATTCATAGACTCTTCAAAAAGTTTAATTAAATGTTCATCTACTGGGTCTGAGTTAGCGTCTCCTATAAAATTAATAATATTTTTAAAAGTTTTATCAGACTCTTGCAAGAGATCCTCTGAGAACTCTTGTGGTTTTCTATAATTTGCTCTTAAGAAAAAATATCTAACAGTGTTGCCATCAAACATATTGATATAGTCACTTAGTAATTTAATATTTCCTTCAGATTTTGACATTTTCTTTCCTGAAAGATTTACCATTCCGTTATGAAGCCAAAAATTTACAAATTTTTCATTAAATGCTGCTTCAGATTGTGCTCGCTCATTCTCATGATGTGGAAAAATTAAATCATTTCCACCACAATGAATATCAATTCCCTGATTTCCAAACAACCCATGAATCATAGCGGAACACTCTATGTGCCAGCCTGGCCGTCCTAATCCCCAAGGTGATTTCCAACTTGGTTCATTTTCTTTTGCAAATTTCCATAATGCAAAATCCTCATTATTTTTTTTATCTTCTACTAAATCCACTCTTGTTCCACTTATCAAGTCTTCAAGTGATCTTCCTGATAGTTCTAAGTAGTTATCATACTTACTAATATCAAAATAAACTCCTGAGCTTGTTTGATAAGCAATTTCTTTATCTTCTAGTAATTTAATTAATTCTATAATCTCATCAATAGATTCTGTCGCTTTTGGTTCATGATTGGGTGTTTTACAATTTAATGCTGTGTATGCTTCATTAAACTCTTGTGAAACCTTTGTGGTGAGTTCATTGTAAGTAATACTTTGTTCGAGTGATTTTTCTATAATCTTGTCATCAATATCAGTAATATTTCTGGCAAAAACAACCTCTTTTCCTATATAGTTTAAATACCGAACTAAAAAATCAAATACAACCGCTGAACGACCATGGCCAATATGTGGTGACGACTGTACAGTTGGACCACATAGGTAAACCTTAACTTCTTTAGATGGAAAATTAGCGAACTCTTCGGATTTTGTGAGAGTATTGTATAGTTTAAGCATTTGTAAGTGAGATTATAACTTGGCAAGAAGAAGCAGATTGATTTCCTATAATTCCTAGATTATCGGTAGTTTTTCCTTTTATATTTATTTTTGATGAATTTATATCTAATAATTTTGCAAGATTTTCGATAATCTTATCTCTATTTTTAGATACGTTTATAACCTGCGAGATAAAAATTATATCTATATTATTAATTTCTAAAGATGGATATTCAATTACAGATAAAACTTTTTCAAGTATTTTTAAACTACTTATGTTTTCTGGTGTTTTTGAATTTGAAGGAAAATAGTACCCTATGTCTTTTTTTCCAACCGCGCCCAAGAGTGCATCGCAAAGAGCATGAAGTACAATATCCCCATCAGAGTGAGCCTCGAAACCTGAACCATCAAGTTTGAGTCCTGCTAAAAATAGTTCTGAATTTTCAGAGTGCTTATGTATATCAAAACCCATGCCGACTAACATATTTACCTTATTTAAGATGTTTAATTTTGATTATAAACCGTCTTCTGGATCTTCTTCTGGTAGATGTTGATTAATTTTTTCTATCGCAGTTTCTTCATCTACATTAAGAGCACAGGCAATTTCACTTGCTAATGTTGTCCGTGCTTTTGCAAGCATGCGTTTTAATGCCGGTGATATACCTTTATTTATTTGAGCATGAGTAAGATCACGAACTACTTCAGCCACTTGAATTACGTCCCCAGATGTCATTTTTTCTGTAAGTACTTTGTACCATCTACTCCAATTAGTCCCAGCTTCTTCAGGTTTTTCTTTAAATATTGGATACACTTTTTTAGAGACTGCATTTTTTGAAATAACCGGTCTTATGACTTCATCAACACTTTCAACAGGAACCATTACTAATAATCCATCTGTTAAGACTTCTATTTCAAAGTATTGTATTCTTTTTGATTTAGGTTCACCATCAACAAAAATTTCAACATTTTTATTTACTTTTCTTATAACTTTTGCAGCTCCATGATGTGGATGAACTACAAATTGATTGGGTTTATATTTATCTTTTGGGAGTTTTTTTGTTTTAGTTGCCATAAATTACAACATTAATACATATATAAAAATACTTAATGCCCATTTATATAGGAAAAGCCAATGTTTTTAAGCAAAGTGTCAAAATAATCTCGAAGTTGTTGTGCTCTACCTCTTCCAATGCCTTCAATTTCATAAAGCTTTTCAGGTGACGCTGATAGAAGCTTCGGTAATGTTTTAAATTTTTGAATTATAGAATCATGAAGGTTCTCTGGTAAGTTGGGCAGTCTTGCAAGGACTCTATAACCTTTAGGAGTGGATAAATCGTCAAGAGGTAGTTTGCCTAAAACTGAACCTAAATAATCAATATCATTTAACTCTTCATAAGATTGACGTGAAATCTCATCAATTGCTTTAGCGATATTCCTATATTTTTTTGCAGGTAAATGATCTTTTAATACAAGATTTAAAGTATTTGTCACTCCAGACTCTAAAGAATCTATCTGAATTAAAACAAGACCTGCCTCCCCGCCTAAGCGTAAAGCTTCGGATCTTACTTGTTTTGCTAGTCGAGTAAGGAGCTCTCCCCTTTGAATAACTTCAAGTACTTGTTGATTAGTTAATGAGTTTTCAATTTCAAGCTCACCGAGTTCAGCAACAGCATCATCAAATCTTCTTCTCATTCTATCCACTGACTGCAATGACTCATTAACTCGACCTAAAATTACTGAAGGTTCCTCTAGCTCAGTAGTCTCTGAATTAGTAAAAACCTTAACTAATGAAGATTCTTCGGAAACAGTAATTACTGTTAAACTTGTCTCCTCTGCAGCTCTTTCGGCAGTCCTGTGCCTTGTACCGGTTTGTGTAGTACTTAATGTGTCTGAAGGGTTTAAATGAACATTGGCCTTTAAAATTTTCGTTACAAACTGGTCAACAATTATTGCACCATCCATCTTTGCTAACTCACTAAGCATTTCTGGTGAATATTCACAATCAATTAAATCAACCCCACCAGAAGATATTTTATCTAACTTAGCTGATGACCCTATAACAATTAAAGCCCCGGACTTTTTATCCGCAATTAAATCAACACCAATTCTTAAAGGTTCTCCTGGTAATAATTGTGTTAATTCACTAATGTTATTTTGCATAATATCTCTTTTATATATGAGTGATTTTTTTATTTGAATGTTACTGTATTATTTGTTTATTAGGAATTAATGTAATTTATGGAAAAAATAGAGTGTAAAAGTTGTTCAGCAGTTGTTGACAAAGAATTAGAGTTTTGTTCAAGCTGTGGAGATTGGCTGGGATTGAGTCTTAAAGATATAGAGGGTAAAGATTCCAATCAAAGTGATAAAATTGAAAGAACTAAGACAGCCCCTGAACAACTATTAAATAAACCGCTATCTACTTATGGAGCAACTCCATTGCCTTCGAGGAAAGAAGTCCCTGGAATGAGAGCGGTTTTCTTTCTTACTGTATTAATCCCAGCAATTGCTTTAGCTAGCTATCTGTATAATTCAAACATTGCTGAGGAAGTAGTTGAGGAAACACAAATAATCCAACAATCTACAACGTCAATTACCACAACAACCGTTAAGACTACTTTAGAAAAACAAATTCCGATAAGTTGCTCCGCTTCAAGTTCATATAGTAATGGTGATGGATGGTCATGCGAAAATATATATGATAGAAGTCCAGCAACCTGGCAAGACAATAGTTTAGCCTGTAAAGATGGATGGCTTGAATTTAACTTTGCTAAAGAAATTTATATTGAATTTATAGTGTTTCAAAATGTAGAAGACACAAAATCATTTAAACGAAACTACAAAGCTAGAGATATTTTAATTACAACAAATAACAGCGATTTCTTACTAAATAAAGAATTAGAAAATGAAAATACAGCATCGCAGTGGATAGATATTAATGACACAACGTCTTACCTTAGAATCGATATTTTGAGTGCTTATCCAGGAGAAGAAGTTTCTGGAAGTCAGCCATTTGATGAATGTGCGATCCAAGAAATAACTTTCTACGGAAGGGGTTAGTTCAATTCACCTTTTCTATAGGGTTGTCCAACTTTTTGGGGCATTCTTAATTTCTGACTAGCAGACGAAAGAACTATCAACGTTGTTAAATGTGGTGTAAAGTAGACGAATTCACTAGGTACTGTCTCGGAGTTTAAAAACCAAACTAAAAATCCAATACTAAGTGCAATCGATATTGATGAATTAATATATTTCTTTTCAATTAACTGTTTAATTGCAAATATAAACAAGATTAATGAAATTAATATTAGCAATCCATGAACTGCATCATCTGATCTTAATTGGAGTGCATCTGCATAGCCAAACAAGCCTGAACCCATGAATATTCCAAAAGGTCTATAATTTCCAAAAATCATTGAAGCAAGCCCAATAAATCCTCTTCCTGCAGTTTGACCCTCCCTGTAAATTCCTGAACTTTCTAAAACTAAATATGCACCAGCTAAACCCGCAAAACCCCCAGAAATCATCACACCAATATATTTCATAAGATAAACATTTACACCTAAAGATTCACTTCCGGTAGGAAGCTCTCCAACACTTCTCATTTGCAAGCCAAATGGAGTAGACCACAAAACCCATGCAGCAACTGGTATTAACACCAAGGCAAATACAGATATATAGGACAAATTAGAAGTTGCTCCAAGTAGCAAACCAGCTATATCTGAAATAAAAGGGTAATTTAAATCCTGTAAATATCCAAATAAACTGGGTGTGTCTGCTCCTCCAGATAAATAGGGAAGAGTAAAGTCACCAACGTCTCCATCAATTCTTGGAGATTGAGTCGAGCTCTGAGTGGGCTGGTCTGCATAAGCTACAACATTTAAAAATCTTGCTACTCCAGCAGCAAGAATATTAATAGCTACACCTGAAACTATATGATCTACCTGAAAAGTAACAGTACCAACTGCATGGATTAAGCCAAAAAGTGCTCCACCTAATATACCAGCCAAAATTCCATACCATGGTCCGTATAACCATGCTGCCCATGCACCAAACCAGGTGCCCATAATCATCATCCCTTCGAGTCCGATATTTACAATACCCGTCCTCTCAGAAAACATACCACCAAGACCTGCAAGACAAATAGGTATTGCGAGTCTAATTGCAGCTCCGAAAGTTCCACTTGTAGTGAGTTGATCATATTTATCCATTTGTGCAATAAGTACAATGAAAACAATCGGAAGAATTATTAAATAATGTTTTTTAACAAAATTAATCATTGGCAACAACCTTAGACGCTTCTTTAATTTGCCTATTTGTGACATACCTTTTAACTACTTCATAAGCTACAACAACGGTTAACACTATTACTGCTTGCATGATTTTTTCAATTTCTTTTGGAACGTCTTTTAAATCAAGTATCTGAGCAGACCTTTCGAGAAAAGAAAGTAGAATTGCTCCAAGTGCCATGCCAACAGGATGATTTCTTCCAAGAAGAGCTACTGTGATTCCAGCAAAACCTAGTCCAGAGGGAAAGTCTGTTGTGTATTTAAAGAAATAACCTGTTAAAGGAGCTATACCAACAAAACCAGCAAAAGCACCTGATATCATCATTGCTAAAATAGTCAATCTGGCAGGATTTGCACCACTAAATTTTGCAGCCATCGGGCTCGAACCAGTAGCACGTAAATCAAAGCCTAAGGAAGTTTTCCATACAATCCAGTAATATAAAATCCCTATAAAAACTGCACCGATTATAAATCCATGAAGATTTGGCAAATCTTCTATTCCTAGAAATGCATTTAATGACGGGATTCTTGCAGTCTCGGGAAGTAAATCAGTTTGTGGTGCTGTAGTTGAAAGTTCGACTTTTTCGAAAAATATATTTGCAAGTAAATAAGCGATAATCCCAGTTCCAATATAGTTAAGCATGATGGTGGAAATTACCTCATGAACTCCCTTCTTTACCTTTAAGTAGCCGGCTATTGCTGCCCAGAACGCAGAAGATATGACAGCTACAAAAATAATTAAAGTGATGTGCAAAAATGAAGGAAGAGCGACTGCTGCTCCAAGAGCGGCTGAAAGCAAAGCACCCATTAGGTATTGGGACTCAACACCAATATTAAATAAGCCCATCTTAAATCCAACTGCCACTGCTACAGCAGAGATATATAAAGGTACAGACCTGTTAAGTATTGAAACTATAGATTTACCTGTTTTTCCATAGTCATACATTATTTTAAAAGTTTCTATAGGGTCTTCTCCAATTAAATAAAGCATGATCGTAGACAAACCAAAAGCAACAATTATTGCAAAAACTGGTGCTAATAAAGTAGTTAATTTTAAAGATAATTTCATGTCTTAAGTCCCGTCATATAACTGCCTAATATTTCAGGAGTTGCATTTTCTGGATCTAGTTCTTTTACAAAGCTTCCTTCATATATGACATATATTCTGTCAGACAACCCAATTAACTCGTCAAGATCTGCAGAAATTAAAAGAACTCCTAGGCCGTCATCTCTTGCATCTCTTAATTTATTCCAAATAAGAGATTGGGCACCAATATCTATACCTCTTGTTGGCTGTGAAGCTATTAAAAGACTTGGTTTATTTTCTATTTCTCTGCCAACAACAAATTTCTGCTGATTGCCACCTGAAAGTGCTAATGCAAGTGTATTATTTCCAGGAGTTCTTACATCAAAGTTTTCAATAACGGTATTAGAATTTTTTGAAGCTTCGTTAAATTTAATATTTGAATATCTTGACTTGTATTTATTTGATGATTGTTTTCCAAGAATAACATTTTCAGAAAGAGATACATCCATTAACAACCCTTGTGACTGTCTATCTTCAGGTATGAAACTCAGCCCTGACTCTCTTCTATCCCTTGTGCTCAAGTCATTGATTGTTTTCTCACCTAAAATTATTTCACCAGATTCAATTGGATATACTCCCAATATTGATTCAGCTAACTCTCTTTGTCCGTTACCTTCTACTCCTGCAATCCCAACGACCTCCCCTTGATTTATTGAGAAATTAATATTTTCGAATGCTCTTCTTCCTTTGTCAATTTCTGCTGTTAGATTTTTAATCGTAAGAGATTTATCTTGTTTAGAATTTTTTTCTCTTTTTGGTGGGGTTGGAAGATTTTGTCCAATCATCATTTCTGCTAAATCAGTTTTCGATACCGTGCTGGCATCCACAGTATCTATGTGCTTCCCCCCTCTCATGACTGATATCTCATCAGCAATTTCTAAAACTTCATCTAACTTATGAGAGATGAAGATTATCGTTACTCCACTATCTTTAAGATTTTTAAGATTATTAAACAATTCACTAACTTCTTGTGGTACTAATACTGCTGTTGGTTCATCAAGGATTAGGATTTTCGCTCCTCTAAATAAGACCTTTATAATCTCTACCCTTTGTTTCTCCCCAACTCCAAGCTCATCGATCATGGATTGAGTATTTAATGGCATCGAGTATTTTTCAGTAATTTCATTTATCTCATCTTTATATTTTGATTTATTAAGAATCTTCAGTGATGCTTTATCCATACCAAGAATAATGCTTTCTAATACAGATAAATTGTCAGCAAGCATAAAGTGCTGATGCACCATTCCTATTCCTTCTGAAATTGCATCTTTAGGCGAAGAAAAATTTACTTCACTATCAAAAATTTTTATTGATCCAAAATCTTGCTTCAACATACCATAAAGTATTTTCATTAGTGTAGACTTACCAGCACCATTTTCACCAACTATTGCATGTATGGTACCTTCTTGGATTTTTAGATTAATCTCGTCATTAGCTTTAACTCCTGGAAAAGATTTTGAAATATTTGATAAGTCAATTGCTAATGTCATATTTTTTAAATTTTATTTTTAAAAAGTAAAGTCCCAAGCTTTTATGTCTTGGGACTTATACTTTAATTCCTATTACGGAGCAGCAGGTACTTCTATGTCCCCACTGATAATTTGTGCTTTATAAGCCTCAATATCAGAAACGATATCATCAATCCAACCACCTGTGGTTGAGTATCCAACACCATCGACTGATAAGTCAAAGACAGTTACGCCTCCGGCAAATGAGCCGTCAACAACTGCTTTGATTGTGTTATAAACCGCAACATCAACTCTTTTAATCATTGATGTAAGAATATATGGTGCCAATTCTGCTGATACAGTCTTAGCTTGATCTGCGTCAACACCAATTGCCCATACTTTTGTTCCAGTTGAATCTGAAACTTCTTTTGCAGCTTCAAATAAACCGTTACCAGCACCACCAGCTGCGTGATAAATAATATCAGCGCCTTCTTCATATTGTGCTAATGCGATTTCTTTAGCTTTTGCAGCATCGTTAAATCCTCCAAAGTCAGGTGGATAAGTAACATACTTAACGTCTACTGTACAAGCAGCACATGCAGCAGCTACACCAGCTACGAAACCAGCTTCGAATTTTTGAATTAATGGAAACTCAACACCACCGATAAAACCAATTTTGTTAGTTGTGGTTTTTAGTCCTGCAGCTACACCTACAAGATAAGATCCTTGCTCTTCAGCAAAAACCATTCCTGAAACATTAGCTGGGTCAACAGCAGAGTCAATAATTCCAAAGGCAGTGTCTGGATAAGCTGTTGCTACTTCTGTCATTGCGTCTGCAAATAAGAACCCAACACCAATAATTAGATCTTTTCCTTCATCAGCTAGTAATGTTAGAAGTTCTGGTCTGTTCTCTCCACCTTCATTAGGCTCAAGATCTATTCCATCAACTCCAAGTTCAGCGATTGCTCTTTCTAAACCGGCATATGCCATGTCATTGAAAGATAAGTCTCCTCGTCCACCAATGTCATAAACAACACCTACACTCGCGGTTGGACCAGCAGTAGTTGTTGGTGCAGCAGTTGTAGCTGGCGAATCAAGAGATTCTGCCGGTGCTTCTTCTGCTTCCTCAACTGTTTCTTCTGCGGTATCAGATCCTCCGCAAGCAGTAATTAATAAGGCAAATACCATAAATAGTATTAGCCATTTTGACTTCATTCGAGTCACTTTTTACTCCTTGTTCAACTAGTTGAAGGTATATAAAAATACCTATACGAAATATATATTAGACAAATATTTATTAATAGGCTTGATTGTTAAGCAAGTTTTTGAGTTGAATTTGACAAATAATTACGATTCTGAATCTGCAAAGTCAACAGGAGGCTCATCTGGTGCTTCAACAGGTTCAAACATAAGTGAATTTTCTTCGCTGTTTAAAGATACAACAATGGTAGAACCGGCTTTATATTTGCCCATTAACAACTCTTCAGACAGTGGATCTTCTAGGAGTCTTTGAATTGATCTTCTTAATGGTCTTGCTCCAAATTCTTTGTCATAACCCTCAGTAGCAAGATATTGTTTTGCTTCATCAGAAAGTACAATTTCGAGATCTGAATTTTTAAGTTGTTCATGAACTCTATCAAGCATTAGATCAACAATTTCTTTAACCTCATCAAGTGTAAGCTCATGAAATACGATTGTTTCATCAATTCTGTTTAAAAACTCTGGTTTGAAATATCTTTTAAGCTCTTCCCCAACTTTTGATTTCATTTTTTCGTAATTATCTATATCGGACAAATTACTAAATCCAATATTCTTTGCTAAGTCTTTAGTTCCAAGGTTAGAAGTCATAATGATTATTGTGTTTTTGAAATCTACTGTTCTACCTTGTGCATCTGTAAGTCTTCCATCTTCAAGAATTTGCAATAATGTATTGAATACATCAGGATGAGCTTTTTCAACTTCATCTAGTAAAACAATACTAAATGGTTTTCTTCTCACTGCTTCAGTAAGTTGTCCGCCCTCGTCATATCCTACATATCCAGGAGGAGAGCCAATAAGCCTACTTACCGTGTGCTTCTCCATATATTCAGACATATCAATTTGAATTAAAGAATCCTCATCGCCAAATAAGAATTCTGCAAGAGCTTTGGCTGTTTCAGTTTTTCCAACACCTGAAGGGCCTAGGAAAATAAAAGAACCTGAAGGTCTTTTTGGATCTTTTAGCCCCGATCTTGTTCTTCTAATAGCTTTAGAAACAGCAGTAATTGCTTCTTCTTGTCCAATGATTCTTTTGTGGAGTTCATTTTCCATTTCAAGAAGTCTTGCAGTTTCTTCTTGCGTAAGTCTATGAACAGGTATTCCAGTCCATTGAGCTAAAACTTCTGCAATTTCTTCTTCGTCAATTACCATTTCTATGTCTGACACTTCACTTGAAGAGCCCATAGATACTTCATCAAGTAATAACTTTTCTTGATCTCTAATCTGTGCTGCTTTTTCATAAAGTTGAGACTGTACAGCATCTATTTTTTGCTCTCTTAGGTTTTTTAGCTTGTCTGCAACTTCTTGTTTTTCAGGTTCAAGCGGTTTTTTATATACCCTCATTCTACTTCCAGCTTCATCAATAAGGTCTATTGCTTTATCCGGTAAAAATCTATCTGAGATGTACCTGTCTGCCATATTTACAGCTGAAGCTATGGCTTGATCTGTAAATCTAACGCCATGATGAACTTCATATCTGTCTTTAAGCCCATCTAAAATCTCTATAGCATCTGAAAGATTAGGTTCATTAACTTGTACTGATTGAAATCTTCTTTCTAATGCAGCATCTTTTTCAAAATGTTTCCTAAACTCTTCAAGAGTTGTCGCACCAATAGTTTGCAATTCACCTCTAGCCAACATAGGTTTTAATATTGACGCTGCATCAATTGCTCCTTCAGCAGCACCAGCTCCAACTAAGGTGTGTATTTCGTCAATAAATAGTACGATATCTCCCCTAGTTTTAATTTCTTTCAATACTTTTTTTAACCTCTCTTCGAAGTCTCCACGATATCTTGATCCTGCAACCAGGGCTGAAAGATCTAAAGTGTAAATTTGTTTTCCTTCAAGAGTAACTGGAACATCTCCCGAAATAACTTTCTGAGCTAAGCCTTCAACTATTGCTGTTTTTCCTACTCCTGGCTCACCGATTAATACTGGATTGTTTTTTGTTCTCCTAGATAGTATCTGCATTACTCTTTCTATCTCAGTAGTTCTTCCAATGACTGGGTCTAGCTTGCCTTCTTTTGCCATCCTTGTTAAATTTCTTCCGAATTGATCTAAAATAGCTGAACCAGTTCCAGATCCGGGTCTTTCCCTACCTCCAGTCGAAGCAGATTGCTGTTTTTTACTTTCTCCAGAGGAAGAGATTAATTTTATAACTGTCTGCCTTACTTGAGAAAGTTCTGCACCAAGCTTTTTAAGCACTTGTGCAGCTACTCCTTCACCTTCTCTAATAAGACCAAGTAAAATATGCTCTGTGCCAATGTAATTATGACCAAGTTGTAATGCTTCTCGTAAAGAAAGTTCTAGTACTTTTTTTGCTCTAGGAGTAAATGGAATATGGCCACTAGGAGATTGCTGACCTTCACCAATTATCTCTACTACTTCAGATCTTACACTTTCGATGTTGATATTTAATTCTTCTAAGGCTTTAGCTGCGTGTCCTTCACCTTCTTGAATTAAACCAAGTAAAATATGCTCTGTACCAATGTAATTATGGTTTAACCTTCTAGCTTCTTCTTGAGCTAGGACAACTACTCTTCTAGCTCTATCTGTAAATCTTTCAAACATATTTCTATGTTAATAACTATCCGTTTATACACTTAAATGAAAATTACAAGTATTTATACATTTATCGTATTCTTTATATATGGAAAGTAATGAAATAAAAAAAATAATCCCATTTGATGACCTCTGGGATAATTTAAATAGCTTAGAAAATAGGCTCTTACAAGTTTCAAGTTCAGAAAATGATTATTTATCTACTATTTCCCAATACTTAATTACAGCTGGAGGAAAAAGATTTAGACCAATTATTTCACTTCTTTCTGGAAAATTTGGCGATGAGAAGAAAAATATAAAGAAAATAATTGATGCTGGAGTAGCTGTTGAACTTATTCATATTGGAAGCTTGTATCACGATGATGTAATGGATAATGCTACTACTAGAAGGGGTGTTGAAAGCACTAACTCAAAATGGAATTCAACTCTATCAATACTTGCTGGGGACTATCTTTTAGCAAGATCTTCTGAGCTAGCTGCTGAGGAATTAGGTTTAGAGTCGGTAAAACTACTTGCATCGACTTATGCTGAACTTGTCGAAGGTCAAACTAAAGAATTAAATTTAGCTTTTGATATGGATCACTCAATAGAAGATTACCTAAAAGTAATTGAGGGGAAAACTGCTAGTCTCATCAGAACAAGTGCAAGACTTGGAGCACTTGCTAGTAATGCTGATAATGAAATTGTAGATGCGATTAGTAATTGGGGATGGTACTGCGGAATTA
The DNA here is from genome assembly GCA_902519215.1 of uncultured Candidatus Actinomarina sp. Classification (GTDB taxonomy): domain Bacteria; phylum Actinomycetota; class Acidimicrobiia; order Actinomarinales; family Actinomarinaceae; genus Actinomarina. The sequence goes on along the minus strand of CABYIX010000002.1, from coordinate 45,453 downwards.
TATTTCAAATCTCCGATGACATATTAGACCTCACTTCTGATACGGAAACCCTTGGAAAGCCTACTGGTAACGACATCATCGAAGGAACGTATACTTTGCCAGTTCTTATTGCCCTAGAATCAGATAAGGGTAAATATCAAGAACTAATTAATTCTGTTCACGAAGGTAAAAGTAATATTGAATCTTTATTAAATGAGTTTTCAAATAATAACATTATTGAAAAATCAAAAGACTTAATTTATAGTTATCACAGTAAAAGTGTTGAATCCATTTACAATCTTAAAAATCATGGCCTGTTTCCTACTTTAGAAAATATAAACAATTACCTAATTAACAGAACTTCTTAATTCTCAGGTTTAATGTGTGGAAAAGCTATAACTTCCCTAATTGATTCATTATTAGTTAGCATCATAACAAAACGGTCAACACCAAATCCCAATCCTCCAGTTGGTGGGAGTCCGTATTCTAGAGCTTCTATATAGTCTTCATCTTGCACATGAGCTTCTTCATCCCCTTCTGCTTTTTTAAGAGCTTGGGTTTTTAGTCTTTCTTCTTGATCACTTGGGTCAATTAGTTCAGAGAACCCATTAGCTAACTCACTTCCAAAAGCAAATAACTCGAACCTCTCAGTTATACCTTGCTTTTCTTTGTTCTCCCTAGCAAAAGGAGAAACCTCTTTAGGATAGTCTGTAACAAAAAGAGGGTTTAGGATTTCATGTTCGATATGATTTTCAAATAATTCAAATACAAACTCACCAGTAGTTTTAGATGCAGTAGTTATGTTGTGTGTCTCTTCAAGTTTTGTCTTTATATCATCAAGATTGGAATCATGATATATTTCAACACTAAACTTTTTACTGACTAGCTCAAACATGCTTTTTCTTTCCCATGGAAAATTAAAATCAGCTGTTTTTCCAGCATATTTTACTTCGTATCCACTATTTAAATTTTCAATTATATACTGACACATATGTTCAACCATATTCATTACCCCGTTGACATCTGTGTAAGCTTCGTAACTCTCCATCATCGTAAATTCTGGAGAATGTGTGAGGTCAATACCCTCATTTCTAAAGACTTTTCCTAATTCAAATACTTTTTCAAAACCTCCGATAACGAGTCGTTTTAAATATAGTTCTGGAGCAATTCTTAAATACATATCAATACCCATAGCATTGTGGTGGGTCAAGAAAGGTCGTGCAATTGCCCCACCTGCCTTAGGTTGTAAAGTGGGAGTCTCAACCTCTAAAAAGTTTTCAGATGTCATAAAAGTTCTAATTAGTTGTAAAACTTTAAACCTAGTTTTAATAGCATTTCTAGCACTATCATTAACTACAAAATCTAAATATCTTTGTCTGAATCTAGTTTCTTTATCTTTTAATCCATGCCATTTTTCTGGAAAGTTTCTAAAGGATTTTGTCAATAGAACAAAATTTTTTAATTCAATTGAGAGTTCTCCCTTTTTAGTTTTCATAACAGTTCCTGATGCACCAGCAATATCTCCAACATCAATATTTGATAAATATTCTTGTAGCTCATCACTTAATAGTCCTTTAGTAGATACGAGTTGAATTTTTCCAGTTTCATCAGATAGGTCAAGAAAAGTTAATTGACCAAAAGATCTAATACCTAATATTCTGCCTCTAACAGATACGCTTATATCCGTTTTAGTACCATCCTCTATGTTGCTGTGATTTTGATGAAGCAAATTTATGTTGGTCGAATTTTTAAAACTAGTTGTAAATGATTCGAGATTACTAGATTTAATATTCTCTTCTTTCTCTTTTCTTAGAGAGTAGATTTCATTTTCAGATTTTGATAATTCACTCACACTAACAGCCTAATTATTTAAATTAAATATTTCTTCAAGACCAATTAATGTTAAATTTTCAATAAATTCACAATTAATATTTAAAGCTGGATGGACAATACTGCTTAAGCCTCCTGTTAGTATAATTTTTGGATTTACACCGATTTCTAAGATAATCTTTTCAATCATTGAATCAATCATTGAAGCATGGCCCAGTATTAATCCACTTTGTATAGCTTCATATGTATTCTTACCAATTACATTTTTTGGAAGGTCAAGTTCTACTGACTTTAAAGAAGCGGTTTTGGAAGTTAGTGCTTCTAAACTAATTTTAATTCCAGGTGCAATAGAGCCTCCAAGATATTCTTTATTTTTGTTTACTACGTCAAATGTTGTTGCAGTGCCAAGATCAATAACAATAACGTTGTCAGAAGTTTTTATAAAACCAGCTACAGAATTAGCAATTCTGTCTGGTCCTAGTTCTTTTGGATTATCAATATTGACTTTGAGTCCTGTTTTTACCCCTGGGCCAACAATTAATGAGTCAACATTTGCGTATTTTTTAATTGCTTGACTTACATTTGTTGTAATTTGAGGAACAACGGAACAAATAATTGAGCCTCTTAAATTTTTTTTCATCTCTTCAGTCATCTGAAAAGTTGAATTAAATAGAGAAAGGAGCTCATCTGAAGTATTTGTATCTCTTGTTGTAAACCTGTAAGAGTCCCAAACCCCATTAGCACCTATACCTACAGTTGTTTCTGTGTTGCCTATGTCAATCGCAATTATGTTACTCATTTTAAAATCTCTAAATTATCAATTAATCTTATATTTTCAATATAACCTGCAGTAATTAACAATAATTTCTCTGAATTTTTATCTGGGGCTATAAATGAATTTACATCTACAGCATCCAAATAATCATATTTAATCCCTAACTTTCCAAATAAAGATTTTCCATAGCTAATGGATTGTGAAATTGAATTACAATCCTGATAAAAGTTTTTTGTATTTAGGAGTACTTTATATATATTTGAGGCATTCTCTTTTGCTTCGTCAGTTAAAAGTAAATTTCGACTGCTCATGGCTAGTCCACTTTTCTCTCGTATTAACTTTCCTTCATATATTTCTATATTCATTTTAAATTTATTAATCATTTCTTTGATTAAGAAAAGTTGTTGAGCATCTTTCTTTCCAAATACTGCTGCTGAGGGGTTAACCAATTCAAATAATCTATTTACAACTGTAAGAACACCGTCAAAATGTCCTTCTCTAAATTTTCCTTCATATTGAATTCCAATCGGGCCAGCATTTATTTCTCTGATGCTCTTATTGGGGTATATATAACTTTCTTCTGGTATAAATACATAATCAACATCAGACTTTTCAAGTAATTTTATATCTTTTTCAATATCAATCGGATAGTTGTGAAAATCTTGACTGTCGTTAAATTGCTTTCTGTTGACAAATATTGAAACAATAGTTTTTGAGTGAGAAGTGTGTTTTGCATGCTCAATTAGAGAACTATGTCCATTGTGCAAAGAACCCATTGTAGGGATGAAACATGTATCTTCTGAATATATATCTTTATTTATTTCATGAATAATTTTTGTCATATCGTGCCCTAGTTTTGGTGCCCGTAATTATATTTTTATACTACCTATCCTGATAACTTTTTGATTAGAAATATTAAATTTACTTTCCTCAATTTTCCTATCTAAAATTTCGTAAAGCGGTGCTATAACAAACAATCTTTTTTTCCATTCTTTATGAGGAATAGTAAGGTTTTCGTCATTTATTTCTTGTCCATTAAAAAATATAATATCGATATCTATAATTCTTGGACCGAATCTAAAGGTTGCTTTCCTTCCCATTTTTTTCTCTATATCCTTTATATTTTTTAGAAGGCTTTCAGCCTCGTCGAAATAAGAAACCTCAACGACTATATTAAGAAAATTATCTTGCTTTTGATATAAAAGAGGTTCGGTTTCATAAATTGAAGATATTTTTTTAATTCTTAAAATTTCTGATAATTCTTTTAAGGCTAATTTCAGATTGTTTTCTCTATTTCCTATGTTGGAGCCAAGGGAAAGATAGATACTACTTAAGTTGTTCATGATAAGTTACAGAAATATTTTCTGTTCTATTACTTAGAGAGGTTTCAGGTTTGTGAATAGTAATTTTTACATATTTCAAACTGAAAGATTCTAAATTTGAGTATTTTTCAATTATATATTGTCCAATTTTCTGAGATAAAGTTTCTATTAAATCAAAAGATTCATTTTGAACTAATGCAATTGAATCATCGACTAGGTTCTCATAATTAATCGTATTGTCAATATTGTCTTCACTGAGTTTTTCAAGTGTTATAAAAATGTCTATTAGAAACTTTTGTTCATTATTTTTTTCACTTTGATAGATACCGTGTTTGCCAAATGCTTCAATACCGGTGATATTTATGTCAAAAGACATAAGTTAAACAGATGGAATTAATGCTATTGCTTTTGGCGATAAAGGTTTCTCTAGTATTTTTTCGAGAATAGTTCTAGAAAGTATGGGATCATCTAAAAGTTTTGAATATATTAAATATCCTGCAAGAATTCCAGGTACTTCTTCATCTAAATACTCTCTATGTATTAATAGTTTTCTTTCTTTGTCTGAAAGAGCTTCTTTAATAGCTTCAAAAATTATATTCAGAGATTCTGTATGTACATCTTCACTTAAGGGATAGTGGTATGTTCTAAACCCAACTTCTTGATAGTTTTTTAAATTAAAGTCAGTATCTAGAAGTGAAAATATAGCATTGATTCCTTGACTTTTAATCCACTGAATTTCTTCTTCTCGTCTAATTTTACGAGGAGTTAGGCCACCACCGCCTATACATTCAGAAACAGCTAGTTTTCCCTCTATAATCCAATGAAAGTCATTTGGTTTTAAACCTGCCATAGTTCCTTTCCATAAGCTATTAGTATCTTACACTAATTACTAATTTGTAAGATGCAATCTTACGAACGCAACACCTGAATTAATACAGTGTTCAAATATTTCTTTATTATTCATTTCTATTTTTTGAATAAATTTTTTTCTTGAATATCCAACAACTACAGGTATCTCATCAACTAAATCTTTAATATTCATTAATAAATCAACTGAATCTTGTTCGAATTTTCCAAAACCCAATCCTGGATCAATAAAAATATTTTGTTTATTAATACCCTTATCGATTAATTGGCTTACCTTTTGTTCTAAATGTTCTAAGACTTCTTTTAGATTGTTTCTAAAATTCATCTTCTCATGCAGGTGTTTTGACTCAGGATGTCTATGTACAATTATTACATTACATTGATATTCAATTACTTTTGTAATTAACTCTTCGTCTTCGAATCCGTTGATATCATTTAAAATTTTAAAATTATTTTTGAGTGCTAGTTCAGCAACAATAGGATTAGATGTATCAATTGATAATGAAAAGTTGCCCTTCACATTACTTAAAAAATAATTAAGCCTGTTTAATTCTTCTTGTGTAGAAACATTTTCATATCCTGGCTTTGAGGAGGCGCAGCCAATATCTAAATTTCTAATATTATTTCTTTCAGCAAAATCTAATAATTTACTTAATTTATTTTCTTTTTTAAAGAGACCGTCTCCAGAAAATGAATCTGGAGTAATGTTCACAATTCCCAAAATATTTTTGGAATTTTGAAGAAAAGTTTTATCTAATTCCAAAATTAATTATCTATTTAAAGTTTAGGAGAGCTTCATTTCTCAAGGTATGGTCTATTTCGTAAATACCCGTTGCAAATGTAGTAACCACATCTGTAAATGAATCACCGATATTTAATAAACCAGAGCAAGAATGGTTAGCATTAGTTCTTACAAACACTCCTCTAGGATTCAGAATCTCATCTATTTCAGTTGCGATGTTTTTAGTTAACGATTCCTGAAGTGTTAAATTATCAGAGAGATGACGAACTAAATCATCAAATCGAGATATCCCAGCAATTTTTTTCTGAGGATACAGAGCTATATCTACAGTGCCAAAAAAAGGAAGTAAATGGTGTTCACATAAGCTGACAAAACTAATTCCATTTAAATAAATAGGTTGATCATGTTCTACTTCTTGTAAATGTTTAAATATTTCTTTAGTAGATGTTTTGTTAGATAGTTTTTCATCGAGTTGACTTAGAAATTTTTTAGATAAATTTACAACTTCGTCTTCACTCTTATTGGTTTTAAGTTTAATAAACTCTGCAAGCGCCTTCTCAATGTCAACTTTAATTTGATTACTATAATCCATTAGGCTAATTTTAAGCTTTTACCTGTTCCTGAAATTTTTACTTTTTTAATGCTTTTGAAAACCTCTGCGACCTCATCCTTATTAAGTGTTTCTTTTTCCATGAGCTGTTTTACCATTGCGTCCATTTGTTTTTTAAATTTTTTTAATATTTTACCTGCAATTACATGGGCATCATTTAAAAGATTACGTACTTCTTCATCTATTGAAGAAGCGACTTCATCAGAATAATCCTGCTGTCTTCCGTAATCTCTACCTAGAAAAACTTCATTTGATCCTTTTCCATACAGCATTGGACCTAATTTATCACTCATACCAAACTCCATTACCATTCTTCTAGCAATATCAGTTGCTTTTTCAATATCATTTGATGCACCAGTAGTAGGATCTGCAAATATTAACTCCTCTGCAACCCTCCCGCCCATTAACATTGCTAATCTATCTTTTAATTCTGCTTTTGAGGACAGGTATTTTTCTCTATCCGGCAGTGCCTGAGTGTATCCCAAAGCTCTACCTCTAGGAATTATGGTAACTTTATGAATAGGGTCTGCATTGGGAAGTGCCCAGCCAACAAGAGCGTGTCCAGTCTCATGATAAGCAATTATCTTCTTTTCTTCTTCAGTCATAACTTGACTTTTCTTTTCAGGACCTGCCATAACTCTGTCAATGGAGTTTTCAATATCTACATTTCCAATAGTTTTTTTATCTTTTCTAGCTGCCAAAAGTGCGGCTTCATTTAACAGGTTAGCTAGGTCTGCACCTGTAAACCCAGGTGTTTGCTTAGCTAAAGTTTCAAAATTTACATTCTTAGCTAGGGGTTTATCCTTTGCATGAACTTTTAAAATTTGAGTTCTTCCTGTTAGGTCAGGTCTACCAACAATTACTTGTCTATCAAATCGCCCTGGTCGTAATAATGCAGGATCTAGTACATCTGGTCTATTTGTTGCAGCCATTAATATAACACCTTGATTTGCTTCAAAACCATCCATTTCTACAAGCAGTTGATTTAAAGTTTGTTCTCTTTCATCATGTCCACCACCAAGCCCAGCGCCTCTCATTCTTCCGACTGCGTCAATCTCATCAATAAAAATTATTGCAGGAGAATTCTCTTTAGCTTTCTTAAATAAATCACGAACTCTACTTGCTCCTACTCCAACAAACATCTCAACAAAATCAGAACCAGAAATACTATAAAAGGGTGCCTCTGCTTCTCCTGCTACTGCTTTTGCGAGAAGTGTTTTACCAGTTCCGGGAGGACCAACTAAAAGTACTCCCTTTGGTATTTTTGCTCCAAGTTTATTAAATTTTTCAGGCGATTTTAAAAACTCTTTAATTTCCTCAAGTTCTTCTTTTGCTTCTTCAACACCTGCGACATCAGCAAATGTTACCTTCGGAGATTCTTCATCAAGCTCTTTGGCTTTTGATTTACCAAACTGCATAATTTGATTTCCATTTGACCTTACTTGAGAAAACATATAAAACATAAATGCCGCAAGAAATAACCAAGGAAGAAAAGCAAACAAATAATCTTGAAATCCTGCTGGTTCTGTATCTGTATTGAGAACTATGTCTTGATCTACAAGAATTTGAAATACCTCTCCCTCAAAACCTTCTGGATATTCAGTTTGGTAAACCTTGTCATCGTTAAACAATTTAAATTCAACGAGATTAGATTGTTCTTTTATTGTTGCTTCTGCAACGGAGCCTGACTGTATATCATTTTTAAATACTGTAAACGATTTACTTTCAGGTGCATTTACAGATGCGTTATATTGCTGAACGCCAAAAAATATTAATAGGCCTAAGCCAACATAGAGGAAGAAAGACTTATTGTTATTTTTTTTATTTTCTTGTTTCTTTTCCATCTTCTTAATTTAATACTATTGGGTTTAAAAGCAATATAGAGATTTATGCCAAAACTGCTAAATAAGGGAGCTCTCTGTATTTGCCGTTGTAATCAAGTCCATACCCCACAACAAACTCAGGTCCAATTTCGAATCCGCTGTAATTAATTTCAATTGGATCTTGTGCGACTTCTTTTTTTACGAACATGGAAAAAACTTCAATACTTTTTGGGTTTCTTGATTCGAGTAGTTTTTTTAAATTTGAAAGAGTAAGTCCGGTGTCATAGATATCTTCAACAATCAGTACATTCTTGTCTGTAATATCATACTCTAAGTCTTTTACAATTTTGACTTGTCCCGTTGACTCTGAGCCATAATAAGATTTGATACTCATAAAATCAAAAGTTACGTCAAGATCAAGTTGCTTTGCTAGGTCACTTACGACAATAAAAGCACCTTTCAATATGCCAATTACAACAAGCTCTTCTCCTTTATATTTAGAGTTAATTTCATTTGCTAATTCAGATACTTTATTTTCTATCTCCTCTTGAGAAATTAAAACTTTAGAAATTTCCAACTGTACTCTTTTCTATTGAAGCTGTAATTATATTTATATTTTTAGTAGATTCAAACTCTTTTACTTTTACATTGTCACTCTTTCTTAACCCTGGAATCCAAATGACTTCATCATCTTTCTTTACTAAAGGCCAAACCTCTCTTAGAACATCTTGAATGCCAGAAGACCTCAATACTTCTGAAACTTTTTGTTTTTTATTATCTAAAATTATGAAATCTCCAGGTGAGACTGACTCAAAACTTATTTGATTATTAGAAATATTTCGTAGAGCAAGTGACCAGTTGTTACGTGTCTCACTAGAATCGGTAGTCACGAATTGGAAATATCCAAATGAATTTGTATTCTGTTTAAATTTCCACTCTTCTTTATTTACAAACATTAAAAGACCCAGCTGTCGACTAACAATCCAGTTTTCAAAATAGCTAACTTGCTTACCAGAGGATAAGGCTTTGAACATATTTTTAATATCAGATGTTTGAAGTCCAGATTGTCCAACAAGTCGAGAAATAATCGATAGTAAATAATTAGTTTCAGAACTATTGTGCTTTAGCAAACAGGAAGGTACCTCAAAATACCCTGGGGCACACTTTATATATTTTGTTATCTCCGTATCTTCCTTAGTCCTTTCTTCTATTTCTAAAATTAGGTCTGTTATTTTATTGTTTAAATTTCCTGGAAATCTATTTTCAACTTCTGGAATTAGTTCATTTCTTATCCAATTTCTTGAAATACTATTATCAAAATTTGTAACATCATTTTGAAAATATATATCATTATCTTTCGCATATTCAATTATTTGTGATTTAGAAATATTAATCAGTGGCCTAATAATGTTGTTACGTTTCAATGCTATTGAAGTAAGGCCTTTTAATCTAGTCCCCCGTAATAAATTTATAAAAAATGTTTCAATTTTGTCATCTCTATGATGCGCTGTAACGAGAATTTCTTTTTCATCAATATCATTATTTAAAGCTTTATACCTAGCCTCTCTCATTAATGTTTCTGAAGAGTCTATTTCTATGTCTGTTTCTATACATTTATGATTTAATTTTAAAATATCGGATAAAGCCTGAGCTGATTGCTTTAGTTCTTCAGATCCTTTTTGATTATGATTTATGAATACCGTTCTAAAGTTAAGTTTTAATTCATAAAATATATGTGTAAGAACAGCACTGTCAACTCCTCCACTAATAGCAATAACGTAGCGATCACTACTACTGGTAACTTCAGATACACTACTTTGAATATCAACCATTGGATGGGGAGTAAATTATTTTTCTATAACCTTATATCTTTTTCGGGTCACTTGGCGAAAGTATTGAATAATATTACCCAATATCACTAAAGTAGCAATTGCAACAGTTGTTGGAATTAAAAATCTATATGTCCATGCAACATCTTCGATTTGTTCAGGTGGCTCTTCAATAATAATCGCTGGTACTGGTAAATTTTCAGGTATAGGGTTATCTTCTCCATTATGATTATCTGCTAATAGGGGCACTGCAGGAGACATTAATAAAAATACACCCAATAAAAATGCAAACTTTTTCACAACATGAGAGTAGTGAAAGTTTTATAAAATATAAAGATTTTAAATAATTTCTTTTTCATAATTTTTAGATTTTAAACTTAAAGATTTATATTTAGTTGAAAATTATTTGAAAACTTTTCTAAGCCTTTGATGTTTATGTCTTTGGCTTGATAATCTCCAGTCTTCTTTGGAACTTCTACATCTGTTCTTAGTGTGGTCAAGTCTTTAAATAGCTGCAATAGTTTATAATTTTCACTAATAGTTTCTGAATGTCGTACTCCACCTCTCAGATTTGATTTCCAGATTTCAACGTTTTCATAAATTGCCTCTATATTTTTATATTTCTGTAAAAGCTCCGCTGCAGTTTTCTGTCCTATTCCTTTCATGCCAGGTATACCATCTGATGAATCCCCAGTTAAAGCCAGGAAATCAGGTATTTGCTCTGGGCTTACACCAAATTTTTCAAATACTCCATTTTCATTTGTAAAATTTTTATACCTCGTTGAGTACATTACGATCTTGTCTTTTTTTACACACTGCATCAAATCTTTGTCTAGTGATCCAATAATGATTTTATTAAACTGATTTTCAAATAACGTACAGACTGTTGCTATTCCATCATCCGCTTCATACTCTTTCATCGACAGGAGGGTGATACCAAGTAATTCCGTAACCTCTTCAGCCAATGGAAACTGTTGAAGTATTTCTGGATCAATATGATTACTTGATTTGTATTCGGAGAAGAGTTTATTTCTAAAAGACTCAACTGTCGAATCGAATGAAACGCAAAGATAATCGTTATTTTTTTTTAGAGACTGTAGGTGATTAATATACCCTTTTAGTGCTCCTACTTCTTTCCCTTTATTACTTTTTCTACTTGGGTATCCAAAGTGGGCCCTAAATAATTCATAAGTTCCATCAACTATGTAAAGATCCATGATTGAATCTTAATTTAAAAATTACAACTAATCATAAAAAGCAAAAATCCCAGTTGATCTTGCGACCCTCCGGGATTTTTTATTCTATCTTCTTTTCAATCTTTCGATTTCTTTTCAGATAGTGTTCTATAAATATACGTTAGTTTTTGTTCTTACGCAAGATATTTACTAATGTATTTTTCGCGAAGTTTCTCATCAACTAGTGCTTTCAAGGGCTTGGCCTAAGTCTCCAAGTATGTCTTCTATATCCTCAATTCCGATTGAAAGCCTAATTAACTCTGGGGGTGACCCTGCAGCAATCAACTGATCTTCATCTAATTGGGAATGAGTAGTAGTTGCTGGGTGAATAGCTAGGGACCTAGTATCACCAACATTTGCAACATGTCTAAACATTTTCAAGTTATCGATAAATTTTTGACCAGCGTCCTTGCCTCCTTTAATTCCAAAGACAACCATTGTTCCTCCTGTGCCCTGTAGATACTTCTCTGATAGCTCAAAAGCTGGATCATTCTTTAGGCCGGGAAATCTAACCCACTCGACTAAATCATGCTTATCTAAATAGTCAGCAGCCTGCTTAGCATTTTCACAGTGTCTTTCCATTCTTAGTGCTAATGTCTCAAGACCACTCATTACTTCAAATGCTGTATCTGGCGACATATTTGCGCCTAAGTTCCTTAACGGTACCGTTCTTAACCTCAGAGAGTAAGCTACATTACCGAGTTCACCAAGGTCATGGCCCCATCTCATTCCACCATAGCTTGTATCTGGCTTGTCAAAAAGTGGAAAATTTCCATTTCCCCAATCAAATCCACCTTTTTCAATAACTGCACCTGCTATTACTCTTCCATGACCAGACATCCATTTAGTTAATGAATAAACTACAATATCTGCACCAAAATCAAAAGATTTTTGGATTGCAGAAGTTGTAAAAGTAGCATCAACAATCAAAGGTATACCATGAGAGTGGGCAATGTCAGATAATGCAGATATATCAGCAACAACCAATCCGGGATTTGTAATTGTTTCACAATATATTGCTCGGGTTTTATCATCTATGCTGTCTTCAACTGCCTTAAAATCAGTTATATCAACTTTTTTTGCATTTATTCCATACTCAGGAAGAATGTTGTCAAACATCGTGTAAGTTCCTCCATAAAGCTGGCTAGCTGAAATAAAATTATCTCCTTGACTCATAATATTTATAAGAGAGTACATAACTGCAGAAGTACCAGAAGATAATGCTACACACATAGCACCATCTTCTAAGGCGGTAAGTCGTGCTTCAAGTGCTCCTACAGTAGGATTTCCAATTCTTGAGTAAATATTTCCAAACTCTTTTAAAGCAAACAAACTTGCCGCATGTTCCGTATTGTTAAATTGATAAGCTGTGGTTCTATATATGGGAACCGTTATAGCGCCTTCTGGGTCTGCATCCGAGTCCCACCCAGCATGAATTAGTTTTGAATTGTACTTCATAAATTTCTCCTTTATTTTGGAGAAGGACTTTGACTAATTAGTTGCATTTCTGCCACATGTTCAGGCACCTTGGATAGTCATCCAGGTTGCCGAGGTCTTAACCTTCTCTATATGCTTATAAAAATTATATCAAATAATAAGTAGAGTTCTAAATATTTTCTATTTTTTCCCAATTTCTTTCAGCATGGCCAAAATGAGAAAACAATGTATCTGTTCTGTAATTTACGTTTGTTAAATCTAATCTTTCAATAATAGATCCTGGCTTCATGTCGAATTTACTAACAAAGTCATTTAGTATTTTTGCTTCAACGTGTAAAGTGTCGTATGTTTCAATAGTAAGCTCATAGGGTTCTGCTTTTCCAATGGCGTAAGAGACTCGTACTAAACATTCATTAGAAAGTTCATGTGCAACTATATTCTTTGCCAAGTGTCTCGCAGCATATGCAGCTGATCGATCAACCTTACTGGGGTCTTTACCTGAAAATGCGCCACCCCCTACTGGTATTGACGGACCATAAGCATCGACAACTATTTTTCGTCCTGTTAAACCAGTATCTCCTGCTGGACCTCCTTTAATAAAAGAACCGGATGGGTTAAGGTCAAGTTGAAAATTCTGATCAACATTTTGAGAAACTATTTCTGTAACAGCATTATGCAGTTGATTAATATCAATATCTTTTTTGTGCTGTGTTGAAACTACTACTTTTGTTTTTTCTCCTCCGCTAGTAACTTGTACTTTTGAATCAAGATCGAGCATTTCATCAATATTTTGTAAATCCCATAACGATTTTTGAATGTTTCTTGATTGATCAAAGGTTGGGGGCATAAAAGAAGTAGTCTTATTTGTTGCAAACCCCACCATTATGCCTTGGTCTCCTGCTCCTTGATCTTCATCATCTTCTACAGCAGCTCTAATTTCTTCGGACTGAGGTGTTAATTCGTTATAAATTGACAGGTTATCTAAATCAAAATCTTCAAAACTTGTTTTAATTGTCTTACTTAATGCTTCTTTAACAATGTTTTGAATATCATCTGTAGATATGTTAGCTATCTCGCTAATTTCACCACCGACAAGAACTAGACCACCATTTTTTGTTCCGGTTAGAAATGTTTCTACAGCTACTCTTGAACTTCTATTGTTTTCTAGAGCTTTTGTTAATACATAATCCGAAATTAAATCTGCAATTTTATCTGGATGACCGGGAGAAACTGTTTCTGCAGTTACATATTTACTCATAATTACTCCTATATATTGCAAAAGGAGAAAAGCCATTTTTTGTTGTAAAACCACATCAAAAAGCACCTTAGTTGGCATTCTAGGTTGCTGAGGTTTCCCTCTCTTTATGCAAATAATATGGTAATAAGATTATTTTCTTTTTCAATTAATAGATAAGGAAAACTTTAATCTATTCAATAGCTAATCTTTTTGTATGATTTCTGAATCACGTAAAATTTTTGGATTACTATTTTCAGTTGCTTTTTCTTCAATAGGTTTCATTGCAGCTATAACAGTTACGGTTTTAGCTGCTAGAGAGGTATCAAATAATCCATTATTTTTAGGTTTTCCAAATGCGGTAGGTGTTGGCGGTGCATTTATTGGTACACAAATGTTTTACAAAATTTCTAAAAAGTATTCGAGACTCTCTGCGTTATCAATAACCTTTTTAATTGGTGCAATAGGTAGCGTTGTTCTTTTTTATAGCTTAATAATTGACTCCTTTGTCTTGTTAATGTTAGGAGCTCTAATTTTAGGCTTTGGTCAATCTGCAACACTTCAATCAAGATACGCAGCATCTTTTGTAGCAAGTGAAAATTTCAAAGCTACTGCTCTTTCCCTCGCAGTTTGGTGTTCTGTTTTTGGATCAGTTTTTGGACCAAGACTTGTGAGTTTATACTCGGAGTATTTTAATAAACTTTTTGAATCGGAGCTTATTGTAGGCTACATTGTCGCAATGGTTGGTATGCTGTTTGCCTCTGCTTCTGTAGTAACATTTACCTCTTCGAAGAGTTCCCTGAGGAATCCTGCAGAATCAGAAGTAAATGATATTCAAGAATTTTCTAATTCAAAAGAGGGTGGAAGAACTCTAACTTTATTATTAGTACTAAATCACTTCACCATGGTTGTAATAATGTCTGCAACGCCATTACATGTTCAAGATATAGGTGAGACTGTTCAGCTTGTCGGAGTTATTATTAGCTACCACACATTAGGAATGTTTTTACTATCTCCTATCTTGGGTAGCTATGTTGATAGATATGGTTATAGACGATTTACTTACATTGGAACAGTAATATTATTCATAAGCTGCTTAATAACATTTATTAACTCCGGACCCACTGCTTTAAAAATTGGACTATATCTTCTTGGGCTTGGTTGGAATTTTAATTATGTAGCTATTAGTTCAGCAATTTCTAAATTCTCGATAAAATACAAGTCACCACTAAACATAAGAAGTGACTCGTTTGTATTTTTAGGAAGTTTCACTGCACACACAACTCTAGGTTTAAGTTATATACTTATTGGGTATAAAGGCCTTGTTGTAGTTGGTATGTTAGTTAGTGTGTATTTATTTTTAAATTTAAAAAATCTAAAAAAGCTTGCTCTTGAGTAAATGATTAAACCATTTGGTAAATCAGAACTTTTTTTAATTAATAATGATAAATTATTGGCACCAGTAATAAAACATAATGGTCATATAACATTTTCAAATAAAAAAACTGATGTCTTTAATGAATTAGTGAGCATTGTCATCTCACAGTTTATTTCAACAAAAGCTGCTAAAGCAATTAAAAAAAATATATTGTCTAAGTTTGGTGAAGAAATTTTTAAAATTCAAAATTTTGAAAATCTCAGTACACTACAAATTAAAAATTTAGGGTTAAGTAACAATAAAGCAAAATCAATAAAAGATATTATCGCTTGGAGCAATTCAAAACCGTCTAAAAAATATATTTTTGAAATACCTAAGCATGACCGAGAGAGGGAATTAAATAGTATTTTTGGAATCGGACAATGGAGCATAGATATGTTTGAAATGTTTTGTGTGAGAAACATAAACACTTTTTCATCTGGCGATGCAGCATTAAGGGAAGCTATGAATCAGCTTGGAATGGTAGAGTATGGATCTAATTTAGATAGATACGATAACTACTCAGAAAAATGGAGTCCATATAAAACATACGCTTGTTTGCACTTATGGCAAATGATTGAATCTTAAATTAAAACTTTGACGTCTTTAACTGGGTGTGGAATAGGTGTTGGTCTAATATCCAATACGTGGTCAATTTGTGGACTTTGAATACTTTGTATGTACTTATAAATTACATTTTTAAATAGATAACTTGCGAAAAATTTTCCTATGCAGGTATGTGCTCCGCCAGCAAAGGGGAAATATGCTGGGTTAATATAGGCTGGATCAATAAACCTGTATGGGTCGAACTTTTGGGGGTCATTCCAGTACCTATCATCATGGTGAAGCAACAGCGGACTGATTGTTAAGTATGAGTCTTTTGTTATATTGTATTTTTCAATTTGAGTATCTCGCACTACTTGTCTGACAGAAAATGGTACAGGAGGGTAATATCTCATTGCTTCTTTAAAAATAGATTCTGCGACTATACCGTTTTTTAGAGATGATACATCTAAGTGGTTAACCTCATTGGCCTCATTAAAAAGATCGTGGGCATAATCTTTGTTTTTAGAAAGATTATATATGGAATTAGTTAGGGTTATAGTCGTTGTGTCATGAGCTGCTAATAATAAAAAAATCATGTGTTCGGCTATCTCTAAATTGTTTAAATTTGCATCACCTTTATTAGTGTTTACAAGTTCTGCAAACAATGTTTTTTTACTGTCTTGAGATACTAAACCTGACTTCTCTTGAAAATATTGAAGTAGATACTCTCTTGCTTGTAAGCCTTTCTTCATTTTTGTAAAAGGTAACGGCCATCTTATAGCTGATGTTGCAGACGCAATTGAATCCATGAATAGATTATTTAACCTTTCGGATTCATCTTTTTGAACATCTAGAAAAAATAAGCTTAATGAAATATCAAACATTAACTGTTTAACAGACTTATATAGATCAAATGATTTATTAGCGTTTAAATTTTTCACCCAATTGTGAATTATTGGTTGAATGATTTCTAGATATCCATGAATAGCTTCATGCCTAAAAGAATCTTGAAGTAAAGATCTATGGTATTTGTGATCTTCAAAGTCTCTTAGCATCAGCCCATTCTCAAAAGGTTTTCCTAAAACTACAGCCCAACCCTCTTTTGATGAAAAATTATCATCTTTATCCAGAAAAATTTCTTTCGTTGACTCTGGAGTAAGCATGACTATAAATTTTTCATTTAATAAAGAAATTTCAAAAACATCTCCATACTTTTTCTGTTTATCTGATGTAAATTGCAGAGCATTTCTTTGAAAAGGAATGGAGTGACCAATAATAGGTAATCCGGGTACTTTAGGCATTAACATATTCATATTTTACATAGACAATCTGTAGTTCAAAATGGAATATTTTTGTTTTAAAGATTAATTTCTAAAAGATCTCTTCCGACTACTACTTCTCCCGAATAATGTTCTTTTACTTCCCTCTCTAGTTCCTCTTCATTAAATACTGGAGGTACGAAATGGTTCAAAATTAGCTTCTTAACTTTTGCATTTTCAGCTAATATTCCAACCTCTTTAGGGCTTGTATGGTAATCAGTTATGTTTGTAACAGTCTCTTCTGTCATTCTTGTTTTATTTAAAGTCAAGTCGACTAATACTTCATGAATAAGAAAGTCAGCATTAAGTGCTGCTTTTTCAAGATTTTTACAATATCTTGTATCTCCCGAATAGATAACTTTGGTGGAATCTAGGTTAATTTCATAACCAAATGCTGGCTCAACTGGGTAGTGGTCAACATCAATCTTGTTAACTTCAATATTATCTTTTGTAAAAACTGAAGTAGAATCAATTTCATTTATTAGATAATTTAATCCTGATTCATTTGGTCTTCTCTCCCAATCTTTTCTTAAAGACAATTCAGGATTATAAGCCTCTAGTGTTTTCTCAAAAAAAGCTTTGAGACCCGTTGGTCCATGTATTGTAAATGGTTCTGTTCGGCCTGTATGCCATCCTGAAATATACAACTGATATAAATCAACTACATGATCTGAATGCATGTGTGTAATTAGTATATGATTAATTTCAGATGGTTTTATTCCAACTTCACTTAGTCTTTGTGTTACTCCAGAACCAGCATCGATTAATAAATTTGTTTCCTGATATGAAATTAATGTGCTCGGCCCATATCTAATGTGACTTGGGCTAGGGCAACCAGTTCCTAGTAAAATAATTTTATTCATAAAATTACATTTCCACTGATAGCTTTGCAAATACTGTCTGAGGTCTCATTCCCAAATTAATATCGAGCATAGCTTTTTCAATTGCCTCAGCATCTCTGAATGATTGTTTTGTTATTTCAGAATTATAAATTAAAGAATTTGTCAGGTATGAAATACTCTTAACTAATAGTATATTTGCCGTCATACTAGATTGTTCATCAATTTCTTCATGGATGTCTTTACACTCATTAATAATTTGAAATGCTTTTGATAAATTTTTAATGTCATTTTTCCATTCTGAAAGTAGGGTTAACATATTTTTAAAATTTAAGTTTGAATCGATATGTTGATTATCTAAAAATTTTATAAAATCCTGTGACGAATAATCAAATTTTAAATCTCTTTCGGTATCGAGATATATAGACCTACATCGACTTTTAATAGTTGAAAGTATTTGATTGTTAGAATCGTCACGTGCGTGAGACCAAAATACTCCAGCAGATAAAATAAGAAAAATGCTGGATTCAGATGGTTCTTCAATGGTTTTTAATAATGCATTCGATGCTTCTTCAGTTAAAGATTTGAGGGGTGGAAAAATAACTACTTTATATCTTCCATCAAGTGGAGAAAGATTATCTTTACTAATAATATCCCTAATGTCATCTACGCCCAAAGTGTATAAATTTTCTGATTCAACTACTTTAATATCTGGATGGCTATCTATTGTCTCATCATCAAAAGCAAGTAAGCTAGCAAATTTTTTTGCTTGGCTAATCAATTCGGTTGATGCATTTGAGAAAATTAGATAAGCATGAAATGGATTGTCTAATTCTTTAAGAAGGGAATTATTTAGAGTTGTCAACTTTTAACCATGTGCAAATTCTTTTCAAGTTCAACTCCAAATCTTCCTCAGCATTAATGATTAGAAAATTATTTTCAAATTCATCAGCTAATCTTAAGTATCCCTCTCTTACCTTATTAAAAAAATCAACTTTATCACTACCAATACGATCTGCTACTTTTTGTCTTGAGAGAGATATTTTGGGATCAATATCAAGTAAAACAACCTTTTCAGGCCAAAATGAATTTACTGCAATATCATTTAACTGATAAATAGTTTCATAACCCAGGCCCCTTCCAACTCCTTGATAGGCAACAGATGAATACGCACTTCTGTCTGAGAGAATTTTGATACCTTTATTAACTTCTGGCTTAATCACTTCAGCAATGAGTTGCGATCTCTGAGAGCAAAAAAGTAAAGCTTCTGTAAGTGCATCTACTTCATAATCGTGACTCAGGAGCAACTCCCTCACACCTTCACCAACTTTTGTTCCTCCAGGTTCACGGACTATTTTATTTTCAATCTGCTGATTGCTAAGTACTTCAGACAAGCGCTTAATGAGGCTTGATTTTCCTGAGCCATCTATTCCCTCAAAAGCTAAATAATTACAAATCATAAAGGTTTGTCCTCTTCCCTATTAAGGCTTAATGTTAACTTGTTGAAATTAGAATTTTCAAATCCGAAATCCTGAATTATCTGTTTGTACCCTCTAAAAAAAGTAATTAATCCAGAAATAAGGATGAAACAAGCGCTTATTCTGAGAACCAAAAGAACACCGTCAAGTTCGAAATACTGATTTGCAAAATTTGCAACAAAACCAGAAATTAATAAAGAAACCAATATAGAAAGTCTGCCAATTGTATAAAAATTTCCAAACACCCTACCTCTTAATTTTTTTTCAGTCGTACTTTGTAAATAACTTATTGTTAGTAAGTAAACGGAACCAGAACCAATTCCTGAAATAAATATTGAAAAAATTATTGTTGGAAACTCTGATGAATTAAAAGCAAACAATAAAGAAACTCCGGTAAGCATCATACTTAGTCCAATAAAGAATGGAATCCTACTGAATGTTGTAACAAAATAACTCAAAATAACCATCGTGAAAATAATTCCAAATCCAAAAGAAGCAATCATAAAACCAAATGAACTCTGAGAAAAGTTTAATGACTGTGTTAAGTAGGTATTGCCAAGAACAAATAATGCACCAGCGCCAATCAAACTAAGTGATATAGAAGTGGTTACTGATCTTAATTCAGAAACACTAAAAAAGTATTTTATTCCCTCTTTAAGATCTCCTAATACGTTATTTTTCTTTTTAACTTTTTGGTATGAAGTATCTGCTTTAAGAAACAGAAGTAAATAAGAGGAGATAAGAAAGGTAACAGCGTCGATAAGGAATACTATTGAGCCATTCCAGCTATTTCCATAAGAAACAATGTTTTCTATAACTTTATTTTCAGATATAAATCCAAAGAATAAAGATGCAATAGGTAGCATCGCATAAGTGCCAACAGTAAATAATGAATTGGCTTTAACTAAATACTCATCACTTACTATGTCAGGAACTATTGATTCTCGTGATGGTTGTCTTGTTAAGGAAAATATCTCTGAAATGAAATTGATTATAAAAAGCTGAATAAGAGTTGTGGTAAAAAATAATCCAAGGACAATTAACATTCTTGAGATATCACATATAATCATTACATTTCTTTTATTAAATCTGTCTGCCAATATACCGGCAAATGAAGACATGAAGGCTGGAATAATCCGAGCAATTATTGGAACAACTGAGGTTAGTTCGGAATTGCCCCCTTCAGCCCCTAAGTAACTCGCTAAAGCTACTGAAGCAAATAAAGTAGCCCAGTCGCCAAAACTCGAAAGAGTACCTGACCACCAAAGTATGGAAAATTGCGATCTAGAAAATATTTTTACTGAATTCATTATCTTTACATCATCCTAGTAAAGGTTTAGAATACTTTTTTTCTTAAATCCTGTACATTTCACAAAAATGGTGTTATCAATAAGGGCATGACAAAACCTTTAGTAATTGTCGAGTCTCCAACAAAAGTTAAGACTATATCCAAGATTCTTGGTTCTGAATATATTGTAAAGTCAAGTGTTGGACACATTAGAGACCTTCCTAGAAACTCAAAAGCTATTCCGCCTCAATTTGACAGTAAAAAAATTTTATGGGGTGCTGTGAAACCAAAAGATTTTGAAAATATATATGTAATTCCAGAAGATAGAAAAAAAATTGTAAATGAGTTAAAAGAAATAGCAGATAAAGCACCCGAGATTTATCTAGCAACTGATGATGATAGAGAGGGGGAAGCTATTGCTTACCACCTTAAAGAAGCTTTGGAGCTTAAGGGGGAACCAAAGAGAATCAAGTTTAATGAAATAACGGAGGCAGCGGTTACAAATGCTATTAATAATCCTGAGAAATTAGATATAGGAAAATTTAAATCTTATGAAGCAAGAAGAACACTAGACAGGATGATAGGGTACGAAATTTCACCTAAAGTAAGAGATCTCGGTGGTGCCTTTATATCTACAGGGCGAGTGCAAGGTCCTGCAATAAGACTTATCGTAGAAAGAGAAGAAGAGAGAATTAAATTTGTTAAAGCAAAATATTTCGAAATTCAAGCAACATGTGCAAGCAATAATACTGAATTTAATGCATCCTTAAAAAAAGTTCAAGATTTGAGAATAGCAACATCCTCAGACTTTGACGACAGGGGAAATAAAACCAGTAAAGAAAAGCGTTATTTAGATGAAGAAGAGGTTAGTGAAGTTGTAAAAATCCTTTCAAGTTCAGTCGCTAAAATATCAAAAATTAAAGAATCATCAAGAAGCGGAAAGCCTCCTAAGCCATTTAAAACAACAAGTCTTCAGACATCAGCAAGAAGTAACTTAGGCTTTCAACCCCGAAAAACTATGGGTATTGCCCAAAGGCTTTATCAAGAAGGTTTAATCACATATATGAGAACAGATTCAATTCGATTATCAGATGTAGCAATTAAAGCTTCAAGAGAATATATTTCAGAAAACTTTTCAAAAGCTCATTTACCAAGTGAGGCCAATTTATATGGTGATAGTAAAAATGCTCAGGCAGCACATGAAGCTATAAGACCGTCGGGTGATAGGTTTATTACTCCAGAAGAACTTCTTTCTAGACATAAGGAAGAAAGTGATGAATATAAATTATATAAATTAATATTTAATACCACGGTTGCTTCACAAATGACAGATGCGAAGGGAATTACAAAAACAATTGAAATTGAAGTGTCTAAGACTGATTTTTCACCGTTAATACTCAGCATTTCTGGTACAACATGGACATTTGGTGGGTATAGAGATCTAATCAAAGATGCGACTGAAAAATCTCAAGAACTTCCAGACCTTAATGAAAATGATGAAATTAAAATAATTAATGCAAGCAGTGAAGAAAAATATACTAACCCACCAAATAGGTACTCATCTACTTCTTTAATTAATAAACTTGAAGAACTGGGAATTGGAAGACCTTCAACGTATGTTTCTATAATTGAAAGCATAACTTCAGTATTTATTAATTCTGACTCAAGTCTAAAGCCACGAGTTTTAGCTATTGCTTTAATTAATAATTTTATGAAGCCTTACTTTAATAATTATATAGATTATGAATTTTCAAAATCTATGGAAGATGAGCTTGATAAGATTCTTGAAAGTAATAATCCTGAAAAATCTAAAGTAGATTTTTTAGAAAGCTCTCACAAGACCATTCAAAATCATATAAATAGTTACGGAATTCAAGATCCCTTAGCTCTAACAACTGTACATCTTCCATTTAAATCAAGGTATGTAGTTAAAACAGGACGAATTCAGGGAAAAGTTCCTTATCCTTATTTATTAAGAGACGATGAGTTTAAAGTAGGACTTCCGCCTGAAATCACTCTCGAAGAAATTGAAAATGACTACATTAAAGAACTTGAAAGCAATCAAGAAGAGAGCCTAAAAAAAGAGAGAACGGTTTCTGACTGCGGTGATTGCTCATCTTCAATATATATAAAACTTGGTCCAAATGGAAGTTTTTATATCCAACATGGAATTAAACAAAAAGGTGTCAGACAAGAAAAGTGTGAGTATAAAAATCTTATTGGGCCAATTTTTGACGATGAAGATCCTGACAATCTATCCCCAGAAGAATGTAAAAGAAGGTTTTCATTATCAGCTAAGAACCCAAGAAAAGTAACTGAAAATGGAGAATGGACATACTCATCTGCTGTTGGGCCCTACGGAGGATACGCTATGAAACAAAGAGATAGAACAGTTTTTGACAAAGAAGAGCTTGATGAGCTTTCAAAAGAAGAAATTAGAGAACTTCTCGAAAATGAAAAATATAAAAAAATATCAAATTATCTTGGTGGAGAAATTCTTAAAATCCCAAAAAGCTCAACTAAACAAAAAATGATTGAATTAATTTTTAATCACTATAAATTAGAGGAAAAATTTGTAAAAAAACTTTCAAAAGACCACTTGGTTGGACTTGCAAAATCACTTGAAATCATTTTCTATAGAGGAAGATTTCGCATGAAACCAGAAGATGCTACTAAAGATAATCTCATAAATAAAATTCTTGTTGAGAAGAAGAACAAGCCTCTTGAGAATCCAAGAGATGCGTTGACTGTAGAGTCAGCAGAAATAATGTTATTGTTTGGAGATGCTGTTTCTAGCTAACTTCAGTTATAAACTTATCTATCGTGCTCTCCCATGAAAATTTTTCTTCAACAAATTTTTTTGAATTAGTACCAAATTTTTCTATTTGATCAATATTTTCTGCGAAAAATTTTACTCCATCGTAAATTTCTTTTCTCGAGTCAACAATAAAACCAGTTTTACCAGGAATAATAGTTTCGAATGCTCCACCAGAAGTTCCTACAAGTAAAGGTAGGCCAAAACTTGCTGCCTCTAAGTAAACTAAACCTAGTCCTTCATACTCCTTACCAAAAAATCTAGATTTTGCCGGCATAACAAATACATCTAAATTTTTGTAAAATTCTACAAGCGAATCTTCATTTTCATCATCATAAAAAGTAACTTCTTGTGAAGACACTTCGGCTAATTTTTTTAAATATTTTTCTAACTTACCAAAACCAAATATTTTTAACTCTACATTTATTCCATCTTGTTGTAACTCGTGGAGGGCATCTATAACCCAGTCAATCTTTTTTCTAGAAACGAATCTACTACTAACTCCAACAGATATTTTTTTAGGTACTTTGTACTCTTTTTTAAAGTCATTTTTTTCTACACCCGCTCCTATTAAGACAATCTCTGTTTCTGTAATCTCCTCTAATTTCCTTGATGTAAAAAAACTAACAGTAAATATCTTTTCAAGTGAATCTAAGCTTTTTTGCATAATTTTTTTTGCTACAGGAATTGAGTTAATAATATTAAATTCAGCACCGTGTATTAACATGAACTGTTTAATTCCTAAATACTCTAATTTATTTACCAGTAAAAATTGTGGATTGCTGGATGCATGGAGGATAATCTCAATATTGTTCTGAATGACAATTTCATTTATTTCTCTAATAAATTTTTTTGTAGAAAAAATAAATTTGAACTTCGATCTAATGACATTTTCACCCTCAGCCCAATTGGGAGCATAAATAACTGTTTCAAATTCTAAGTTGTCTTCAAATGATTTAATATATGTTGATATTCCCCCTTTTTTAGGTGGGTAATCATTCGTTATAACTAATGTTTTCATATCCTATTTTTCCTACATTATATGACCAAAGAAAATATTTGTTTTCTTTCAGAACTAAGCAACAAACACCCAAATTATTAGGGATGGTAAATGAGGAAGCAGCTTTGCTCTCTGGAGCTTTAAGTAGGTTCGTAACTGCAGCTTTAATTGTTCCGCCGTGGCTAGCCATTAATAAATTTTTTTCAGGGTATTCTTTTAAAAGATTTTCCACTCGGACACCTGCTTCATACGTAGACTCACCATTAATTCCATATTTACATTTAAAATCTAAAAAAAGTGCATTGATAAAGTTATCATGATACTGTTCTAGGATTTCTGAAGTTTTCAATCCTTCCCAATTTCCTAAATTCATTTCAATTAAATTTTCTGAAGTTAATATATCCTTATTATCTGTTACTAAAGATAAGGTTTCTAGTGCTCTCTTGTATGTTGATGAGAGATACACATCATACTCATCAAATGTATTTCTAAGTTTCTGAGCGGTATGTTTTCCAGTTTCATTTAATGGATTGTCAATATGTCCCTGCCATATTCCACTTGTATTAGAATCTGTTTGGCCGTGTCTTATAAATGTAATCTTGTTTTTTGTTGTTTCTCTAGGAAAATCAATATTTAATTCAGATAAATGTAATGAGTCATTAAATTTATTTACTTGAGTAATTGAATCTCGTTTAATAAGTGTTGAAATAGAAGTATTTTCTATATTCCCAATAGGAAAAGGGTAGTTATTGAAACCTATCGAAAGTCCTATTGCAGTTCCAATAAAAAAACCATGAGTAACAACTATGGCTTCTGAGCCATTTTCAATATTCCCAAAAATGTACCCGAGTTCATCTTTCACGCGTTGTTTAAATTCTTTTACTGTTTCTCCATTAGGAAATTGATAAGAGTCATCTTGAAGTGATTGAAAAATCTCGTTATTTGATGAATAGGTTTGACCTACAGGCATGCCAGTAAAATCACCAACATTAATCTCCCTTAGGGTTTCCCTCAGCTCAATTTTTTTTGAAAGAAATGAAGCTGTTTCTGAAGCTCTTTTTAGATTAGATGAATAAACAGTTGCGTTTGAATCCTTTAATCTTGAAGCTAATAGCTTTGCTTGTATTAGCCCAGTTTTATTTAACGGTGTATCTGTGTGACCTTGCCAGACTTTTAAAACATTTTGTTCAGTTTCACCATGTCTTATTAAATGAACTGTTTTCAATTAATTTAAAAAGCAGATGCAAATATAAGACTTACAATAGTCATGACTTTTATAACAATATTCATTGCTGGACCAGAAGTATCTTTAAATGGATCACCTATTGTGTCACCAATCACAGCAGCTTTATGTTCGTCAGAACCTTTACCTGCTCCGCCTCCAGCTTCAATATATTTTTTAGCATTATCCCAAGCTCCACCAGAGTTTGCCATAAATATTGCCAGGAGAAAGCCAGTAACCAAGGACCCGGCTAGGAAACCTCCAAGTGCCTCCTTATCCCAAAAACCAATTATTAATGGAAGGGCAATAGCTAAGCCACCAGGTAGTAACATCTCTTTCAGTGCTGCAGTTGTGGCTATATCTACACATTTTGTATAGTCAGGGACAACTCCTTCTTTTCCTTCTCTCAAACCAGGAATTTCATTAAACTGTCGTCTAACTTCTTCAATCATTTTAAATGCTGCTCTTCCCACTGCGTTAATGGTCATGGCCGCAAACAAAAATGGGAACATGCCTCCCAAAAATAAACCTAAAGTTACTTCCACCTCTGTAATATCTAATTTTTCAATACCCGCACTTTGCACAAAAGCGGAAAATAAAGCTAATGCGGTAACTGCTGCGGAACCAATTGCAAACCCTTTTGCAATTGCTGCTGTTGTATTTCCTAGAGAATCTAATTCATCAGTAGCTTCTCTTACTTCTGGAGGTAGGTGTGCCATTTCAGCAATTCCACCAGCATTGTCAGCGATTGGACCATAAGCATCTACTGCTACAGTTATGCCTAAAGTAGATAAAACTCCAATTGCTGCAATTGCAATACCATAAATTCCACCATCAGCACCTAATGCCCAATCTCCTGCTGTATAAGCACCGTAAATTCCAAAAACGACCACAACCACTGAAAAAGCTGCTGATCTCATACCTTCAGATATACCTGATAACACAAGGGTTGCTGGACCGGTCTTTGCTTGATCTGCAATATTTTTAACAATTGAGTAATGATCAGATGTAAACCATTCTGAAATTTGACCTACTAATAGTCCGACACCAAGTCCGATAATGACTGAGAAAAATAAACCGATAGGGTTTTCTGCATAATCAGCAAACATTAGGTCACTTAAAAAATAAACACCGACAACAGTTAACAGTGCCGCACTGTAAGTACCTCTATGAAGAGCTTGTGCAAGCTTTCCTTCTTTGGGGACAACTAAAAATGAAGAGAGGATTGATGCTCCCATCCCTATTGTTCCGACAGCTAGTGGGAAAAGTAGTAAGGAAGGGAGTACACTTTGCCCAGCAAAAACAATTGCAGCATAGGCAAGCGGAGCAACAAGCGATCCGACATAGCTTTCAAATAGATCTGCACCCATTCCTGCAACGTCTCCTACATTATCTCCAACGTTGTCAGCTATAGTTGCAGGGTTTCTTGGATCATCCTCAGGAATTCCTGCTTCAACCTTTCCTACCAAGTCTGCACCTACATCTGCTGCTTTAGTATAAATTCCACCACCAACCCTGGCGAAAAGAGCTATTGATGAACCTCCAAGACCTATTGCTGCTAGTACGTCATATCCATTAGGAAGTTCTAATACTTCAATAAATAAATAATATCCTAAAGCTACTCCTAGTAATCCCAAGCCTGCAACTGTGAAACCCATTACTGCTCCACCTCTAAATGCTACAGGCAGTGCTTTAAGAGTTCCTCCATCCCTGGCAGCTTCTGTAGTTCTACCATTTGCTGCCGTTGCAATTCTCATACCAATGAATCCTGCCAGTGAAGAAAATAAGGCACCTGCAATAAATGCTACAGAACCCCACGGATAGCCCCACTCAGTAAGTGTAGAAATCAAGACAGCCAAAATTACGACAAATACACTAATCCATGAATACATTCTTTTCAAAAAAGCCATTGAACCTTGTCTGATGGCGGTAGAAAGCTCTTCTACTCTTGAGTCAGTTACTTTTATTGATAAAACTTTATTTGCATAAAAAGCTGCAAGCAAAAGCCCAGCAACTGCAGCAACCATAGAATTAATTAGCATTTATTTTCCCCTTATTGTGACTCATAATATGATACTAAAAATCTAATTTATTGGAGTGTTTTTACTACTCAACGACAGGTGATTCAAACCTTTCGTCGTCATCTCTTTCTGATAATGGTACTTTTTGTAAGATTCTGTTCAATAATATAGGAGCGATTACTGTTGTTACTATTACCATCCATATAATTATTGAGATAATATCTGCAGTAACTACTTCTGATAGAGTAGTAGTTGCAACAGCAACAAAAATTAAGCCCACCTCACCTCTTGGTGACATGCCAATTCCAATTAGTGAAGTGTTTAAGCCTTTACCCATTGCACCTAGTGCGGAAACATATTTACCAACAAAAGCTAGAAGGCTTACCAACATACCATATAGAAATACATCTAATGAAGCAAGTGTTTGTATGTTTACTTCAGAACCTATATAAACAAAAAATATTGGAACAAGTAAAAAGTTTAAAGGCTTCATTTCTTCTCTTATCCTGTGTGTCATTCCTGACTCCCCAGCAACTACTCCGCCAGCAAATGCTCCTACAATTGGATGCAAACCAACAAAATGGGCTGCTGCACCTAATAACATTGCAAATATAAAGCTACCTGTTACAAATGTTCCGGGTGAAGGTATTTTTACAAAAAAGTTAAAAATTGGTTTAGAGAGCTTTCTTCCAATAATTACTACCGCTATTAAAAATCCAACTGCCTTAGCGCTAATTAAACCAAGATCTACCAATGAAAAATCACCTGAGCTGCCTAAAACCCCTGCGACAACAGTTAAGATTAAAAGTCCTAAAATATCATCAACAACTGCTGCACCTATTATAGTTTTTGCCTCTTTTGACTTAAGAGCACCCAAGTCTCCAAATACTCTAGCTGTAATGCCCACTGAGGTAGCTGTCATTGCAGCGCCAACAAATAATGCTATTTCAAATTGATTTTCTCCCCCTAAGCCGAGTGCAAATATTGAACCAAAACCGAGTGCAAATGGAGCTACGACCCCAATTAATGCTACAAGTAATGAAGTCGACCCAAGCTCAATAAATTCGTCTAAATTTGTCTCTAAGCCAACTTCAAACAGAAGAAGAATTACTCCGATTTCAGCTAAGGTAGAAACAACATCACCTGATTCAAAATGAGGAAGAAGGCCTAAGCCATAGTAACCAATTACAATTCCAATAACCAGCTCTCCTATAACTGCAGGCTGATTTATCCTTCTCATAATCTCTGCTCCAAATTTTGCAGCAATTAAAATGATTGCAATTTCTAAAAATTTCTCAATAATTGTTTCCATGTTGTCTTATTTTATATCTGTGTAGATTAAATGATAATAAATTAAGAATTTGAACAAAAAACATCTTTATGGATTAAATAACAAAAAAATTATATAATTTATATCTAAATGGGAAAAACTTTATTTGATAAAATTTGGGACAAGCACCTTGTTGCCTCTATAGATGAGAGTACAAATTTAGTATTTATTGACCTACACCTTGTGCATGAAGTAACGTCACCACAAGCATTTGATAGCTTAAGAATGGCAGGAAGAAAAGTTAAACATCCTGAATTAACATTAGCAACAGTAGACCACGGTGTACCAACCTCTAATAGAATGTTAGGAATTAAAGACCCTCTATCAAAGATTCAAATTGATGCCCTGGAAAACAATTGTGAAGAATTTGGAGTTACTTTATTTGGAATAAATGATCCACGACAGGGAATTGTTCATGTAATTGGTCCTGAACAAGGCATAACTCAACCTGGCATGACAATTGTTTGTGGTGATAGTCATACTGCAACTCATGGTGCATTTGGCTCATTAGCTTTTGGGATAGGAACATCAGAAGTGGAGCATGTCTTAGCAACACAAACTTTAGCAATGGAGAAACCAAAAACTATGAAGGTGGAGGTTGTAGGAAATGTTTCTAATGGTGTTGGGCCAAAAGATATAATTTTGGGAATAATAAGAAAAATTGGTACTGGTGGAGGCGCTGGTCATGTAATTGAATATGTAGGTGACGTAATTCAGAATATGAGCATGGAAAATAGGATGACGATTTGTAATATGTCCATAGAGGGCGGGGCAAGAGCCGGAATGATTGCACCTGATGAAATTACATTTAACTACCTAAAGGGTAGAAATTATGCACCTAAAAATGCTGACTGGAAAGATGCGATAAATGAATGGAGTCAATTATATTCTGATGAGAATGCAGTTTTTGACAAAGTAGTAACAATAAATGCTGACGAGCTTGAGCCCTCAATATCTTGGGGGACAAATCCATCACAAGTAATCTTTGTAAATGATACCATTCCTCATCCCGATGATTTTGAAGAAGAATCTGAAAAAGAAGCCGCCGTTAGGGCGCTAGAGTATATGTCCTTAAAGCCGGGAGAGAAAATTAGTGAAGTAGCTTTAGATAGGGTTTTTATTGGTAGTTGCACAAACGGTCGTATTGAAGATTTAAGAGAGGCTGCGGAAGTAGTGAAGGGTAAAAAAGTTGCTGAAAATATTGGAGCAATGGTTGTACCTGGATCTACATTGGTTAAAAAACAAGCAGAGGAAGAGGGTCTAGACAAAATTTTTATTAATGCGGGTTTTGATTGGAGGGAGGCTGGTTGTTCTATGTGTCTAGGAATGAATCCAGATATTTTGAGCCCAGGAGAAAGATGCGCATCAACATCAAATAGAAACTATGAAGGACGACAAGGTGCTGGTGGTAGAACCCATTTAGTAAGTCCTAAAATGGCTGCTGCTGCTGCATTGCATGGTCAATTTGTTGACATAAGAGAATTGTAAAATGAAAAAATTAAATAATTTAAAATCAACTATGCTTCCACTAAATATGTCTAATGTAGACACAGATCAAATTATGCCTAAACAATTTTTAAAACGTGTTGAACGTTCAGGCTACGGTGAATATTTATTTTACGATTGGAAAAAAGATCCAAATTTTCCATTAAATAATGTCCTTTATCAAGATGCAAAAGTTTTAGTAGCGGGACACAATTTTGGAACTGGGTCTTCTAGAGAGCATGCTCCTTGGGGATTACAAGACTGGGGTTTTGACGCAATTATTTCAACTAAATTTGCTGATATATTTAGATTAAACTCAATCAATATCGGGCTATTACCTATTGAAGCTAGCCAAAAAGAGGTTGAAGCGCTTTTTAATAAAATTGAAAAGAATCCAAAAACACAAATACAAATATCCGTTGAAAATAAATCCGTTGAGTGCGAAGAAGTAATTTTTAAATTTGATCTAGATGATTTTTCACAAAAAAGGATTATTGAGGGTACTGACAAGATTGATATAACACTTAATTATGAAAATAAAATTAAAAACTATAGTAATGGCAGAAAAAGCTGGAAGCCTAAACTAATTTAGATAGAGTTAAGCTCAAGCTATCGGCGACTTCTTCTGAAAGCAAAAGCCCATTATGTATTTGTAAAGAAGGTCTAAGACTTGCATTATTCTTGTATTCTTCAAGCCAGTTTTCAATTAAAAGATTGTCAACATATTTTTGTAAGTTTGTTGATAGCTCCATAGAGGAAGTTCTGGGAACTGCACCGGGCAAGTTTGCTATTGCAGATATTATTACACCATTTCGTATTTCAAAAGGATTACTATGAGTATTAGGATTTACCCCCTCGACACATCCACCTTGGTCAATGGCAACATCTACAATGACTGTTCCTTTTTCCATATATTTAATATCTTCTTCAGTAATGACAATCGGTGGTTTTCTGCCTGGAAGTAAGACTGCTCCTATGACTAAATCAGCCGATCTAATTGCACTTTCCGCTTCATTAGTTCCACTTAATAATGTTGAAATGTTTTCTCCATATTTGTTTTTTAAATCTTTCAAAATATTTTCATTTAAATCAATTGCAGTGACTGAAGCTCCAACTTGTATAGATTTATGTATTGAACTCCTACCTACCTCTCCACACCCAATAACTGTTACATTGGAAGTTCTTTCTCCCGAAATTGAGGATAAAAGAACCCCTTTTCCTTGTGATGAATACTCTAAGAATTGCATGCCTTTTTGAACTGCTAAATTACCGGCAATCTTAGACATTGGAATCAATAAAGGGTACTCTTTACCGTCCATTATCATTTCAGTAGCGATTCCTGTTAATTTTTTTTCTAAGAGTGTCTTTGTCAATTGTAGGTTTGAGGCTAAATGAAGGTATCCAAACAAAACATGTGAGGAATTTAACATTTCGAACTCTTCTGGTTGAGGTTCTTTCACCTTACATATAATCTTAGAAACTTCATAAAGCTCCTTTGAAGTAGATACTATTTTTGCTCCAGCAGCTTCATAATCTTTATCTGTAAAACCAGAACCCAACCCAGCTTCAGTTTCTACGAAAATGTCAGCTAAACCAGTGAATTGAGTTATATGTTGAGGAATTAATGAAACTCTTCCCTCATCTTTTTTTACCTCTTTTGGAATTCCAAGGTTTTTAATCATTTGACGGTACTGTCTCCTGTAAATGCTTATCTAAATATTTCATAAACGGAGTTCCTCCAGTACCAACAATATTTGAGTTTGAATTATTTGTTAAAGACTGTTCATAAATATAAATTCTCGCATATTCCAAGTGTTTGTTTCTGAAGATGTGTACTTCCTTAATCAAATCATTTATTAATTTGACTGATTCTTTATCAATGTCTAATTTGCTTCTATCATTTTCTGACCATTCATCTAATCCATTTAAAAGATCTCTGTGCTCTTTAGGCATGTAAAGTCTCATTTCATCTAAGTATTCTCTTAATGGGTCGTTTGAATGGGTAACACCAAGAAGTGCATCCAATGCAGGCACTATTGAACTTTGAGCACCCGTTTCACCTCGGAAAAGTTGCGGTTCTCCAGCAAATTGTTCTACACCTTCATAAATTACTCCATCAGGGGTAGCCGGATTATTCTTCCATCCAAAAATGTAGGGTCTTACTCGATTGTAATAAATGAAAGGGTCACATTTTTCAGGCATTCTATTCATAATTGAATTAATTTTTTGGATACTTTCTAATGAGTTAATTAAATAAGATTGCTCTGTCTTTTTTTCCAGAAAATAGGATTTCAAATTTGAAAGTATTTCTTTTGCTTCGTACTCAATTGCTACGTGAATCATAATAAACCAATCTTCATCAACCCCTCCTAAAAAATTTTGCATAATCACAATATTTTCTAAATCAAAAGGTTTTGTTTCATCAAGCATCTTCCAGTTATTTAAAGCGTATGATGCATAGGACAATATTGGAGGTCTTTCTAGCTTCTCAGAGATAGCAAACCAAGTTAGAGAAAGCTGAGCTGGAATTATATTTTCAACCTCTTTTTTTCCCCACATATATGCATGTGCGATGTAGGAGTATAAAAGCATAGCCCTTTCAAGTTCACTCAGAGTTAGTTGGCTAATGTCTTTATTTAACTCCAGTTGTTTTACTCTTTGAACAATTTGTTCATTAGCAAGCACTTTTGGAAGTTCTCTTGCTAGTTCTTCTATATCATCAAAACCTGATGGAAGATTTTCGCATATTTCGTGTGGTATAAAACCGCTGTCTAATATTTCTTGATTCATTTCCCCCCCTACACTGAGTAAAATTATAGCTTCTACATTACAATGGTAAACTATTCTTGGTAAAGATGGAAAGTAAATTTTTTGTAATACTTGGAAATCAATTATTTGATCCAAAAATTTTAAAAAAAAATAAATGTAATGAAGTCTTTATGGCTGAAGATTATGAACTTTGCACATACATCAAACACCATAAATTAAAACTTTTCCTTTTTCTCACAGCCATGCGCGAGTATAGGGATGAGTTAGAAAATAAATCTATTTCTGTAAATTATTTTGAATTATCAAAGCGAAAAGTAAATGAAAATTACGTTGATTTTCTCATAAAATTTTTAAAAGATAAGAAAATATCAGAGATTAATATTTTTGAAATTGAAGACAAAGGTTTTGAAAACCAATTCCTCAAAGTATTGGCTGAAGTGGGAGTGAAAGTAAACATTATCAAGTCGCCGATGTTTTTATTTGAAAGAAATGACTTTGTTCCTATGGCAAAAGGTAAAAAAGTTTACAGAATGTCTTCATTTTATCAAAAAGCAAGAAAAAATATGAATATCTTAATGGATGAAAATAATAAACCAATTGGTGGAAAGTGGTCTTTTGACGAAGAGAATAGAAAGAAAATACCAAAAAATGTAACCCCGCCTGAAATGATTTCCTTTAAAGAATCAAAATATAGTAATGAAATTAAAAATCTGATAAATAGTAACTTTGATGATCACCCAGGAAATCTAGAAGATATATGGTTTCCTGTTGACAGAACAGGGGCGCAAAAACAACTTGATAATTTTCTTAAAGTTCGTTTCGAAAACTTTGGTATTTATGAAGATGCAATGCTTGAAAACAGGAATTTTCTTTTCCATAGTTGCATAAGCCCTTTTTTGAATATTGGTCTTTTAACTCCTGATAAAGTGATAGATAAAACTTTACAATTTGCTGAAAAAAACAATATTCCCATGAACTCTGTAGAAGGTTTTGTAAGACAAATAATTGGATGGAGAGAATTTATAAGAGGAATATATCATGAAGAGGGCGAGGTGCAACTTAATAGTAATTATTGGAAACATAAAAAGAAATTAACTCAATCTTGGTATGACGGAACTACTGGAATTGACCCACTTGATGATTGCATTAAAACAACCCTTAAAGATGGTTACATACATCATATTCCACGTCTTATGGTCATCAGTAATATTATGAATTTATGTGGAATAGATCCAAGAGAAATATACAAATGGTTTATGGAAATGTACATAGACTCCTCAGATTGGGTAATGGTGCCAAACGTATTTGGGATGGCCACCTATGCTGACGGTGGAATGATGTCAACAAAACCTTACACATGCGGTTCAAACTATATTTTAAAAATGAGTAACTATAAAAGAGGAGACTGGTGTGACACTCTCGATGGTTTATATTGGAAATTTACGGAAAAAAACAGAAAATTTTATGAAAACAATCCCAGATTAGCTTTGCTAGTAAGATCTCTTGACAGGCTTGAGCCATCAAGAAAAAAACATATTTTCATAGAAGCTGAAAATTTTATAAAACAAAATACTATTTAACAACACTTAGATTATTTTAAGTAATCACGAAACAAAATTGGTTCATCAGTTATAACACCGTCACATCCAATTTCTAAACAGGTTTTGAGGTTTTCAATAGAATTTACTGTCCAAATGTGCAGTTGAAGATTATTTATTTTACAAAATTCAACGAGCTTTTTGGAATGAACTTGAATTCCTTTCCACCTAAAAGGCGCCTGTAGTGCTTGAACATTGAAGTTTCTTTTTTGGAGAGGAAGAAATCGTGCAATAGCGTTCTCTCTAAAAGTTCCAGAAGTAAGTATATCTCCCTTACTTTCCCTCAAGAATTCATCTAATCTTTTTGGACTAAAGGATGAAACTAAAACTCTTTCCTTTGCGTTTAGTGAGTTTATAATTTCTACAACTTTTTTTGCCATGCCTGTTTGCTTTAGATCTAGATTGAATTTCAACTTTTGATTCATCATTAATGCATCAACTAATCTCACAAACTTTGTTTTTTTACCTTTTTGATTAGTTTTTTCATAGAATTTATAGCCAGCATTAATTTTTAAGATTTCACTCCAATTGAAATCTTGAACTTTTCCAGTAACATTTGTTGTTCTATCAAAAGTTTCATCATGATGAAGAAATATCTCTCCATCTTTAGACATCCTCAAATCAGTTTCAAAGTGTGAAAAACCTTCTGTAATTGCTACTTCTAAACCATGAAGTGTGTTCTCTGGTACTAAATTTGAGCCTCCTCGATGAGGAATAATTAATGGCTTATCACCATCAAAATATGATTTATTATCCAGATACCCCACCTGTAAAATTAAACTCCTTTAAATGCAGAGCTGGAACTTTTAGCATTCCTTCTCCAAATTCTGAATCTGCATATCTCGACTTATCTCCAACAGATAGAATATTTCCTGGAGCAAGTGAAGCCATGAAGCTTTGCGTAAATCGTAATCTACCAACTGGTTTTATGATTTTTCCATTTTCAATTAAAAAAGAACCATTTCGATTAAGGCCAGTTACAACTTGAGTAATTGGATCTAAAACCCTGCAATACCAAAACTCATTTATGTATATACCTCTTTTAACACTTTTAATCATTTCTTCCTGGGGAACACTTCCTTCCAATAGTTTTATATTTGTTCCAATTCCCCCAAAATTTTCCCCCCAGCCAAATAACTCATGGAAAGTATTTTGTGTATTTAATTCTTTTGCGGTTCTTCGGGTATGAAAGTATGTTTTTGAAACTCCATCTTTTACAATTTCTAAATTCTTTTTCTTGGATCCAGAAGCATCTATTTTAAATCCTATTGAGTCGTGATCTTCTGGAGTGTCGACTAGATTTATTTGATCATCGAATTGCTTTTCATCTATGTTTATTGGACTCATGCCATCAATTTTGCTTTTTGCATTAAAACCGTAAACCCCAAGAAAAACTAATATTGTACTTACTGCTTCGTGACCAAGTATTACTTCATATTTTCCTGGCTCTATATCCTCTGGATTCTCTCCATCTATAGCTAGTTTTGCTGCCTCGCTACCAGCTTGTTGAGCTTCTATGTCTGATAATAGTATTCCTCCCCTATGTGAAGAACCAGCCGATGATTCAGTTCTAAAAATCCCATCAATAAACGCACTACTAGAGGAATCAGATGAATTTAGACCATTTGTATTCCAAACAAAATAATTATTTATATAACTGGAACAATATCCTGCTGCATTCATTTTCTTTCCCTCTGAAACAAAATCTTTAACTTTATTGGCTCTTTCATCAGGTGTTGATTCATCAATCTTGGAGAGACCGTTGAATGATTCCGAAGAATCTGGAAGACCAGCCCATCCTTTGTCTATTGGGCTATTATTTAGTGAATCCATTGCTCTAGAAACAAAATCCTTTGGATTTTTTAATGCAGTTAAGTTTGTTGAAATAGTTATAGTTTTAGAGTCGTTATGTAATGTCAAAAATACATCAGCAGAGTCTTCATCTACATTTTGATGAATTTGCGAATTAGCAAACCTGGTTAGGGCACTTTTGGAGTGCATCATTTTTAATTCACATTCTGTCCCAGATGGAATATTTTTTTCAATATCTTGAAGTAAGTCCTCCCAAATTTTCATCCCCTGACTCCAATTCGTGTATTTTTAAATCTAGCAGGTGATGCTGGGTGTCCGGTATGTCCTATCTGGCTTGGCTGACCTTTGCCACAATTTGGAGTTCCCCAAAAAACCCACTCATCTTCTCCTGATAGCATATCCATATTTCCCCAAAATTCAGGAGTAATTCCTGTATATGTTGGGTTTTTGACCATATCTATAATTTTTCCATTTTTTACTAACCAGCCAACCTCACAACCAAACTGAAAATTTAATCGAATGTCATCAATGGACCAAGATCTGTTAGTTTCCATATAAACTCCATTATCAGTTGCATGTATAATTTCATCTAGTGATGAATCTCCTGGAAGTAACCCTACATTTGTCATTCTAACCATTGGTAATCTTCCAAAACCATCTGCGCGAACCATACCTCCAGGATCTACACCTGCAACAGCTGCGCTGTCACGTCCTGAAAGTACACCAGTCCATATTCCTTCTTTAACAATGTCTACTCGTTGAGCTGGGGTTCCCTCATCATCATACTTAAATGTTGCTAATGCTCCTGGAAGAGTTGCGTCTGCAACAATGTTCATTAATTCAGAACCATATCTGTGTTTATTTAATTTATCTAACTCTAAATGAGAAGTTCCAGCATAGGCAGCTTCCCACCCTAAAATTCTATCGAGTTCAATTGCATGACCAACTGACTCGTGTATTTGAAGAGCGAGTTGGCTTCCTTCTAAAATTAAATCCATTGTTCCTTCTGGACATTGTGGAGCAACCAATAGCCTTTGGGATTCTTCAGCTAATCTCTCTGTATGATTTTCGAATTCAAAACTTTTTACTACCTCCCAACCCCCAGTTCTATATTCGCCAAAAGATTGCGGATAAGATCTAATTTGAGTTTCACCATCACCAACCGATAGAGAAGAGATGCCACCACCTGATTCAATTATGTTTTGATAAATTTTATGACCCTGACTTGAAGCAAACCATTTTTCTGTATCCCAAAAATCAAGTCTTCCAAATGCTCGCGAACTGCCTAGCTTTTTCATTTTTTCAGTAGATTCGAGTAATAAATTAATTTGGTCAGAGCTTGATACTGAAAAAGGATTTTCATCATGAGGGGTGGTGTAGTTATCTTGAACTACAGGCACGTCAGCAAAAGGCATGTCTTTACCAGAAACCATAGCTGATGCTTTGGCAATTTCGTAAGATTTCTTACCAGCTAGTTTTAATGATTCATTTGATAAGTTATAAGTTGAATAAAATCCCCAGGAAGACCCAACCAATGCCCTTATTCCAATACCAATTTTTTCATTTTCATTAAAATTTTCAATTTCTCCATTTTTTGCTGCGATGCTTCTAGATTTTGAAACCAATACTCGTGCATCAGAGTATTTTGCACCACTTTCAATAGCTGAATCTATTGCAATTTCGAGATATTCGAACATGTAATATAGATTAACAATTTAATAAAAAGTAATGAAGCTAAATATTAAAAATTAGACTAAGTCTTGTTCTCTGATTCCAAATGAAGGATGTCTTAATCTACACAATGCTAATTTTTCTAGCTGTCTAATTCTCTCACGAGTTAAATCAAACTCTTCACCTATTTCTTCGAGTGTCCTTGGTACGCCATCATAAAAACCATATCTTAAAGCAAGTATTCTACCTTCTCTTTCAGGAAGTCTGCTAATACTATCCCTGAGGCTTTCAGCTACATCTAAATCTTGAACAATTAAAGAGGGGTCGCTAGCATCTTCATCTTGGATAAAATCACCAAGTTGTGCTCCGTCTTCACCAACAGGCTGTTCTAATGAAACTGTATCAGCAACACTTAAAGCAAGTTCAACTTTATCAACACCAACACCAGCTTCTTTTGCTATTTCCTGTGGTTTTGGATCTCTACCTAATTCTGCTTTAAGTTGCGCTTGTGCAGCTCTAACAGCGGCCATTGTGTCATGAAGATGAACGGGAATTCTTACTGTTCTAGACTTATCGGCAATTGCTCTTGTAATTGCTTGTCTTATCCACCATGTTGCATAAGTAGAAAATTTGAACCCTTTACGCCAATCAAACTTTTCTACTGCTCTGATTAATCCAAGGTTTCCTTCTTGAATTAGGTCAAGAAAATCGATACCAGAAGTATTTGCGTATCGTCTTGCGTTTGCAACAACTAACCTTAAGTTTGCTGTAAGAAATGCATCTTTTGCCTCAGCACCCTTTTTTCTATCTCTTTTTAATCTTATTTCACCTTTTTTATCTTTAAATTGTTTTTTGCCAAGCTTAATAGATGCTTTTTCTCCAGATTCAATTTTCTGAGCTAACTCAACTTCTTGCTCAGCTGTCAAAAGATCAAAATTTCCAATTGCAGTTAAATATTGGCTTACTAAATCAGTAGTTAACTTTCCTTTATCGTCTGCAAGTTTCTTTGTAAGTGATTTAGCTTTTTCCCTTGCTGCTTTCTCCTGTTCTGGAGTTAAAGTTGTATCTTCATTAGAAAAATCAGCCTCTTTAGTATTAGGCTTTGGCTTTGAAGGTATTGTTTTAGTTACCATTAGTATTTTGACTTTCCATAGCTGTATCTAGTTACAAAGGTGAAGTGTATAACTATGTTGAAATTAAAGCTAATTTATTGCTGATTTATTTTTATCTTATCCATACTTACATATATATATGTAATCCACAATAAATCGGCAATTGCAAGGTGAAAAATACTCAATAAAAGCACAATATTAGACAAAACATTCAATACTCCAAGAGTTACAGCAACAATTACTAAGAGCTGTAGAAACTTAACATCAATTTTGTAATCTTTTTGAATTTTTCTTGATTCTATTATTAATGCTACTGATAATCCAGTTGCCACTATGGGGTGTAAAATTCTTAATCTTGTTAATAACTCAGAGGTCCTGTCGAAATCTTCCATCAGTCCTTCATAGAATGAAGCACTTGGAAATAAAACATCCGCCAAAGCTGTGATTGAACCGGTTGCTCCACTGAGTAAAAATAAAAAAGCTACAAAAACAAAGCGTCTGTCCCAAAGTTGTTTAATGTTTTTAAAATTATTAAGTAAAACTTTGTAAAGTATGGCGTAACATGCGAGCAATCCAAAAGTGTTAACTAAGTGTATTGGAACAGCAACTATTCGTGGGAGAGAACTGTTTAACCCAACCCATTCATATAAAACAATTACCGCTCCGATTGCGGCTTCAAAGACAACAAAAAATGTTAAAAAATTTACCGTCGTCCTTATGATGCTTCCTTTACTCATGTTTCTTGACTTAGTAAAAATTATGAGCGTGACAATAAGTAAGATTCCACTAATTGATCTATGGGAAAACTCTATTATTTCAGACGTGTCTGATAATTGAGGAATAATTTTTCCTTTACATGTAGGCCATGTTGATCCACAGCCATCTCCTGACCCAGTGGCCCTAACAAATGCTCCAGCCAAAATTGATAATATGGATAGGACAATTCCTAGCTTTGTATAAGATATTAGTTTCACAATATATTGTTAATAAAAAGATTGAGCGATTCCCAAAAGAGTCGGAAAAAACTAATGACAACAATACCTAAAACAGAAAGTAAACCCACAGTTTTAATATTTCTAGATAGATAAAATCCAAGTTGCTTGTCATCATACAAATAAGGTTGCTCTAGATTATCCTCTTCGTTAATTGAAACTTTTTGTGGCGTTTCTTGATCTAGAAAGGGGGTGTCAAAATCTGAATCGTAATTGAACTCATTATTAGATTGAGTTTCACGTTGGAAAATGTTTCTAAGCCGATCAATTCTCGTATTGGAAATCTCAAGCTTTTCATTATTAACTTTAAATATCTCATCTTCTGAACTAGCTAAGGAAGAAAAATTATTTTCTTCAGTTTTAAACCCTTCAAGCGACTTAATTATCTCGGTTCCTAATATGCCCTCTAAAGCATCAACAACTTTGCTATCAGTAGGAAAACTCATGCCTGTTTCCCATTTCTTTACATCTTTTACCTTTACGCCAGTAAACGAAGCTACCTGCTTATTACTAAGTTGTCTTTCCTTCTTTAATCTATTAAATGTATTTTGAAAATTACTCATCATTCTTAATTCTATTCCAATAATATTTTTTTATATAACTAGTCTTAAGAATGGAGGTGAATGAGCGCCTGGTGGGCTCCACAGTCTTCAAAACTGTTGAAAGGTGTAATAGTCTTTGGCAGGTTCGATTCCTGTCCACCTCCGCTAATTTATAGTTTTTTCATGTTTATTATAAGAAAATGACAGAAGATAAAGATTTATTAGAAGACATAAAGTTTGCTCCGGCAGGTTTTAAAGTTTCTCCAGGTTGGAGAGTCGGACACTTAAGAGAAGAAACAATCACAAAGTCTGGACTTTTAGTTCCTGCAGGAAGTGAAAAAACTTCAGAAGCTCTTCCTCTTATTGATGTAGATACTGAAAAGCAATTCTGGGCGGTTGCAAGCGGTGCTTGGAAATTTATTTGGCCACCAACAGGAAAGGTAG
The DNA here is from genome assembly GCA_902519215.1 of uncultured Candidatus Actinomarina sp. GTDB lineage: Bacteria > Actinomycetota > Acidimicrobiia > Actinomarinales > Actinomarinaceae > Actinomarina. The sequence goes on along the minus strand of CABYIX010000002.1, from coordinate 4,070 downwards.
TTTTAGCTGTAAGAGAATCCCAAATTATTGCAGAAGAAGAGATCTCAAATACATCTGATAATGGTCAGCTACCAATAATGAAATAATTGAATCAAAGAAACAACCCAAATCAATCTGATAAAAAGCTACTTACGGTATCAGATAGAGATATATTTGTAACAACTCAAAAGGCCTTGTTGGTTGGCATAATTCTTAAAAATGAAACAAGAGCTGATAAAGAAGAATCTTTAAAGGAATTGGTAAATTTGGTTAAGACGGCAGGATCTAGTCCCACCATCATACAAATGAAACGAGTAGAAAAAGTTGATCCGAAAACATTTATTGGAAAAGGGTCAATTTCTGAATTAGTTGATATATCAAAAGCAAATGATATTGATGTAGTCTTATTTGATTGTGAGCTAACACCAAATCAGCAAAAAGAATTACGAACTTTATTTCAATGCGATGTAGTTGATAGAACTGGACTAATTCTTGATATATTTGCGCTTCATGCACAATCAAAAGAGGCTACCTTACAGGTTGAATTAGCTTTAACTACATATTTAAAACCACGTTTGGCTGGTTTAGGCAAAACACTAAACCAGCAAGGTGGAGGAATTGGCACAAGGGGTCCTGGGGAAGCAAAGCTAGAAACTGATAGTAGATTGATTGACAATAGAATTAACAAACTTAAAAAGGAAATCAAAAAAGTTGCAAAACAAAGACAGGTTCAATCTAGTTTCAGAAGAAAAAATAATACACCGCTTGTGTCAATTGTTGGCTACACAAATGCAGGAAAATCAACTTTACTTGAAAAAATCACATCCTCTAAAACCTACGTAGCGAATGAGTTATTTGCTACTGTTGATTCTCTGCAGAGGGAATTAAAGATAGATGAAACCACAGAGCCCATTATTATCTCAGATACAGTGGGATTTATTCAAAATCTACCTACTACATTAATTGAATCTTTCAAATCCACACTCACAGTAGTTAAAGATGCTAACTTACTTATTCATGTTGTTGATGCTGCGTCGGCAATTCCACAAATGCATATAAATACAGTTCATGAAATATTGGATCAGATTGAATCTAGTGTTCAAGAAATACTAGTTTTTAATAAAATAGACCGAATTGACAAAGCGTCTTTAAATTTTTTGAAAGAAAAATTTGAAGACGCACATTTTATTTCATCAACAGAAGGTACTAATTTAGAAAAATTGATTTCGGAAATTACATTTCAAATTCTTGGAGATTTGCGAACAGTTACACTGTTAACCTCTCCAAAAAATCTTGACTCCCTTCACAAATACTCAAAAATTAAAAATGTAATTAATAGTGAAAATCAACTTGAAGTTGATGTTGAAATAAGAAATTACTATCTTAACAATTTACTTGAAAGAGAAGTTGTTAAAATCTTATCATGAACAACCATATTGGAATTGTTGGAATAGGAGTAATGGGCAGTAATATTGCTCTTAATTTTTCAGACAATGACACAAATGTAAGTGTTTATAACAAATCTCAAGACAAAATTAATCGACTAATTTCAGAAGACTCATCTAAAAATATTTCTGGTTTTACGGATTTAGAAGAATTTGTTAAAAGCATTGAAAAGCCTAGGAAGATTTTAATACTTGTTCCATCTGGAGAAGCAACTAATAGTGTTGTAGAAAATTTATTTAATTTTATAGAGGAGAAAGACACATTAATTGATGGGGGTAATGCATATTACCTAGATAGTATCGATTTGGGGAAGAGGTGTAGTGAACAAGGAATAGAGTTTATTGGGATGGGTATTTCTGGCGGCGAGACGGGGGCTAGAACAGGTCCTGCATTGATGCTTGGCTATGAAAAAGAAGTTCCTGAAGATTTAATATCAATAATCAGTAGAATTGCTGCAAAAGCTGATGACCAGGAATGTATTGGGCTATATGAAGGATTTGGCACTGGTCATTTTATTAAAATGCTTCACAATGGAATTGAATATGCTGAAATGCAAATACTTGCTGAAGCGTATAATATATTAAGAACTGCGGGCTTTAATAATCTAGCTGCATCAGAATTTTTTAATAACTTAAGAAAAGAAAAACAGTCTTCATACTTGATTGAAATAACTTCTAGCATATTAAAAACTCAAGAAGATGGCGAGTACTTAATAGATAGGATTAAACCTGTTGCAAATCATAAAGGAACAGGCAAGCTTACTGTTGAAACGGGTTTAAATTATGGTTTTCCACTTCCAAGCATTTTTGAAGCGTTCAATGCAAGAGTTGAAAGCAATTACCAAAAAATTTGGCCAACCCCTACCGAGAATATGAAAATAGAACTTAATCCTAATGAACTACAAGAAGCTATTTATTTTTCTCGCCTTTCAACTCTTACTCAGGGAATCCTGTTTATTGAGTACTTTAGTAAACGAGAAAATCTTGAAATTAAAATTGAGCACGTTATGCAGAATTGGTTAGAGGGGTGCATTATTCGTTCAGATCTATTAAAAGAAATCAAATCAATTTTGAAAGATGGTCCTCCAAATAAATCTATAGTTGAATCAAAACAAATACAGAAAAATCTAGATTCAAGAATCAAAAATACAAAGAATTTGGTGTCACATTGTATTGAAAATAACATTCCTACACCTGTAATGTACTCATCTCTTAACTGGTATATCAATTCATCTTCAGAGTTCAATCCATCATCTTTGATTCAGGCTCAAAGAGATTACTTTGGTGCCCATACAGTTCAGCTTCATGAAAGTGATGAATTTTTGCACTTGAACTGGGATTGATTTCAAAATTAACTAATATTTGTTAATGAATCAAAATATACTACTTCCAAAATTAGCAATCCCAAATAGATATGAAGTTCATTTAGATATTGACCTTGAAAATTTTATTTACAATGGTTCAGAAACAATATTTGTTGAAGTTGTCGAAGACACAACGGAATTACAACTTCACTCAGTCGGATTAACAGTAAATAGCTGCTTTGTTGAAAATGACGATGGAACACATATTGATGGATCAGTAACTTATCTCAAAGATGACGAAAAAATTCTTCTTACCTTTGAAAAGAGAATAGAGACTGGTGACTGGAAATTGTACATAGACTTTACTGGAAATGTAGTTGATGACTTAAGAGGTTTTTATAGGAGTAAGTTTATAGATAAAAATGACGAAGAAAAGTGGATTGCAACAACACAGTTTGAACCAACTGCTGCAAGAATGGCATTTCCTTGTTGGGATGAACCTGAATATAAATCAGTATTTTCAATTACTTTAACTTCAAATGAAAGCGATACAAGAATTAGTAATGAAGCTGTATTAAGTGAATCAAATAAAGATGGTAGAACTACTACTAAGTTTGTTGATTCAATGAGGATGTCTACATATTTAGTAGCTTTTATTGTAGGGCCACTTGAAGTTACGGAAATTGGGAAATCTACATCAACTAATGTCAGAGTTGTGCATAGACCTGGATTCAGTCACCAAACCAAATTTGCTGGAGAAGCTGCAATAAAAATTTTAGATTTTTTTGAAAACTATTATGACATAAAATACCCTGGTTCAAAACTTGACCTGATAGCAATTCCGGATTTTGCAATGGGTGCTATGGAAAATGTGGGTGCAGTGACCTTCCGAGAGACACTGCTATTAATTGACGTAGAAAAAGCTACTAGAGCAGAGCTGTCAAGGTCTGTTGAAGTAGTTGCTCATGAACTAGCACATATGTGGTTTGGTGATTTAGTAACAATGAAATGGTGGGACGGAATTTGGCTTAATGAAGCATTTGCGAGTTTAATGGAAGTCATAGCATCTGAAGCTACATATCCAGAATTCAAATTATGGAATGAATTAAATTTAGCAAGAAGTCAAGGCTTTAATGTAGACTCACTGAAATCATCTAGACCAGTTGAATTTGAAGTAGCAACACCTGAAGAAGCTGAGGAAATGTTTGATGTCTTAACCTATCAAAAAGGGTCGACTGTTTTGAGGATGTTTGAAACATTTATTGGAGAGGAGAATTTTAAATCTGGAGTCAGAAATTATTTAAAAAAATATCAATATAAAAATACACACTCGACAGATCTT
>CABYIX010000001.1 GCA_902519215.1 uncultured Candidatus Actinomarina sp. | reverse complement strand
GGAGATCAGGTAATTACTGATTCAGGAATACACGGTCGGGTAGTCAATATAAAGGAAGAAACTGTTTCTTTAGTTATTAAAAAGGGTGAAATTGAAATATTAAAATCAAATATTTCATATAAATAAACTATGAAAAGAATACTAAAATTACTTTTCCTACCGATACTATCAATCGCTCTATTTGCTTATACTTACACAAATCAAATACAACCAGAGCTCGGATTAGATTTGCAAGGTGGTATTTCAGTAATACTTACAGCAGAAGAAGGAACTGATAAAGAGTTAATTGAACAAGCTGTAGAAATTATGAGAACAAGAATCGCAGCATTCGGGGATGTACAAGAGCCTGAAATATCAATTAGTGGTGAAAACTCTGTTCTTGTACAATTACCCGGTATCACAGACCAAGAAAAAGCACTTGAAGCTGTAGGTACAACGGGACTTTTGACATTTAGACCGGTATTAGATTCTTCATTAAACTTAGGATATTCACCTGCTTTGGAAGTCATTCCTAATCCGGATGATCCTGACAATCCAACAGTTAACGCACCAGATGGTGTAGATGAAATAACAGGTATTACAATGGAAGATGATCCGGATAAAATTTCATACTTGCTTTCATTAAGAGATGGATATCCTGTCATTTATGAATTAGGACCTGCTGAACTTACTGGCAGTGATATTCAAGATGCTTTAGCTGTTTATCCTCAAAATGAATGGATAGTGCAGTTAGTTCTTAAAGATGATTCTGCTCAAAAATTTACGGATTTAACAAAAAAATTGGCGTCATTTGTTGGGGAGCAAAGAAAACTTGCAATTGTTTTAGACAGTCAAGTTATATCAGCTCCTGGTATTGCCTTAGATGTTAATCCAAATACTGGAATTACAGGTGGTACCGCAGCAATATCCATGGGTAATGCTGATCAAGGGGAGTCTGCTAATAATCTTGCAGTAATTTTAAGATACGGTGCTTTGCCTGTTTCGTTTGAAAGATCAAGTATTCAAAAAGTTTCAGCAACTCTCGGCGAAAATACTTTAAACCTTGGTCTGCAAGCTGGATTAGTAGGTCTAATTATTGTTAGTTTCTTCTTGTTGATTTATTACAGATTAAATGGAGTTGTAGCAATTCTAGGACTGTCTTCATTTGGCGCTTTATTTTATTCAGTAATCGCATTGTTGGGTGAATTTCAAGGATATACCCTAACGCTTGCTGGTATTGCTGGTGTTATTGTTTCAATTGGGCTCACAGCTGACTCTTATATTGTTATTTTTGAAAAATTAAAAGATGAATTGAAAGTTGGTAGATCGTTTAATTTTGCCACAGAAAAAGCTGTTAAAGAAGCATGGAATACAATACTTGTTGCTGATTTTGTATCAATAATTGCATCTGTAATCTTATATATACTTGCAGTTGGGCCAATAAGGGGATTCGCTTTAACTTTAGGTGTAGCAACATTATTTGACTTATTTTATACAAGATTATTTATAGGTAATGCTGTACCAACTCTTGGATTCATAACAGACAATCCAAGATTCTATTATCCACTTACTAAAAAGGATATTGCAGATGTTTAAAAGACTATTTCTAGGTACAACTAATGTAGACTTTCAAAAATTAGGAAGTAGATTCTATAAAATATTTATTATAGAATTTATATTATTTACCACTATCATTTTAAGTTCTTTATTCGGCATATTTACCTTAAACTTATCTGTAGATTTTACAGGTGGTACAACTTATCAATTATCCACAACATATACTGAAGATGATATTAATGACGTTCTTAACAATGAAATATTACAAGTATCAAGATATCAAACATTTGAAAATTCCGATACAATAATATTTCGTGCTATTGAATCTTCTCAAGAAATTGAAACTGAATTATTAAACTATCTTTCAGATAAATTTAATGTAGCAACTTCTGAAATTGATTTTCAAAGAGTTGGTCCAACTTTTGGTCAGGATATAACAGAAAAGGGCATAAGGGCGCTTGTAATTTTCATTACTATTATTGCATTACTTATATCAATTAGATATGAATATAAATATGCATTTATCGCATTAGTTGCTTTATTGCATGATCTTTTACTTACATTTTCAATTTATATTGTTATCGGTTTGGAAATTACCCCTTCAACAATAATTGCGCTACTTACAATATTGGGTTACTCACTTTATGATACGGTTATTTTATTTGATAAATTAAAGGACTCTCAAAGAACTTTAAAAATAGGAACACTGAATAAAGAGGTTCTTAATAAAACATTTAATGAAGTTTTGATGAGAAGTATTAATACTTCGTTAACATCGGCAATACCAATAATCTCAATAATCTTTATCGGTAATTATTTAGGCATAGAAGGTAATTTATCTGATTTTGCTATCCCGCTACTTATTGGAATTATATCAGGTACTTATAGCTCTATATTCGTAACTGTACCATTTTTATCAAAGATAATTAAAACTAATTAATTTTAGTACCATTAATATATGGCTAAATTAACAGAAAAAAATGTTATAGACAGTTTACTAAATGAAGTACTTGAAAACTATGATGAAACACAACATTCTTTAATAAACGAAGCATTTCTATACGCCTCTGAGGGTCACAAAAATCAAAAAAGAAAATCTGGTGAATCATACATCACACACCCTCTGCAGGTCGCGCATTATTTGTCTAGGTTAAATTTAGATATAGAAACTATAATTGCGGCATTTCTTCATGATTTGATAGAAGATACTGATGTTACATATAATGATATTAAGAAAAAATTTGGTATAGAAGTTGCTGATATTGTAGATGGAGTTACAAAATTAGATAAAATTAACTATAACTCTAAAGAGGAAGCAAAGGCTGATGCTATTAGGAAAATGGTCATAGCAATGTCAAAAGATATACGTGTTTTGATACTTAAATTAGCTGATAGATTACACAACATAGAAACAATTCAATACCACACTGATTGGAAGCAGGAAAAAATTGCTAACGAGACACTATATGTATACGCTCCGTTAGCACATAGGTTAGGCTTACAATCCATAAAACATACTCTTGAAGATATTTCTTTTAAGATTCTTTTTGACAAACAAAATAAGGAAATACAGGATCAAATTTCTCAAACACACCCTGATCGTAAAAATCAAATTAATGATGCTGTAGATATTATAAAGACACTACTATCTGATAATTCAATTTCTGCGGATGTTTTTGGCAGACCTAAACATAATTACTCTATATATAAGAAAATTGTTAATAACGGTTTAACTTTTAATGAAATTAATGATCTCGTGGGAATACGTATAATCACAGATGATGTAAAAAATTGTTATACAATTCTTGGTTTAATACATGCAAATTTTCAACCAGTTCTGGGAAGATTTAAAGATTTCATTTCAATGCCAAAATTTAACTTATATCAGAGTTTACATACGACTGTGCTGACTTCTAACGGTAACAAAATGGAAATTCAAATACGAACACATGATATGCATTATAGAGCGGAGTACGGTGTTGCTGCTCATTGGAAATACAAAGAGAAACCTTCTAATGACTTGCAAGAGTGGACTTCTGAATTATCTGAAATGTCGACTGAGTACCCAGATCCAAACGAGTTTTTAAAACACATGAAACTAGATTTATATGAAAATGAAGTTTTTTGTTTAACACCTGAAGGAGATGTTTTATCACTTCCTCAGGGTTCTACGCCAGTTGATTTTGCTTTTGCTATCCATACACAAGTCGGTGAGAAATTAATAGGAGCGAAAGTTAATGGTAAGTTAGTCAATCTTAGTAACGAATTGAAATCCGGTGATACTGTTGAAATTTTAACTAGTAAAGACAAATCAAAAGGTCCTAGTAGGGATTGGTTAAATATTGTAAAAACAACAAGGGCAAGATCGAAAATAAGGCAATGGTATCAAAAACAACTTAAAGATGAAGATATTCAAAAAGGTAAAACGGTTCTTAATACTTGGCTTGATGAGCATAGTGAGGTATTGGAAGCTAAATCAAAAGATCAAATAATACATGAACTTTTATCTGATATGAAGTTACCAAATATTGAGACATTGTACCAAAGTTTAGGTAATGGAAATACCGGAGTGAATATAGTGGGAAATAAAATTCTTAAATTAGTTTTTCCAGGTGATATTTCTATCGATGAGGATTTGTACTCTCCTGAAAGAAAATCTGACTCAAAAACAGACATGATAATTGTTGAAGGTTATGATGATATTCAAGTTCGAATAGCAAAATGCTGTGTTCCTGTCCCTGGTGATGACATTATTGGTTTCGTGACAATATCAAATGGTATTGCTATACATAGATCTGATTGCCTGAACGTGAGGATTGATTTAGAAAAAGGTGAAAGAATAGTTGATGTAAATTGGGGTTATACACCTAATACTGGAACAATTGTTTGGATGGAAATAGAGGCAATAGATAGACCTTATTTATTAAGAGATGCAACGATAGCAATATCAGATAATGGAGGTAACATTCTTGTTGCGAAGTCGGTTACTAATAGTAAAAGAATTGTTAGTTTAATTTTCCAGTTAGAAATAAGCGATAGTGATCAATTCGAAACAATACTTAAGGATGCAAAAAACATTGAAAACGTGTTTGATGCTTCAAGAATATTTCCTGGTAAATCGTGAATTCAGTAATACATACTTTTACTAGTTTTACCACTTCTAATTGTTATATAGTAAGACCATTCAATGATGATAAATGTTTTATTATTGATCTTCCACCTGATCTCCATTCGGTAATAGATTATGTTGAGCTTCACAATTTAGCTATAGCAGGAGCATTGCTAACACATGGACATTATGATCATTCTCTTGGTCTGCAAAATTTTGACGGTAATGCGTATATAAATCTTGAAGATGAATTTTTAGCAAGAAACCCACATGAACAAATTAAATCCCTACTTGGCCAAGATATTGATGTTGATGAATATAAAGGTGAATTACACTCTGTTGATGATTTAGAATCTAATAATATAATTATTCATAAAAATCCAGGACATACAAAGGGTAGTGTTTCTTACGAATTTCCAAATGAAGGGCTTATTTTTACCGGTGATTTTGTTTTCAAAGATAGTATTGGAAGGACTGATTTATTTTCTGGATCCATGGAGGAAATGAATAATTCGTTAAAAAATACTTTCATTAATTTTAATGATGAATATGAAATACTCCCAGGTCACGGTCCATCGGGTAAAGTTATAAGTATTAAAAATAATAACGAATTTATTAAGGCCCTATTAAATGATTGAACAAGTTAAAGGCACTCAAAATATATCTGGTGATAATGCTATTAAATATTTATATATACAGAATTTATTCAATAACAAATTTTCTGATTATGGCTATCAGTACATTCAGACACCTTTGCTTGAATACAAAGAATTATTTGATAAGTCAATAGGTGAATCATCTGAAATTGTTACTAAGCAGATGTATGAACTTATTGATAAAGGGGGAAGAGAATTAGTTTTAAGACCTGAAGGAACATCGAGTATTGTTAGATATCATGCTGAATTTAACAAAGATCTGACCATAAAATATTCTTATTTTGGATCTATGTTTCGTTATGAAAATCCACAAAAGAATAGATACAGAGAATTTAATCAAGCAGGACTAGAAATCGTTGGATTAATAGATACATACTCAGACTTCCAAATAATTAATGACTCGTTTAATTTTATTAAAGAGTTAATTCCTGGAACAAAACTTAATATTAATACAATAGGTAGTATTTCAGATAGAGAACAATTCATAAAGGTTCTTTATGAATATTTTAAAGCAAATACTGATAAATTGTCTCAAGATAGTATTGACAAACTTGAAAATAATACATTACGAATTTTAGATTCAAACAATCCAGATGATTCGGAAGTTATTAAAAACGCTCCAAATATTTCAGAATATATAAATGATAATTCCAAAAATAATTTTGACTCACTTCTTGAAATACTAAGTAATTCAGATATCGAGTACCAAATCGATAATGCATTAGTTAGGGGGCTTGATTACTACAATGATTTAACGTTTGAATTTATCACTTCGGAAAATGTAGTTGTTGGTGGTGGAGGTAGGTATGATAATTTATCAGAAATTCTTTCGCTAGGTAAATTCAATGGTGTTGGTGTTGCTTTTGGTGTAGAACGTATCATGAATAGTATTCCTTTACCTGATAACTCATCAAAATATTATTTGTTAGGTACTGATATCAATAAAATTTCAAAATACTCAAAAGAATTAGATAAACACAATATTAATTACAGTAAACCACCTCGTCTTACTAAGGAAAATGCACAATTTAAAGACGCTAAAAATCAAAATGTATTGTATTTAATAAATACTGATGAAGATACAATAAAGAACTTAATAACTAATCAAATAGAAAAATTTAATATTGAGGTAATTCTTGAACATTAATGAACTTGTAAATAGCAAAAATGGTGATCTTATAGATGATTTAACTGGATGGGTAGATAGTATTCGAGATCATGGAGGATTAACGTTTGTCGACTTAAGGGATTTTACAGGTGCTGTTCAACTTGTATTTGATAAAAGTGGTGAAGTAGATACAAAACTCAAGAATGAATATTACATTTCAATTAATGGTTTATTCAAAAAAAGGAACAAGGAATTAATTAATAATAAAATATTTTTAGGTGATGTTGAAGTTGAGGTGACTGAGTTAAATATAATAAATGTAAGCAAAACATTACCTTTTCAGATAGAAAAAGATATAGATACAGATGAAAATATTAGACTTAAATATAGATACTTAGATCTCCGTAGAGAACCAATGAAGGTAAATATTATGACCAGATCTAATACATTTAAAAGCATTAGGTCTGTAATGAATGATTTAAATATCTTTGAAATAGACACACCGACACTCATAAAATCTACACCAGAAGGTGCAAAAGATTTCTTAGTTCCATCACGTAAATCTCCAAGTAACTTTTATGCATTACCTCAATCTCCACAAATGTATAAGCAATTGTTTATGATGGCCGGCTTCCCTAATTATTATCAAATTGCCAAATGCTATAGAGATGAAGATTCGAGAAAAGATAGGCAACCTGAATTCACTCAATTAGATTTAGAATTCTCAGACGCAAACCCTTCTCTTGTTAAGTCCAATATAGAAAAAATTGTTAAATTTGTATTTTCTGATGCATATGATTGCAAAATAGATACACCCTTTAAATCACTTTCATATAAAGACTCAATGAATTTATATGGTACTGATAAACCAGATATGCGAATTACTGAAACCCTTAACGATATCACTAATCTTTTTAATGACACTGAGATTAACTTTCTAAAAGACATACTTGAAAATGGTGGTTTAATTAAAGCATTACACACAGAAGAATTATTAACTCGTAAACAAATTGACACACTTGATACAGATATAAAGGCAATGGGATCTAATGGATTAGGTTGGTTCAAGATTGACAATAAAGAAATAACAGGACCATTAGCAAAATTACTTCAAGATAGTGAAAAGTTAGAAATTTTGAAATTAGGTTCAGGTACTTTATTATTTCAAGCTGGTGATTTACATTCTATTGCTCAGTATTTAGATTTTATAAGAAGAACAATATTTAAACCTTCTTCGAATGAAATGTATTCATTTGTGTGGATTGAAGATTTTCCATTTTTTGAGTATGAAGACGATAAATTGCAGCCATCACATCATCCATTTACGTCACCAAAAGACAATGAAACATTTAAAAACGATCCTATTAATGCTATAGCACTTCACTATGATTTAGTACTTAACGGTGTTGAATTGGGTTCTGGTTCTCAAAGAATAAATAATCCTGATATACAGGAACTTGTTTTACAAAAATGGGGCTTGAGTGAAGAAGAAATAGAAGAAAGGTTTGGATGGTTTATTGAAGCTTTGTCGTATGGTACACCTGTTCATGCTGGTTTTGCTATAGGTATAGATAGATTAGTTGCTGAAGTATTAAACCAACCTTCTATTAGAGATGTAATTCCTTTTCCAAAAACACAGTCAGGTTTAGACCCATTAACGAATGCACCTGCAAATATCGATGAGATTGTTTTGGAAGAATATAACCTTAAATACATAAATAAAGATGAATAGTAACGAAATAAGAAGTAGTTTTCTCGAATATTTTGAGTCTAAGGGTCATAAAATTATGCCATCGTCTTCGTTAATCCCTCATGATAATTCATTACTATTTACAGCTGCTGGGATGGTACCATTAAAAGACTTTTTTTTAGGGAATAAAGATACTAAAACACCAAATATGGTTTCTTCTCAGAAATGCATTAGAACTATTGATATAGATATCATCGGTGATACTGATAGGCACTTATCTTTCTTCGAAATGCTTGGAAATTTTAGCGTTGGTAAATATTTTAAAGAAGAGGCTATTAAATATTCTTACGAATATATTACTGAAATTCTTAAAGTCGACAAAGAGAAATTATGGTTTACAGTTTACAAAAATGATGATGAAGCTTTTAATATTTGGAAAAACGTAATAGGAGTACCGGAAGAAAGAATACAAAGAGGTGATGAAGATAATTTCTGGCATATGAACATTCCAGGTCCATGTGGTCCTTGTTCAGAAATTTTTATCGATAGAGGTGATAAATATGGTGAAGATGGTGGACCTATAGGTGGTGGAGAGGATAGGTTTATTGAAATATGGAACTTAGTTTTTATGGAATCAATCCAGGATAAGCCCTTTGAGGTTGTAGGTCAATTACCTGAAAAGAATGTTGATACGGGGATGGGTTTAGAACGTATATCAATGATTATGCAAGAAAAAGATAACTTGTTTGATACAGACTTGTTTCAACCTCTTTACAAAGAATTGATAAGAAATATTGATAATTCAGATAATAAATATGAAAAAATAATTCTTGATCATGTTAAATCTTCAACATTTATGATTTCTGATGGAGTTGTGCCAACTAACGAAGGAAGAGGATATGTTTTACGTAGATTAATTAGAAGAGCTATCAGAGCTTATAATCAACTTAAAAATAACTCATCTAGTTTAGATTATTTAATTGAAATAGTTATTGATATTTATAAAGACTCTTATCCGGAATTAGTAAATAATAAGGATAAAATTATTAAACTCTTTGTTAAAGAAGAAGAACTATTTCAAAAAACTCTTAATAAGGGAATACAGGAAATCAATTCTTTAATTAGTAACAACAAAACAGTAACACCCAAAGATGCTTTTTACCTTTTCGAAACATTTGGTTTTCCATTCGAACTTACAAAAGAAATTTTATTAGAAAATGAAGTAGATATTGATGACAAGGAATTTTATAAGCTCTATGATGAGCACAAGATGAAATCTAAATCAGGGAACAACAACAACAACGATCTATTTACATTTGATGTAGATTTAAATGAGTTTGTTGGGTATGACCAAGTTAACTCATTAACTAATATTTATCACATTGAAAAATATAAAGATAACTATATAATTTTTCCTGAAAAAAACCCATTTTATTTTGAAGCAGGTGGCCAAATTTCAGATCAAGGAATAATTATTTCTCAAGATAACTCCACTGAGGTTATTGATGTATATCAAGCAGCAAATGGAGCAACTGGTTTAATTGTTAATAATGATAATTTTACTGTTGACCAAGAAGTTAAATTAGAAGTTAATAAAAGTTTTAGATCTGGTGTGTCTAAAAGCCATACAGCTGCTCACATAGTTCATACCGCTTTACGTAGTATTTTAGGAGACCATGTATCACAAGCTGGTTCTAATGTAACACCTGGAAAATTCAGATTTGACTTTAGTCATACTGAAAAAGTAAATGCCGCTGAGCTTGATGAAATATTTTCTTTATCAAATAATGCAATTTTTAATGATTATGACGTAAACACTGAAATTATGAATATTGATGAGGCCAAAAATCAGGGTGCGTTAGCATTTTTTGGAGACAAATATGATGATGATGTACGAGTTGTGAACATAGGAGATTTCTCTAAAGAACTATGTGGAGGTACACATGTTCATAATTCAAATGATGTTGGTCTTATAGTTCTGTTACAGGAATCATCAATTGGTTCTAATTTAAGACGTGTTGAAATGCTATCTGGTAAATATGCATATGAATTTCTTTTAAACGCACACAAATCTTACAAGTCAGTTGCTGATATATTACAAGTTAGTGAAGAAAACGTTTCAAGTAAACTTCAAAAACAACTAGAAACTCTAGAAAAATATGAAGAAAAAATTAATAATTTTCGGAATCTAGAACTTTCTAATTTAATTAATTCAATTGAAGATAACTTTGAAACTATTAATAAATTTAATGTATATGTAGATGAAATTTCATTAGAAACTCCTAACGAGTTACGCAATTTCGCATTACAACTTATTAATGAGACAAAAGTAGATATAGTAGTTTTGTACGCATCTATAAATGGTAAAAATTCGATAGTTGGCGCAACTAAAAATAATATTTCTTTAGACATCTCAATTATTATCACTGAAATATCAAAACTATATGGTGGTGGAGCATCTAAGGATACTGATTTATCCATTGGTGGTGGTCCAAATAATTTCGACACTTCAAAAGCTTTAGATTTGGCGAAAGAATTAATTCTTAAAGAATCTTAATCTTGAACAATTTACTTGCTATCGATTACGGAGAAAGATTTCTAGGCATAGCTATAAGAACTTTGAAAACTACTATTCCAATACCTTTAAGGGTTATCGACTCAAAGAAGGAAACGATAAATAAAAGTATTCAACTAATTATTAAAGAGTACGATATTAATGAAATTATTATTGGATATCCAATAGGACTAAATAATTCAGAAAATAGAATGACTAAATTAGTTAATATATTCATAGAAGAAATCGATAAATTTAATATTCCAATTTATAAAATTGACGAAAGATTATCATCAAAATTATTCAGTGACGGTTCAAAAGACAGAATTGATGACTTGTCAGCTTTAGAAATATTAGAAAGCTATATTAAACAAAATGATTAATTTATATTATAAAAACAGATTACTCATACAGCTTCTCACTAGTATTTTTGTTATTGTTATAATTTTTAATTCTGTAAATAATTTTGCACAACTTATTAAACCCGGAGAAGTTAATAGCAATGTTGCTATAGGTGATATAAAAGTAATTGAGGTAAATATACCTCAAGGGAGTTCAGCCTCTCAGATATCTTCAATTCTTGATTCAACTGGAATAGTTTCATCCAGTCTAGCTTTTGAATTATATTTAAGAAATGAAAATTTAACTGACAAGTTAAGACCTGGAACTTATGAAATAGAAAATAATTTATCATTTGAAGATTTAACATCAATTCTATTAAAAGGACCTCCATTAAAAACTTACACCATAACAATTCCAGAAGGTCTTTGGCTTTCAGAAACATTAGATACAATTTCTGCACAAACGGGTTATGATGTTGCACAACTTCAAAATTCATTAGTATCAGGGAAAGTTATTAGTAAGTATTTACCTAATAATGATTACTCTCAGCTTCAAAATTGGGAAGGGTTACTATTTCCAAATACATACCAAATTGATATTGAATCTAATGGAGAAACAATTCTACAGACACTAGTTAATGAATTAGAAATTCGATTTGAAAATATATTATCTAATAATTTGATTCCAGATTGGATCTCAACACCAACTCAATTCTTCACAGTTGCGAGTTTAATTGAAGCCGAATCTAAATTGGATGAGGATAGGCCCTTGGTTTCTTCTGTAATTAGAAATCGTCTTGACGATAATATGTTATTACAAATTGATGCAACTGTTCTTTATTCATTGCAAAAAAGAAAATCTCAAGTTTTATTAATTGACTTACAGGTAGACAGTCCATATAACACTTATAAGTATACATCCTTACCACCAACACCAATATCAGGATTTGGTGAGCGATCAATGAATGCAATAATCAATACCCCGGAAAATAATTATATATACTATTTGTTAACTGATGTAAGTGGAAAAATGACATTCACTAACAGCTATGAAGAATTTATTAATCTTAAAAATAAGGCAAAAGATGAAGGAGTGATTCCATAATGGTATCAACAAATGATATGAGGCCAGGTCAATCAATTATTGTAGACTCACAAATTTACAATATTTTAGAGTATCAGCATGTAAAACCAGGAAAAGGTAAAGCCTTTGTTAAAACAAAATTAAAAAATATTACCAGTGGAGGAGTGGTTGATAAAACATTTAGAGCTGATGAAGAAGTTGAACAAGCGTATATTGATAAACAGAAGTTTCAATTCTTATATAAAGATTCTGATGAATATATTTTTATGAATATGGAGTCATATAATCAAATAGCAATTAACAGTCAATTAATTATTGAATCAATTGAACTAATGAAAGCAAATCAAGAAGTGACTATTTCAATGTATAAAGATACTCCAATAGATATTGTATTACCAACAACTATAAATTTAATTGTTACAAAATCAGAACCAGCAGTGAAAGGAGATTCTGTAAATTCAAATACAAAAGAAGTAACACTTGAAACGGGTTTAACACTGCAGGTTCCAATGTTTGTAAATGAAAATGATACAATAAAAATTGATTCTAAAACTAAGAGCTACATAACTAGAGTATGAGATTAGATTTTAGACACTATACTTTTAATTCTATATTTAGACTGGATGATTACTCGGATAATATTGTTCTTATTGATAATGATCTAGAACAAAATCAACTTTTAAGAGCTAATCAATTAATTCAACATACAAACGTTAATATTGAAAATATATTACAAATTTTAGGTAATTCCGCAGAAAATTGGACTGTATCAAGAATCGGTAAAGCAGAACGTTCTGCATTAATTCTTGGAATATCGGAATTATTACTTAATTTAACCCCACACAAAGTCATAGTTGCAGAGTGGACAAAAATTGTAGATAAACATTCTTCATCAGATGGTGCTAAGTTTGTTAATGCTATATTAGATAATGTAAGTAAAGATTATGACGTTAATTAGTGACATAGAATCTATAAAATCTTTAAGAAATGTATTTCTGAATGATTTTGTTTTAGAATCTGATTTAACAACCATACTTACAGAAGCTTCTGACAATAATTTTTTAAATTCAATAAGAATCCACAAATATTTAACAAGTACGGCATTAATCGGTAAAGTTAAAACTGCTAGATTTCTTGAGTCGATCGAATTAACAGAAAAAACTAAAATTAAACAATTAAGTGAATCAAATATTAGTAAAATATCATCATTTGTGAGTGGATTATGATTTTAATTATTACTGGCCCTTCAGGTGTGGGAAAAAATACAATAATAGATGCTTTAGGTAAAAAATTAGACTTTAACTTTTCAATTTCTCACACTACTAGACCTAAGAGGGTATCTGAAGTTAATGGTAAGGACTACTACTTTATTTCAGATGATGAATTTCAATCTATGATCAATAATAATGAGTTAATTGAATTTGAAGAATATGGTGGATTTTCATATGGAACATCAAGAAAGGAATTTAATCAACAAGGATTAGTTATATTAGATTTAGAGGTAAATGGTGCGACAAAGCTACTGAACAGCAATAGTGATTTCGTTGGACTTTTTATAGATATAGATGATGACGAATTAATAAATCGTTTAAAAAATAGAGGTCACAATAAAGATTTTATTATGAAAAGAATGGAGTTGGCTAGTAAGCAAAGAAAATACAAAGATATGTACAATTATAAGATTGAGAATGTTGATATAAATACTTCAGTTAAGGAAATAATTGATATAATATATAATCTGGAGGACAGATGATAAAACCACCTATTGAGAACTTACTAGAAGAAACACCTGGGAGATTTGCTCTTGTAATTACTGCTGCAAGAAGAGCTAGGGATATCAATTCATACTTTAACCAACTTGGTGAGGGTATCGGAGCATATACACCACCTCAAGTACAAAGTTTAAGTCGAAAACCTCTAACTGTTGCTTTTGAAGAAATTGCAGCCGGGAAAGTTGAAGTTTCAGAAGAAAGTTAATGAAAAAAAATATACTACTTGGTTTAACAGGTAGTATTGCTTGTTCAAAAGCTGAACAATTCGTTCAAGAATACAAAGAAATCTATAATTTTAAAATCATTGCTACCCATAGTTCAAAAAATTATCTGAGTGATAAATTTTTAGCAGAAAACAATGTTATTTCTGATTGGGATGATTTAAATGGATCTCCTCATATTGATTTAGCTAGATTTTCTGATTTATTTATAATTTATCCAGCAACTGCTAACTTTATTGCAAAGATTAACAGTGGTATTGCAGATGATTTACTCACCTCGACAGTCTTGATGTTTAACAAGACAATTTATATATGCCCAGCAATGCATGAAGAAATGTATTTAAATAATAAGACACAACATAATCTTTTAGAACTGTCTCGGGACAATATTATTCTTGGACCAAGATATGGAAATCTAGATATTGGGGATATAGGCTACGGTAGAATGATAGAACCCAAAGAACTTTACAATACAATAACAAAATCTAAAGAAAAAATTATTGTCACTTCAGGTCCAACGTCTGAACCAATTGATGATGTTAAAGTGATTACAAATAAATCATCAGGTAAACAGGGGAAATCGATAGCTATTGAACTCCTAGCTAAAGGTTACGAAGTTATATACATACACTCCAGCAGTATTTCTCCTATACCTGGAGCTGTTAACTATAGTTTTAATACATCTAAAGAGTTATTTGAACTCATGTGTGACGAAAGTGAAAATACAAAATACATTTTTATGGTTGCTGCAGTCTCGGATTTTACAATTGAAAAAGTAGAGGGAAAGATTTCTAGAAAAAATGGTGAGATAAATATCACCTTTCAACAAAATTTTGATCTGATTCAAAAATTTAAATCACAGAATCCTCACATAGTTTGTATCGCATTTTCAGCACAAATTGATAATGATGAAAATTTCAATAAACTTATTTCAAAAAATGCAGATTATTTAGTTATTAATAATATTGTAGAAAATTCATTTGGCTCTGAAACAAATAAGATTAAATTAATTAATAAAGATAAATTGCTATTAAATACTGGTGTTGAAGAAAAAAATATAGTTGCATCAAAAATTATTGATTCAATAATAAAATAATGTTCGCAAATATAGAGATAATCTCAAATAATACATATAATTTTTCAAACTTCACGTATATAATTCCAAAGAAATATCAAGGTAAAGTTCAGCAAGGAACAATAGTTGAAATTAAATTCAGAAATAAGAACTTAAATGGAATTATTGTCAGTACAAGTTTAAAAACTAATATTAATAAATTAAACAACATAGAAAAAGTAGTACATAATTTAGACATTATTCAATTTAAATATCTTCAATACATAGCTTCAGTAAATCGCATAAATGTCGGTATGTTACTCTATAACTTATTTGATATTGGGACTTACGGTAACCAAAAGAAATTAAGCAGTAAAAGTATTTCTAATATTTCTTTTGAAACTATTTCTGAGATTATCTACAAAAAAAAGAATGTATTTTTTGTACCCTCACTTAAACAATCAAAATTATTGTATGACGAGTTAAAAAATGTAATTGACATTGATTATTTTCAAAAATTTGGAGGAAAAGATGAGCTTATTAAAATAATTAAAAATAAAAGTTATTCAAATATTATTTTATTAAGTAATAATTTTGAAAAAATTAATATTGAAAATGACGTTAATTATATATTTTATGATTCAAACTCTAGTGCATATAAATTACCTAAATTAAATGAACTAAATATAATTGAATCTGCTTATTTAAAAAATGCAGTGTTTGGTGGTCACTTTTTATTTATATCTGAATTTCCTAATTTTGAATATTTTAACCAAAGGTGGATACCTAAAGAAATCTACGATTATAAAATTGAATACTTTGTTTCTAATAATCTTAAAGACAATATTGAATTAATTAGTTATAAATATCCAAATGAAAAATTTAATTATTACTCTAACGAAGAATTGCCTAATATTAAAAATTTCAATTTTATTAACAACTTAGATGACTCAAAATTGGATACCCTTATAATTCAAAATCCAAATATTTCTAATAATAAAATTCTTAATTCTTTTAAATTAATATATTTGCTTAGAATATTGAATTTAGCAAAAAAGCGTAATATTAAAATTTTTGTTTTCTCTTCTAATGCTATTGATATTAACAAAACTTTAAATAGTAATAATATGAATATCTGGATAAATAATGAGATTGAAGTACGAAAAAAGTATGGTCCTAATAATTTTTATAAAATTTATTCAGTTTACTCAGATGAATTAATCAACAATATAGACGAGACATACCTTCTTGGTCCAAAAAAAGCTAATAATAAATTTATATATGAGCTACAAATTAAACTCACTGATAAATTAGATTATGGATTGTTACAAAATATTTATAAGATAATAAAAGATTGCGAAATAAAGAGAATTAGACACATATCATGAATGAAATAGTTACATTTGGACATCCAGCGTTAATATCGAAATCATCAGACATTGATCAAATAGATGATTACATTATAAATCTTTCAAAAAAAATGATCAGTATTATGTATGAAGCTCCTGGAGTTGGTCTTGCTGCTCCTCAGATTGGTATTAATAAAAATATATTTGTATTTGATGCTGGTGAAGGTCCATTTGTTGCAATAAATCCCAAAATGGAGAAAAAAGAAGGTGAAATAATATTTATGGAAGGTTGCTTATCCCTTCCAGGATATTACTGGGATATTGAAAGAGCTGAGTATGCACGAATATCATGTTTAAATGAAAAAGGTGAAGAAGTGGTATATGAAGGAGAGGAACTTACGGGAAGGGTTCTACAGCATGAATATGATCATTTAAGAGGTAAATTATTGATTAAATCTTTAAAAAGAAAAGTTAGGAAAGAAGCTTTGCGTGAAATATCATTAAAAGGATTTCCTGGTGATAAAATTTAAATATTTTTTTGGTTCAGATAGTAGGAGTGTACCCTTTTTATCAACACTATATAATGAAATAAATGATTTAAAAGTAATAACTCTTCCTCCAAATACTAAAGGCAGAGGTAGAAAAATTTCTAGTAATCCCGTTGAAATATTTTGTAACGAAAACAATATAGATTTCGATTATTTTGATGAGAGTAAACAATATCACGATATGGAATTTGGGATTGTTGCAAGTTTTTCTAAAATTTTTTCAAATTCGTTTATAAAGGTTAACTCTTCACTTTTTAATATACACTTAAGTCTTCTACCACAATATAGAGGCCCAACACCAGTTGAAACTGCAATCCTTAATAATGAGATTCAAACTGGTTATACAATTTTTAAAATAGATGAAGATATTGATACAGGTAATATTATATTTCAAAATTCTTTAAATATTAAAAACAAATACGCAAGTGAAATCTATCAAGAAATCTACAATTTATTTAAATCTGATTACCTATCTATAAATTTTCATTATGAAGGTTCCAATCAAGAAGGATTATCATCATTAACAAAAAAATTTAAAAAGCAAGATTTTAATATTACAAATAATTCTATTGAAGTTGCTAAAAACAAAATCAAAGCTTTTGATATTTTGGGGCCTGCGTTTATGATTTTTAACAATAAAATATTAAAAATCCATACTTATAGTGAACTGGAAAATGATAGTAGAATTAAATTAGGAGATGGTTTTCTGTATCCAGCTCAAGTCACACCAGAAGGGAAGAGGACCATGTCTTTTGATGACTACTTAAGAGGTTTAAAATGATAATATCAGCAAGCATCCAAGCAGCAAATCAATTAAATATCATTCAAGATATTCATAAACATGAATCAAAATTTGATCAGATACACGTTGACATAACTGATGGTCACTTTACAGATAATATTTCGATGTCCTTTCAGCATATAAGGGAAGTTAAAAAGCAAACTAATTATAAAGTTGATGTCCAATTAATGGTTGAAGATAATGTAAAGTTGGCTCCTTTAGCATTTGAATATGGTGCTGATTTAGTATGTGTGCATTCTGAAAGTACAAAACTGGATGATTTTATAAAGTTAAGCAAACTTTATGAAAACTTAGGTGTAGCGACTCTTCCTGATACAGATAATGAAACAATAAAAGAATACTTGGTTTATTCAAAAGCTGTATTGTTATTAGCTGTAAATCCTGGATTTTCTAATCAAGGCCAAGCCATTAATTTAATCGATAAAGTACAAAACTTTCACAATCTGTATCCAAATTATAATGGCGACCTCATTGCAGATGGTGGCATTAAAAATGAAGATCTTGACAATCTTAAAGTTAACAATGTAGATATTGCTGTGCAAGGTGGAGCAATTTTTAACTAAATGCTTAGTTTTCTAAATTATCCTAACACTATGTATTTAGCAGTGATTGAAGCTTTAAAATTTAATGCATTTCCTAATCCAAAAGTAGGTGCTGTATTGGTCGACAAGGACAATCAAATTAAAACAATGGGTCATCATCGTGGAAAGGGCACTAATCATGCTGAAATAGAAATAATAAAAAATACACGAATAGATGCAGATGATACATTATTTGTTACACTAGAGCCCTGTTTTCATACTGACACATCTCCATCCTGCGCTGATGAATTATTAAAAACAAATCTTAAAAATATTGTTGTTGGAGATGTAGATACTGACACACGTACAAATGGAAAAAGCATCAGTAAACTTAAAAATGCAGGTTTAAATGTTTCAATCATTAATAATGTAAATAATTTTATTAACCCTAATTACAATAATAAAAATCTAAACAATGGATCCATCACCTATATTGGCAAAATTGCTAAAAGTAACAACAACAAAATTACAAATGATGATATTACTGATGAAAAATACATCACTAATAATAGTTCACTAAAGTTAACTCATTTACTTAGAGCTACAGTAGATGCAATTCTAATTGGTAAAAATACTTTGATTAATGACAATCCATTACTAAATGTTAGGCATGAATCTTTACCTAAAATCGAAATCGAAAAATATGTATTATGGGGATCTGATGATCGCAAAATTTACGATGTTATAGATAGACATTTCGATAAAACGTTTATCACTACATTTGATAGTACAAAACCAAACATTATGAATATAAACGATCTAACATTTCAAAACCTAGAAGAATATTTGATTTCACAAAAAATATCATCACTGCTCGTCGAAGGAGGAAATTTTGTGCATAAATTTTTTATTGAATCTAGTTCATATGATTATTTTTATAAGTTTACTTCTGATGATGATATAAAAAATGGTTTACTATTAGATCCTATAATTAATGACTACTTAACGGATAAATTGTCTCTAAATAAGGAAATTAGCCTTAAGGATAACTCACTGCACATTTATAATTAGAGCATGTTTACGGGAATTGTGGAATCAGCAGGTACGGTTGTTAGTTTAGAAAATGATATCCTCAAGATAAAAACTGAGAATACCCAATTTTTTGATCTTGATTCAGGCACTAGCATTGCTATTGATGGTTGCTGTCTTACATTGAAAAATTATGAAAAAGATATACTAGTTTTTCAAGTTTCTGATGAAACTTTAAATAGAATAGCTTTAGGAGATAACCACTGTGGACATGTAAATATGGAACTACCTTTAACAATGAATTCACTACTCAGTGGACATCTAGTACAGGGACATGTTGATGAAGTAATTCATATTCAATCTATTAAAAAATTAGATTCTGAATTATGGAATTTTAGTTTCAGTAACGCTAATAAAAAGTACATTGTGGATAAAGGTTCTATTACTATCAATGGAATTTCTTTAACAGTTGTTGAACCAAAGGATGATAGCTTTAGTGTGGCAATTATTGAAGAAACTTTTAATAGGACTAATTTACAACACTTATCTGTCGACGACGCTGTAAATGTTGAATATGATATAGTCATAAAATATTTAGAAAAGCTAAATTATGATAACTGATATTAAACAAATTATTAACCTTTTTTCAAAAGGTGAGATGATTATTTTGGTAGACGATGAAGAAAGAGAGAATGAAGGCGACTTAGTTATTTCTTCAAAGTATTTAACTGCTGATCATATTAATTTTATGATTACTTTTGGTAAAGGTTTAGTTTGCGCACCAATTTCTTCAACAATTGCAAAAAAATTAGAATTGCCTTTAATGGAAGGAGTTAATAATGAAATGCAGACTCCGTATACCTACTCAGTTGATTTAGATGGAGACGGTGTTACTACTGGTATATCAGCTGAAGACAGGTTTAAAACTATTAAAGGTTTGGCCGATAAGGAATCTAGTAGAAGTACTTTTAATATCCCAGGACACATTTTTCCACTACAAGCAATGGACGGTGGTGTTCTTCGAAGAGCAGGACACACCGAAGCAGCTGTAGATCTTTGTAAATTATCTAATCATGAAGAAGTCGCTGTAATTTGTGAAATAATAAATGAAGATGGAACAATGGCACGTCTTGAGGACTTGCTTAAGTTTTCTGAAAATCATCAGATACCAATTGGTACAATTAAAGACCTGATTCAATATAGGTTAGATTCTTCTAATCCTGTGCAGTTTGTCTCTAAGTCAATAATTCCTACAGAGTATGGTGAATTTGAAGCCCATGTTTATAAAGATATTGTAGACAATACAGAACACATAGCTCTTACATTAGGAGATTATCTATCAGGTAAAGACACAATGGTACGTGTACACTCTGAATGTCTTACAGGAGATACTTTATTTTCTAATAAATGTGATTGTGGTTCTCAATTATCTACTGCGTTAAAAATAATTTCAGATAACAAAAGTGGTGTTTTGTTGTATATGAGAGGACATGAAGGTAGAGGTATAGGATTAGGCAACAAAATAAAAGCTTACTCCCTACAGGATGCTGGAGATGATACAGTTGATGCAAATTTAAAACTAGGTTTCAAAAATGACCAAAGAGATTACGGTACTGGTGCTTTAATCTTGAGAAATTTAGGTATTTCAAATATGAACCTTTTAACTAATAATCCAAGTAAAAGAGCTGGGCTTGAGGGTTACGGATTAAATATTACAAAAAGAACACCTTTGATAGGTCAAACAACACCTGAAAATAAAAAATACTTAGAGACAAAAAAAGATAAAATGGGACACAATTTTGATGAAGAATAAAATAGCATTAGTAATTTCTGATTATTACAAAGATATAACAAATGGTTTAACAGATGGGTTTAATTCCGAACTAAATAAAAATTTTGATGTATCTTTTTATTATGTAACTGGTGCGTGGGAAATTTTATATAAAATTAACTCTTTAACAAAACATTATGACAAGTTTGTTGCTGTAGGTGCTGTTGTTAAGGGAGAGACTGATCACTATGAATACATTTCTAGCGGTGTTACTAACGGATTAGTAAATCTAACTATCCACAAAGACATTTATATATCAAATTGTGTTTTAAATGTACACCATATTGAAGATGCTACAAATAGATCAAGCAAAAATAATAAGAATAAAGGCATAGAATCTGCAAAAGCTATAAATAATCTTTTTTCTTAATAATAAGCATTAAGTAAGCTATACTTTAATTAAGCGAACAATGTTCCACCTACTGTGAAAAATAGTATGGTTGAGTTAAACGGCTTCGTGCCGTTTTTTTTATGAGAGGAGTTAACATACCGGAATTAAAAATAAATGACGGGATAAGATCTAAAGAGTTAAGAGTCATTGCGCCAGATGGTGTACAGGTTGGAGTTCTAGAATTAAAGAAGGCACTGATAATTGCTGAAGAATTAAACCTTGATCTCGTAGAAGTATCACCAGACAGTAAGCCTCCAGTTGCAAGATTGATGGATTATGGTAAATACAAATATGAACTAGCTCAAAAAGCAAAAGAATCTAGAAAAAATCAAGTCAAAATTTCTGTTAAAGAAATTCAACTTAAACCAAAAATCGATACTAATGATTTCAAAATTAAGTTGAACAAATCAAGAAAATTTTTAATGGACGGTGACAAAGTTAAATTTACAATGAGGTTTAGAGGTAGGGAAGCAGAGCATCCAGAATTTGGACAACGAGTTTTAGATAATTATAAGGATGAACTTGCTGATATATCTGAAGTAGAATCCACATCTAAGCCTGACGGTAGATCATTAACAATGGTGTTAGCACCTATAGGGGGTAAAAAATGAAACATAAAACACACAAGAGTGTTTCTAAAAGAGTACGTGTAACTGGTACAGGTAAATATATGAGAAGTAGAGCTCACAGATCACATTATAAATTAGCTAAAGGTTCTGGAACCTGGTCAAGGCTTAAAAGAGACGTTGAAGCATCAAAAGGTGATAGTAAAAAAATTAGAAAGTTGTTAGGTTAATTATGGTTCGAATTAAAAGATCTGTAAGTAGTAGAAAGTCAAGAAAAAAAGTACTAAAAAATGCTAAAGGTTATACAGGCGCAAGAAGTAAACGATTAAGAGCTGCTAAAGAGCAGGTTATGCATGCTGGTGCAGACGCATTTACTCATAGAAAAGATAAAAAAGCAGATTTTAGAAAACTCTGGATATCAAGAATTAACGCTGCTTCAAGACAAAATGGATTAGCGTATTCTAAATTCATTAACGGATTAACTAAAGCTGGCATTAAAGTAGATAGAAAAATTCTTGCTGATTTAGCAGTAAACGATCCAAAAGGTTTTAAAAAACTCGTTGATGTTGCTAAAAAGAATATAGATGCCTGAATTAAATTTTGATAAAGTTTACGCTTCATTAGATTTACGAATTAAAGATATTGTAAATATTGATGAATTTGATGAATTAACAAAAGAATTTCTTGGTAAAAACTCTTTAATTTCTGAAGAACGTAAAAAATTATCTTCACTATCTAAAGAAGATAAAAAGAATTACGGTATGAAGCTTACAGAAGCTACAGAATTTATTACTTCACGTATAAAAGAACAACGTCAGTTGTATTTAGATTCACAATTTAACAATAAAGAAGAGGCTGAGGTAACTGACATCTCTATTGATTGGAAACCAACAAGAGGAACTTATAAACACGTATTGTCAACGGTTATGGAAGAAGTTGTATCTATTTTTTCTTCAATAGGCTACGAAGTTGCTTATGGACCAGAAGCAGAAACTTCATGGCATAATTTTGATGCACTCAATACACCTGATTGGCATCCAGCTAGATACGAGTCCGACACTCTTTACTTAGATGAAAAATTACAAACTCTTCTTCGCACGCAAACTAGCACTGTCCAAATTCGCCACATGGAAGAAAATGAACCTCCTGTATATATTGTCGCACCAGGGAGAGTATTTCGTTCTGACCAATTAGACGCAACACATTCTCCAGTTTTTCATCAATTAGAAGGACTAGCAATCGATAAAAATCTTACTTTTACAGATTTAAAAGGTACTCTTGAATTCTTTGTTAAAGAATTTTTTGGTAATAATGTAGAAACTAAATTTATTCCTCATTTTTTTCCATTTACTGAACCTTCAGCTGAGGTATTAGTTAAATGGCAAAATGGCGAGTGGTTAGAAATATTAGGTTGCGGTATGGTTGATCCAAATGTTCTATCAAACGTTAATTATCCAGAGTCTTATAAAGGTTTCGCCTGGGGAGTTGGAATTGAAAGATTGGCTATGCTCAGGTACAAAATAGATCATATCAAGAATTTTTATGATAATGACATACGTTTTTTGGAACAGTTCTAATGAAAATCTTAAAATCTTGGTTAAATGACTGGATAGAATTAGATCAAATTTCAGATGAAGAGCTTTCTAATGCTCTTGAGTCTTTAGGTTTTGAAATAGAAAATTATACTCAAGTTTCGCCAAATTATAAAAACATTGTCGTAGGTAAAGTTATCGAACTTTATCAACATCCAAATGCAGATAAAGTAAGAGTAACCAAAGTAGATGTCGGTAGTAAAATCTATGAGATTGTTTGTGGTGCATGGAATTTTGATATTGGAGCTGTAGTGCCTGTAGCCCTTCCCAAGAGTAAAATCAAAGATGATTTTTTAATTGACCAGAGGGACATTAGAGGCGTTATATCTAATGGAATGATTTGTTCAGCATCTGAATTAAATTTATGGGATGATCATGATGGCATATTATTATTAAATGAAAATGAAAAAATTGGTTCAGATTTCTCATCTATTTATGACTCTCATGACTCAATATGGGAAGTAGGTGTAACGCCAAATAGAGGTGATTGCATGTCGCATCTAGGAGTTGCAAGAGAATTATCTAACTATTTTAATTTATCTTTAGCTGATAATTCCATAAATTTAAAACCCACAATAAAACCTCTATTAAAAGTTAACAGTGGAAAAGGGATGAAGTGTGCATCTTATCAAGCCATCGAGATTGAAAACATAAGCATTGAAGATTCAAGCCTTACCATTAAACATAGACTTTCCTCGATAGGGGTAAGAATTATTAATAATGTTGTAGATTATACAAATTATGTATTACATGATATTGGTCAACCTTTACATGCTTTTGATAGAGACAAACTTTTTGGCACAATATCAGTAAGGAACGCAAAAGATAATGAAGAACTACTTACACTCGATAATCAAAATCGAACACTGGATAAATCTGATTTAGTAATAACTGATAATGACAAAGCAATTGCACTTGCTGGTGTAATGGGTGGATACGATAGTGAGGTAACTAGTAGTACAAAAAACCTACTAATTGAAAGTGCTTATTTTGATAAAGTTTCGATTATGAAAACTTCCAGAAAATTAAATTTAATTTCAGACGCATCTATTAGATTCGAACGAGGTATCGATAGGAATATACAAACATTTGGTTTAGAAAGATTTATACATTTATTTAAAGATAATTCTAATATTTCATATTCTGACATACAAAATGATACAAAAGATCAAGATTCTGTTTTGAGTCTACAATTTTCTAAAAGTATGATTCAAGAGATTTTGGGTATAGAAATTGATGATAAATTTATAATTAAGACATTAACATCTTTAAAAATACCACATTCTTTAACTAGCGACACTGTAGAGTTTTCATCGCCTTCTTGGCGTTACGACCTAGAAAGACCTGCAGACATTATTGAGGAATTAGCAAAACATTATGGTTTTAACAATTTCCCATCTACATTACCTGTTGGTAATAAACTTAATAATGTAGGGAACTACTGGAAAGTCAGGAAGTTTTTTATTGATAAACTTTCTAATTTAAATTTTCACGAAATTCAAACATTATCATTTGTTGATGATTCACTAAATAAATTATTCACTCCTGAACTCAAGAGCGTAAAGGTGATTAATCCTATTGACAAAACTCAGGAAAGCATGAGGACAAATCTATACTCTACGTTAATAAATACTTTTATTTTTAATTTAGATAAACATTCATACAGTGGTCAATATTTTGAAATAAATAACACTTACGATATGGCAAATCACAGTAAATACAAAAACATCCCGAATCAAAATTATAAACTAGGCATTCTCGTACCTAAAAAAATTACAGATAGTAATTATAAGGAAAACTCAATTCAAGATTTAGCTTCTACTTTAAGAATACTTAATCCTAATGTAAAATTTAAGAAACTAACGAAACCAGGATTTCATAAAAATAACTCATACTTAATTATTATTAATGAAAGCCCAGTTGGCCACATGGGTCAATTATCCTACTCAACTCAACATAAGTTAAATCTAAAAGATGAAATATTTCTAGCAGAATTAAATTTAGAAATTCTTAAGTTTAATTCATTAGTCTCTTACGACTACAAACCTCTTTCACAATATCCTTTTATTAAATTTGATTTATCATTTAAAGTACCGAAAGATTTGATTTCTCAGGATTTAATAAATGAAGTTGAAATCCTTCTTAATAAAAATGAAAATCAAATTTCAATATTTGATGATTACACAAATGAGATATCTAGAAATTTAGGAATTAGAATAATAACAAGGAGTTATGAAAAAACTTACAATGAACAAGAATCAACTGAAATCTTAAATAGCGTTGTACACAATTTAACTAAGAAATTTTCAATAACTTTAAACGAAAAAGGGAATTAAATGGAGAGTAGTGGATTAAATAATCGAGTTCTCAAGATACTTACTCAGAGCTCTCATAAAGCTGCTGTTGATCTTTTAGGCATGCGAATTTCAACAAATATAAAGGATAAATTTGTTGAAATCATGATTACTGAAACTGAAGCTTATGGAAGAAAAACTACTGATAAAATGTCATTATTTAATACATACAAAAACATTCCTACTTCTTTAACACTAGGTCCACCATATATTTCTGTGTTAAAGTCATATGGATCAAATAGAAGTATGTTTTTGCTATCTGGAAAAAAAGGTTTTGGTGAAGCTGTTCTAATTCGATCCGGAATTATCCTAATAGGAAAAAAACATATTGAAGCAAGAAGAAAAGTAAAAATGAAAAATGATAAATTAAACGGACCAGGAAATATAACTAAAGGACTTTCTATATCGGATGTGAATGATGGTGATAGTATAATATCTGGACCTATAGATATTTCTCCTCGTATACATCCAGTCGATCAAGCAATAGCTAAGCAGCGAAAGAATGCAAAAAGAAACGATAAAAATCTCTGGCGATATACACTAATTCTAAAATGAAATATTTAATTAACAGAGCAAGTGAGATATCTCCAAAAGAAGATTTGGATGATTTACTGAAATCGAAAAAGAAGTTAAGAGTAAAACTTGGAATTGACCCTACAGCACCAGATGTAACTTTAGGATGGTATGCAATTCTCAGATCACTCAGAAAATTTCAAGAATTAGGACATACTGCTGTTTTAATTCTTGGTGAGTTCACAGCACAGGTTGGTGATCCCTCCGGTAAATCAGAGACAAGAACTAAATTGAATGAAAATGAAATTGATAAAAACTCTGAAGGTGTATTACCTATTATTAAAAATATCCTTTTAGATTCCAATATTGAAATAGTTTCTAATAAAGACTGGCTATCAAATCTGTCAACATCAGAACTAGTCAACTTATCTTCATCTACAACACTTGCTCAGATGCTCGAACGAGATGACTTCTCAAAACGTTATAAGGATGGGAATCCAATCTCATTAATGGAATTCTTTTACCCTTTATTCCAAGGATACGATTCTGTTGCAATTAACGCAGATATTGAAATTGGGGGACACGATCAATTGTGGAATCTCATGTTAGGCAGAGAAGTACAAAAATTTTATGGTATGCAACCACAGGTTGCTATGACATTTCCTTTATTAGTTGGTACAGATGGTAAGAAGAAAATGTCACAATCTTTAAACAACTATATTTCAGTTACTGATACTCCTGAAAATATTTATGGAAAAATTATGAGTATACCCGACGATTTAATGTGGGAATATTTCTTGATGCTAACAGATTATGAACCTGATGAAATACAAGATTTTAAAACTAACGTTGAAAATGGTTCAGAGAATCCATTTCACATTAAAAAAATGCTTGGTGAGTTGGTAGTAACTGAGCTTTATGATGAAAATTTAGCTAAACAAGCATCAGTGTCTTTTGAAACTGTAACTATTAATAAAGATTTACCAGATAACATTCCAAATTTTAATGTAACAGATAATGGTTCTATCCATTTACCCAAACTATTGACTGAACTAGGTATTACTAAATCAAATTCTGATGCCAGAAGGCTTATATCATCAGGTAGTTTTAAGATAGAAGGCAAAAAATATTTAAGTTTGGATACAGAATTTAATGATATAAATAATAAAACCCTTCAAATTGGCAAAAGAAATTATTTTTCAATAAATAAAAATAAATAACCACGTTAATCAAGAGTGTGTTAGTGTTGTATTACGAAAAAAATTGGCTTTTTGACAACTGAGTAAAGTATGAACGCCGGTAGTGCAGATAGAAATATCTAGCACTCTTTTTTTGTCAACTTTTTATTAAGTTGATTCAACTTTTTAAGTTGAAATGGGTAAAACCCATGTTGATTCTTTGGTCAGATTTAAATTATTCAAAGATTATGTTGGAGAGTTTGATCCTGGCTCAGGACGAACGCTGGCGGTGCGCCTTATGCATGCAAGTCGAGCGAAGCTTTTCAGTAGTTTACTACAGAAAATGACTGAGCGGCGAACGGGTGAGTAACGCGTGAGCAATCTACCTTAGTTACAGGGATAGCCCGAGGAAACTCGGATTAATACCTGATATTCTTTATTTCTCGCATGAGAATAAAAGGAAAGGTCAGCCGAACTAAGATGAGCTCGCGTTCTATCAGCTAGTTGGTGAGGTAAAAGCTTACCAAGGCTACGACGGATAGCTGGTCTGAGAGGACGATCAGCCACACTGGGACTGAGACACGGCCCAGACTCCTACGGGAGGCTGCAGCAGGGAATATTGTGCAATGAACGAAAGTTTGACACAGCGACACCGCGTGTGGGATGACGGATCTAGGTTTGTAAACCACTTTCAGGAGGGAAGAAAATGACGGTACCTCCACAAGAAGCCCCGGCCAACTACGTGCCAGCAGCCGCGGTAATACGTAGGGGGCGAGCGTTGTCCGGATTTATTGGGCGTAAAGAGCTCGTAGGCGGTTCAACAAGTCGGTAGTAAAAGTTCAGGGCTCAACCCTGAAATGTCTATCGATACTGTTGTGACTAGGATACGGCAGAGGTGAGTGGAATTCCGAGTGTAGCGGTGAAATGCGTAGATATTCGGAGGAACACCAATTGCGAAGGCAGCTCACTGGGCCGCTATCGACGCTGAGGAGCGAAAGCTAGGGGAGCAAACAGGATTAGATACCCTGGTAGTCCTAGCTGTAAACGATGGATACTAGACGTAGGAACTGGATTGACGGTTTCTGTGTCGTAGCTAACGCGTTAAGTATCCCGCCTGGGGAGTACGGTCGCAAGACTAAAACTCAAAGGAATTGACGGGACCCCGCACAAGCGGCGGAGCATGCGGCTTAATTCGATGATACCCGTAGAACCTTACCTGGACTTGACATATAGGATCCAGCTATAGAGATATAGTGTGCATTAGCGTCCTATACAGGTGGTGCATGGCTGTCGTCAGCTCGTGTCGTGAGATGTTGGGTTAAGTCCCGCAACGAGCGCAACCCCTGTCCTATGTTGCCAGCATTTAGTTGGGGACTCATAGGAGACTGCCGGTGATAAACCGGAGGAAGGTGGGGACGACGTCAAGTCATCATGCCCCTTATGTCCAGGGCTGCACGCATGCTACAATGGCAAGTACAACGAGTCGCAATACCGCGAGGTGGAGCAAATCTCTCAAAGCTTGTCCCAGTTCGGATAGGAGTCTGCAACTCGACTCCTTGAAGTTGGAGTCGCTAGTAATCGCAAATCAGCAAAGTTGCGGTGAATACGTTCTCGGGGTTTGTACACACCGCCCGTCAAGTCACGGAAGTCGGCAATACCCGAAGCCAGTGGTCCAACCCTTTTATTAGGGAGGAAGCTGTCGAAGGTAGGGTCGGTAACTGGGACTAAGTCGTAACAAGGTAGCCGTACGGGAACGTGCGGCTGGATCACCTCCTTTCTAAGGAGCATAGAACTTCGGTTCTAAGGTCAATCGTCGGTTGTCTACAAGACTGATACTTTACTCAGCTGTGAAAAAGTCAAATTGGCTTTTTGAAAATTGTATAGCAAGCGCAATTGCAAAGTATTCATATAGTTCAAGCTACTAAGGGCTATTGGTGGATGCCTTGGCGCTGGAAGCCGATGAAGGACGTGGAAGACTGCGAAAAGCTACGGGAAGTTGTCAAACAAGCTTTGATCCGTAGATGTCCGAATGGGGAAACCCAATTTATTTTAATAAATTACTCCTACCTGAATATATAGGGTAGGTAGAGGGAACTAGGGGAAGTGAAACATCTCAGTACCTAGAGGAAAGGAAAGCAAAAGCGACTCCCTGAGTAGTGGCGAGCGAAACGGGAAGAGCCTAAACCAAATTAATGTTAAAGACTGATGTC
Organism: uncultured Candidatus Actinomarina sp.; assembly: GCA_902519215.1. Lineage (GTDB taxonomy): Bacteria > Actinomycetota > Acidimicrobiia > Actinomarinales > Actinomarinaceae > Actinomarina. Next base: position 127,999 of record CABYIX010000001.1, on the reverse strand, counting down.
GTTGTTTTTTTGGTGTTGTGGGGTCCTTTAGAAAGAGCATCAGATCTTTCAATGAGTTACAAATAAATAGATTAGAAAAATTATCTGGAAAGTTAAACCATAGAGTGTAACAGTCACGTATTCGAAAATCTATTTGCTTATTAAGGCCACCCCGAGTAACAAGGAAGATACTCCTTGTGAATCTGCGAGGACCACCTCGTAAGGCTAAGTACAACCAGCGACCGATAGTGAACAAGTACCGTGAGGGAAAGGTGAAAAGAACCCCGGCGAGGGGAGTGAAATAGTACCTGAAACCAATAGCTTACAAGCAGTAGGAGGGATATTTATATCCTGACTGCCTGCCTTTTGAAGAATGAGCCTACGAGTTATCCGTATATGGCAAGGTTAAGGAGTAAATCCGTAGCCGCAGCGAAAGCGAGTTTTAATAGAGCGTCTAGTCGTATGCGATAGACCCGAAGCCAAGTGATCTATCCATGGGCAGGGTGAAGCGGAAGTAAGATTTCGTGAAGGCCCGAACCCACTGATGTTGCAAAATCAGGGGATGACCTGTGGATAGGGGTGAAAGGCCAATCAAACTTGGTGATAGCTGGTTCTCTCCGAAATGTCTTTAGGGACAGCGTTATATGTTGCGCTTTGGAGGTAGAGCACTGATTGAGCTAGGGGGCCAACAAGCTTACTGAACTCAGTCAAACTCCGAATGCCAAAGTGTATAAATATAGCAGTGAGCCTATGGGGGATAAGCTCCATAGACGAGAGGGAAACAACCCAGATCATCAGCTAAGGCCCCTAAATGTATGTTAAGTGTGAAACGATGTGAGAGTGTTCAGACAGCCAGGAGGTTGGCTTAGAAGCAGCCATTCCTTTAAAGAGTGCGTAACAGCTCACTGGTCGAATGTTCTCGCGCGGAAGATGTAACGGGGCTAAACATACTGCCGAAGCTATGGGATCTTACTAATCTTGATATTTATATCCAGGAGGTAAGATCGGTAGGAGAGCGTTGTATGGACAGTGAAGCGGTAACGGAAGTTAATCGTGGAGACCATACAAGTGAGAATGTAGGCATGAGTAGCGAAGGAAGAGTGAGAATCTCTTCCGCCGAATGTCCAAGGGTTCCTGGGGAAGGTTCGTCCGCCCAGGGTTAGTCGGGACCTAAGGCGAGGTCGAGAGACGTAGTCGATGGATAACAGATTGATATTTCTGTACCACTAATAGCACGCCCAAATCGAATATATGTTGCTAAGGAAAGCCCTTCGGGGCCTACCGACCCACATATTAGTAGATTAGCGATGGAGCAACGGAGAAGGATAGATGAACCCAGGCGATGGTTGTCCTGGGGTAAGTGAGTAGGGTTGTTAATAGGCAAATCCGTTAACAATAAACCTGAGACACGATGCCGAGCCGCTTTTTAGGCGAAGTCATTGATTCCATACTTCCAAGAAAAACTTCTAGTTAGTTTTATTAGTGCCCGTACCCCAAACCGACACAGGTGGACAAGTAGAGAATACTAAGGCGAGCGAGAGAACTCTGGTTAAGGAACTCGGCAAAATAGTTCCGTAACTTCGGGAGAAGGAACGCCCTAGTAAAGTGATTAATTAACTTTATGAGCTTGAAAGGGCCGCAGTGATCAGACTCAAGCGACTGTTTATCAAAAACACAGGAGGATGCAAAGTTCTAATACAACGTATATCCTCTGACACCTGCCCGGTGCTGGAAGGTTAAGTGGAGAGGTTAGCTTCGGCGAAGCTTTGAAATTAAGCCCCAGTAAACGGCGGCCGTAACTATAACGGTCCTAAGGTAGCGAAATTCCTTGTCGGGTAAGTTCCGACCTGCACGAATGGTGTAACGATTTGAGTACTGTCTCAACCAGAGACTCGGCGAAATTGCAATGTGAGTAAAGATGCTCACTATGCGCGACAGGACGGAAAGACCCCGGAACCTTTACTGCAACTTGATATTGAATGTTTGTGTGCAGTATGCAGGATAAGTGGGAGACTTTGAAACAGCGGCGCTAGTCGTTGTGGAGTCATCCTTGAGATACCACTTACTTCATATTGACCTTCTAACCTAGATCCGTTATCCGGATCAGGGACATTGTCTGGTAGGCAGTTTCACTGGGGCGGTGGCCTCCTAAAAAGTAACGGAGGCGCTCTAAGGTCACCTCAGCGTGGACGGCAATCACGCATTGAGTGTAAGTGCAAAAGGTGGCTTGACTGTGACACAAACAAGTGAAGCAGGTACGAAAGTAGGAACTAGTGATCCCATGGTTGCATGTGGGTGCGCCATGGCTCATCGGCTAAAAGGTACTCCGGGGATAACAGGCTTATACCCCCCAAGAGTCCATATCGACGGGGGTGTTTGGCACCTCGATGTCGGCTCTTCTCATCCTGGGGCTGGAGCAGGTCCCAAGGGTTAGGCTGTTCGCCTATTAAAGAGGAACGCGAGCTGGGTTCAGAACGTCGTGAGACAGTTCGGTCCCTATCCGTCGCGCACGTAAGAAATTTGAAGAAAGTTGTCCCTAGTACGAGAGGACCGGGATGAACGATCCGCTGGTGTGCCAGTTGTTCTGCCAAGAGCACGGCTGGTTAGCTACGATCGGACAGGATAAGCACTGAAAGCATCTAAGTGCGAAGCCCCTTCTAAGATAAGATTTCTCATCGGGTTAACCGATTAAGACTCCTTATAGAACATGAGGTTGATAGGTCAGAAGTGTAATTACAGTAATGTATGTAGCTGACTGATACTAATAAGTCGAGGGCTTGAGCTGAATACTAAGCTTTTCGCGCTTGCTATAGAATTTTTAAGAAGTAGATTTGCGGTGGTGATAGCAATGGGGATACACCCGTTCCCATTCCGAACACGGAAGTTAAGCCCATTAGCGCCGATGGTACTTGGGGGGCAACCCCCTGGGAGAGTAGGACACTGCCGACTTTTAATGAAAAAGCCCCAAGAAATTGGGGTTTTTTCTTATATTTAGTGTTTATTTTTTACCATTTGGCCCGGTTTTGACCCGGTTTTACTTTATTTTTCAAAATCTTTTTTATAATATAAATATATGAATCAGGAGCGTAATGAATTACATCACTTCAAAGATTTAATTCTCGAAAATATTGAAGATAAATTAAAAGACTTTGTTGGAGAAAATAATTCCTTTAAAGACAATACCCAAAAAGGTGGGCATTTGTTCGCAGAGTGGTATGTAGATCTATTTATAGAGCATGACGGTGGATACGAAAAATATACAGATGAACTACCTGAATCAAATGACAAAGGTGTTGATTTTGTTTTAATTGATGAAAAAAATAAAAGAGTAATTATAGGACAGTCAAAAGCTACTGGGCTCTCTACTAAAAATGTAAAAGCACAGAAGAGAGATGAAATTATCGCTTTCTTTGCACTTCACGAACATATTATGCAGAATAACTGGTTAGAGCAAGCTAGTGATGAAGCAAGAGAGCAATTACAAGAATATAAGCAGTGGGTACGTAAGAAATTTACTATTAAGTATGTATTTGTTACTGCATCAAAAAAACCAGACGATATTAATTTATCATCACCCGAACCAGGCCTTGCTGGAGGTGCAATATTAGAAAGAGAAATAATAGATATTTATGATCTAAAAGCATATCACAGAGAAGCTGAATCTATGTCAGACGAGCCACCTGAAGGAGTCGAGTTTAATTTGGCTGTAAATTCTAGTTTTGAAAGTAAAAAACCTAAAAGTATTGAAAAAGTTGGGAGGACATTAATAGCAACAATAAGTGGAAACGAACTAAATAGTCTATTTCAAAGACACAGAACTTCATTGTTTGCTTACAACATAAGACAATACTTGGGAAAACCTAAAAATAAAAAGATAATTGATACTGCTCAAAATAATCCAGAACAGTTTTTTTATTTTAATAATGGGATTACGGCAATTTGCTCAGAATATAAATTAAAAAACGAAAAAGCAAAAAATAATCCAGACAAAATTATAAATACAAGAATAAATGCAAAAAACTTTCAAATTATAAATGGAGCTCAAACTGTTGGAAGTATTCGTGAAGCTGCAAAGATTGAAGCCAATTTAAGCGACCTAAAAGTTTTATTGAGAGTAGTTGAAACAGGGGAGTTGAAAACGACTCAAAAAGGATTTAACAGAGATATTGTCCAATATAACAATACTCAACAAAAAATTGATACATGGGACTTTATATCTAACGATACAATTCAACAATACCTTGAAGAAGTAATAAGAAATGATAATAAAGCAAATGGTGAGAGATACATTTATCAAAGAAAACGAATATCTAAAAGAAAATCAGGCTACAAACCACCTGTTAAACCCGAACATTTTGCAAAGTTAATTTACTCATTCACTTTTAAAGATGATTTTGATCCAGGTGTTCCATATGGTCAAGGAAAGGCTTTATTGATTCAAAAAGAAGAAGACTCACCAGATGGCCTATATGATGATGTGTTTAAAACAGAGAACAATAAGTGGACAAATAAAGAAATTGATGAAGCAAAGGTTGCTATTCAACTATGGTTCTTACTAGATAATTATTTTCGTAGTTTACAAAAAGATGTTGATAAGTTTAAAGAAGTTCAGGGGATTAAATTTATTCATATAGCTTTATTAAGAGATATTATTGATTACAAAGATCTGTCTCTATCTAGTTTAAGAAAAGATTATAAAAAACTAAAAGAATTTTTTGATGAATACCATGTTCCAGTTATCTCTACAACATACCAAAGTATGGTTCAATACAAGAAGCTAAAAGGATTGATAAATGTTGTAAGAAACTACAGTAGAAGTAAAGATCAATATGAAATTGTCAAAGATACCATCAAAGATCTATACGGTTAGTTTTGGCCAGGTTTTGGCCAGGTTTACTCCGGAATTATCGGAATTAAAGGACAGGACGGAATTATCGGAAAACAAAGAGTCAGAAATAAGGCCGTTTTTTTTCCGTTATTTCCGTTATTTCCGTTATTTCCGTACCGTCCGGAAAACACGGGGAGAGTAGGACACTGCCGACTTTTAATGAGAAAGCCCCGAGCAATCGGGGTTTTTTCTTTTATAATTGTGTAGTGAATCTAGATCCCAAAGATATTGAATTAAGAAAATCATTATACCTTGATGTTTTAATAAATCTTATATATAACAATATGTTAGAAGTAATAGATGAGAAGTTAATAACTTTTAATAATTTACAAATAACTTTAGATTCAATCAAAGACAACATATCTATTTTTGAATTTTTGTTTGATTATTCTTTTGAGTATATAACTGAAACCACCGTTTATGGTGTTCATTATCCAGATCTGGGATTATATGAAATTAATTGGAATAACTTAGCAAATGATAAGTTTATAGAAGAGATGATTAAAAAAGATAAGTTTATGATAATTCCCTTGAGTGATGAACAGATTTTAGAACTTGCGGATCAAGTTTATTATGCTGAATTTAATGCTTTTACAAATATTAATTTCAAAGACATTCAATTCGTAAAGAATAAAATCTTAAAGTTTTTTTCCAATCTGGACACTGCCGACTTTTAATGAAGAGCCCCTAGGAAACTAGGGGTTTTTCTTATATATAGTTGCATTTAATTCTGTGTATACTATTATTTTTAACTCAGTCCCAAATAACCAACCATCCAGGAGGTATTTGTATGCCTATTGGTTTTATTGAGACCGAAGAAATTGAAGATGAAAGTTGGATTAGAGATCTAATACAACATATTTTATCTTGCTTAGTGGTTGACTGTGATCGATGCAGTAGTGCTGCTGAGAATAATTTCCTAGGTTTTTTAAAAACTAGGTAATTTAAAAGCTGGGGAGTTATCTCCAGCTTTTTTACTTCTTCAGAAAGTAGGACACTGCCGACTTTTAATGAAGAGCCCCTAGGAAACTAGGAGTTTTTCTGTTTATAATTACTCAAATAAATGAACAGCTATAGAACTATTCTTACTTTTTTTATCTCAGGCTTATTAGTCGTGATGGGATTAACTATTATTTATGCTACATTTTTTCCTAATATTAATTTTTTAATTTTCGAAGAGTCTTATCTTCAGTTACTTTCACTTACAGATACAGGTGGTAATGGTAAATTAAACTTATTAACTTATCCTCTTTCACTGTATTTAATCTGTGCTGTTACTTGTTTCCAGTATTTAAGAACACGTCAAATAGTCTATCTTGATTTTCTAATCTTAATCTGGTCAGTTGTTCTATTTTCAAGAATTGTCTCAATATTTTTAAGAGGTGGCGTAGTTGTTGATATTTATTTTTTTGTAGGAATATTACCGGAGTTTTTAATCGCACCTTTTGTTCTTTTGATAAAAGGTAAAATCTCTTAATCAATATGTAAATATTTTTTTATTCCTTGAATTTGCATTTTAAAATTACCGTTATTTACATAATTATTAATAGTTTCTTCATCAACACCAAGAATGCGATAATTCTCGCTTAGCCAAATTTGCAATGATTCAGTAGCTTCATTTATTGATAAGTTTGGTAATTTATTTACAAAGTCTATCCAAAGCTCTATATTTTCTTTTGCATTTATTATTAATTGATACGGATTTTTATGAATTCCAAAATGTGCAAGTGCTACATATTTAAGATCTAGTGTGTATAACTCATCTAAAGTATTGAACAGAACCTCCTTATTAAAATCTGGTGGTGGAAGGTTTGGTTGAACAAAATTACCATGGGGGTAAATCAATCCTAAAGTATCTCCCATAAATATGGTTTTAGAATATTCATCATAAAATGTATAATGATGCTTTGCGTGACCTGGTCCGTATATAGCTTCTAATTTTCTTCCATTTCCAAGATCAATTAATTCTTTATCTTTAAGGGAACGTAAATTATTTATTGGTGTTGGTTTAATTTCACCCCAATTAGTTGATAGCCATTCTTCTGTATAAACTTCAGATACGGCTTTCCATAATTTTTCAGGATTTGGAAGATGTTTTAAGCCTAGCTCATGAATGTAAACAAAATGTTCTTTATATTTTTCAACTAAGTGTCCTATTCCTCCAATGTGATCTAAATGTAAATGAGTCATTGCAGATCTTTTTACTTCATTAATTCCTAATGATTCAAGGCTCGATATAAGGTAGGGGAATGAGTTTGATGGTCCTACTTCTATTAATATTGGGTTTGTTGAGTCGATATAATAACAAGACATACGTCCAGGTTTATTCTCCATAAACACATCAATTTGATAAATATTTTCATCATACTTAATAATGTCCTGTTTCATATATATATTTTTGCATATAAAAGTTATAAACTACACTGTTTAAATGAAAGTTTCTTTATCAAGTACTGCAGAATATAGTTCTAAAGCAGCAGAATCAATTAAAGATTTAAAACCAAATGCTGCCGATGTATTGATAACAAGTATTGTAACCTCTATGGTTACAGATTTAGGTGTTGTTGCACCAACATCTTCAGGTCTTTTAACCTTTTATGATGGGAAGACTAATCAATCACATACAGTGGATGGATATTTCGTATCTCCTAAAAATTTCAAAGGTAACGACCACAAAGAGCATAGGGTAGTGTTGACGTATGGGGGGTATGTAGAAACTTGTAAAGGAGCTAACACATTCGCAATCCCAGGTATTTATAAAATATTAGATTTTTTATATAAGAATTATGCATCACTCCCTTTAAGCAAACTATTGGAATTTCCAATCAACATTGCAAAGAAAGGATTTAAATTAACTCAACCAACAAAAGACTACTTTGAGCATGCATTGAAACCAATGTTTATGTGGCACGATTATTCAAAAATGATTTTAGAAAATATATCACAGGATTTAGAAAATGGGATTGTTAAGTTAAATAAATTAAGTGACTCTCTAGAGCACTTATCGAATGAGGGTTTTAATGATTTTTATATTGGAGATATTTCAAAAGAAATTCTTAAAACAATTGTAAATGAAGGTGGACATGCAACTTCAGAAGATTTTGGTAATTATAAATTAATTGAGGACAATAAATTTAATTTTAAATACAAAAATTTAATGCTTACAGGACATTCCGGCCCCTCTATTGGAGGATTGATGGTTTTAAAATATATTGATGAATTAAGTACGGGTAATAATATCGATGCATTGATTGATGTATATAAAAACAGAAAAGATAAGTATGAATTTTTTGGTGATAGACAATCTTTAATAAACCAAGAAATTATAAATTTAACTAAATCATCATCTACTATTCAAGTTAATACTTCAGATGAAATGAACAATCATTTTTCTATAACATTTTCTAGTGGATATGGATCAGGTGTTCTGTGTCAAAATACCGGTATGTATTTTAATAATTCACTAGGTGAAATTGAACTTAATCCTCAAGGCTTTTTGGGTGACACAAAAGGAGATAGACTAATATCAAATATGAGTCCCTTAATTATTCAATCTAATAATGGTATTACAACTATAGGATCTCCAGGAGCAGATAGGATAAGTTCAGCTATTGCTCAAGTATTGTTAAATTATTCAAAAAACAATAACTGGCGTCAAGCAATAGATGAGCCAAGATTTCATGTGAATGGTGATGGTTCGGTTAGAGCAGAACCTGATTCAATAGAAACATATAAAGACATAACTATAACTGATAAATACGATATGTATTTTGGTGGAGTTTGTGTTTCAGGATTGAATAAAGATGTTTTTTCATTTGGTGACAAACGAAGAGGTGATACAAGTTGGATAAGCTAAAAAAAATACCTTTTAAAGTACTGTTTTATCTAGGAATTCTTATTGTCATAATTTTTCTAGGATTATCCTACTGGCAGTTGACGAGTCATTATGATGATACAAATAATTTAGAAAAACTTACTAAGTATGAAAATATATTAGAAGTATCTATAACAGATGTTAATAGTCTGTCTGAATACCAATATATTCAAATTGTTGAAGATATTTCCTTATTACATACATGGCTTTTAAGATCTAGAGTGCACAATGGAGAAAATGGATATAACAGAATAGACCTTATCTCTGATAATGAGAGCAATTACATGGTTGTAAACAGGGGATGGGTTCCACTTGATTTTGATTTAGATTCAATTGATAAATATGAACAATTTAAATATATTGGAAAATTAATGAGTTATAACACCCAGACTATTGGACAGGATGATGTTCCCCAATCTGATTATTTATTTAGAATTGATAAGACATTTATAGAAAATGATAAGAATATAACTTTACAGAAATATTACTTAACACTGACAGAAGAATGTGGAAACAGCATTGAGTGCATCAACCTCACAGAACCATATGATGCCCCACATTTAAGTTACGCTTTTCAATGGTTATTTTTTGCAATATGTTTAACTATTGTTATATTGAGAAAAAATAAGCTCATATGATAAATAAATTACAATTAGATGATTTTGAATTGTCATACACAAGCGAAGGAGAGGGGAGGGATGTATTATTTCTTCATGGTTTCCCTTCTAGTATGTATTTCTGGAGTGATATAAAAAACCAATTAAAAGATAAATTAAGGGTAACAGTTGTTGAACAAAGAGGTTACCCTCTGTCGTCAATTGAAGATTCTATAGTAAGTGACTTTAATATTGAAAACTTATCATTAGATATTGAGAAGTTAATAAACAAGCTACAGCTGACTAATGATCTTATAATTGTAGGACATGACTGGGGATCTATTGTTGCATGGGCAGTAGCTAGTAGGGGAAATGTAAAAATTGAAAAACTAGTATTAATTTGCGGTGGTACAGAATTTCCATCAACAAGTATTTATGATAATTTAGTTTTTGATAAAGGTCAGCATTATATAAGTTCTTTTCAAAATCCTGAGCAAGCAAATGAATTACTGTCACAAAATCTAGATTTATTCTTTAGATCTGCATATAGAGTTACACCAAAGATTGATTATGATTTGTTAGATTTATCGTTAAAAAGTTTATTTACTACGCATAATGATGATAGCAAAATTCATAATATTGATATTGAATCTTTGGTTAACCATTTTCATAACGGATTAAAACAATCCATATCATGGTATTCGAACATAGATTTTAACATAGAGCTCTCTAATCAATGGAGAAGAGACATAGACATTGAAGTAACTTTTTTGTTTGGTAAAAATGATGCTGCAGTAAAGTTAAACGAAAAGATGATTAAAAGATTAAAACTATCAGGATCAAATGTAGCTGTTAAAGAAGTTAAAAATGCAGATCATTGGCTACCATTAACACACAAGGAGAGTGTAATTAGTGAAATTATCTAAACTTCATGATTGTCCTATAATATATATTATGTTGCGTTGTGTATAAAGCTATTTTACACGACCATCTAGATGGCGGTTTAAGGCCCTCTACTGCATTAGAACTAGCAAAAGAGATAAACTACACACCATTACTTAAAACAGATGATATATCATCATTTTTTGACAGAACAGATTCATCTTCCTTGGATGATTACCTTGAAGCTTTTACTCACACAATTGCTTTAATGCAAACAGAGCCTAATCTTGAAAGGATTGCATACGAAGCTGCAGAAGACATGCATAACAATGGTATAACCATGTATGAGTCACGATATGCACCATTCTATTCAGTAAATGCCACTCTATCCCCTACAAAAGTCATAGATTCTATTAATTCAGGATTCAAAAAAGCTCAAAATGATTTTGGAATTAAATCTGGACTAATTCTTTGTGGAATGCGGCATGATTTTGACAATGTAGGCCAAGTAGCTGAATTAGCAATAGAAACTAAAGATAAAATAATCGGATTTGATATCGCAGGTCCTGAGTTTAACTATATGCCATCATTGTTTGAAAAATCATTCAGGAAAATTAAGGAAGCTGGGATAAATCTAACTATTCACGCTGGAGAAGGTGATGGTGTTCATTCAATTAAGGATGCTCTATCTAATGGTGCCCAAAGAATCGGACATGGTGTGAGAATTATAGAAGACATAAATTTAGAAACAAAAGAATTAGGAGATACAAGTAAGGAACTAATAGATAATCAAATACCATTAGAGGTATGTATTTCATCAAATATTCATACAAATATGTATAAGAGTGTAGGTGATCATCCTATAAAAGAATTAATTGAATTTGGATTTAATATTTCTTTAAATACAGATAACAGATTAATGAGTAACACAAGTGTTAATAAAGAAATTCAAATTGCTGAAAGTTTAGGTATAGTGAATGCAGAACAGTTGCTTATAAATTCAACTAGCTATAGCTTCCTTAACTGATTGTTCTTTATCTTTTGTTAGAAAATTGTAAAACTCTTTTTCGTTAATTAGCTTAAATGATGTTTGGGGATATAATTTACGGGCTAATTTTATCTTTTTTTGTTTCTTTGAAATTAATTTTTGATCCATTGTTGTTATTTCAATATAAGTATCATATTCGGGTAAGAAAAAATCAGGTGTAAACATCATTTTTATAGCACCACTACCCCACCTTAATGGAAAACTTCTTGGTTCATAAATCCATTTGATGTCAAAAAGATCTAAATGTTCTGAAAATAATTTTTCTGAATAATGGGCAAATTTCATTTATTAGCTGAAGAAATCTTATCAGGATACAAAGATAAAATTTCCGCTTCCGTTTCAGTGTGAACAGGCCCTAGTGATATACCAAATACTGCTTGTCCTTTTTTTAACAAGTCAATCATCTGATCATTTTCTGTTAAAACATAAATAGATGTACCATCTGAAAATACAGACACATCTGAAATATTTGTATTTTTTCCTAAAATTTTTGATATATTTTTTAAAGCAATTCTAATCTTTTGTAAACTGATTCCAGCAGACCTTAACTTATTAACTAACTTAACTAGAACGATATCGTTAAAAGAATAAATTCTATGAAATCCTGAACCTTTAATATTACGTATTGAAGCAGAAATTAATTTAGTTGATGTCCAATGATCTAATTGTCTATAAGATATACCAGTTATCTTACATACTTCCGGTCCTGTATAACCCTGTTGCATAGTTTTAATCTACTATAGATAAATATTTTATCAAGGTTTTAAGAAAAATCCTCAGGGGAAACATTATCAATAAATTGTGAAAACTCATCAATATCAACCTTATCTTCATCATAAATTTCTATATAGTTGTCATTAAATACAGAATTTTCTACGAATATCTTAGCAGATGATCTTAGAGCTAAAGCAATTGCATCACTAGGTCGTGAAGATAGCGTTAGTTCACCTTCATGAGTAGATAATTTAATTTCTGCAAAGTAGGTTTTATCATGGATGTCGGTAATTGATACTTCTAAAATTTTTGCATTTAATGAGTCAAGTATATTTAACAAAAGATCATGTGTTTGGGGTCTAGGATGGACAAAACCTTCCTGTGCATAAGCTATAGATACCGCTTCAATTGTCCCAATCCAAATTGGAAGTACTTTATTTGTATTTGGTTTCTGAAGAAGCATAATAGGAGTTTCGGTTTCTTCTTCTAATCTAATAGAACTTACTTCAACAGAAATTTTATCTGACATAAGTAAATTTTACTAAAATAGTTACGGTAGCTTAGTTGTTAAAAATATTATTAAGAAAACGATTTGACCAATGAAATTGATAATTAACTTTATAATTTGAAGTAGGTATATTAATTCTCTCTTGTAAAGATATATTATCAAATGAAATTAAAAAATTATTATTTTCGATTTTCACAATTTTTTCAATATTTGTATCAGATTTGATAAAACTTTTTAAATTTTTGCTTGGGAAATAACTTGTTACAGATTCTGAATTATATATTTTATAAATTATATCATTTTTATTTAATACATTTCTAATGTTAAAGTCATTAATAGAATTTTCATATAAAACTTTTGTATCAATAAAATGGTTTATTTTTTCTTCATCGACTAAAGAGTTGTTTACGATCGTTATTACTCTCCTACTGTTATTTTGATTAAAACCAATAAAAGTTAATCCAGCTTCAGAAGTCCATCCTGTTTTTAATCCTTCAAATCCTTCATTTATTATTGTATTTGTATTTTTAAATGTTTTTTTATCAAGTTTATTAATGTAAACCTTTTCCTTACTGGTAATATCAAGAATTTTTGTATTCTCGATTATATAAATACTCAATATTAGTAAGTCATTTAAAGTTGTTTGATGTCCTAATTCATCTAAACCATCGGGATTTAAATATACTGTATTATTCATGCCAATTTCATTTGCTCTTAGGTTCATCAAATTTACAAAGTCTTCAATACTATTTGATATTTCCATTGCTGCTACATATGCAGCATCATTAGCAGAATAGACTAATAATAGCTCCAGGAGCTCTTCAGTGGTCAAAATAAGCCCTTCTTCTAAGTAAGCTACCTTTCCAGCAAATTCATAATCTTGTGGTAATTTAGTTGTAATTTGTTGATTTAATGAATTTGTCTCATAAAGCAAAAGGGCTGTCATTAATTTAGTAAGAGAAGCAGGAGAAATTTTAATACTTGAATTACTCTCATACATTGTTGATTTAGCATCATAATCGTAAGAAATATATATATCAGTAGTTAATAAAACTTCATCCAATTCATCAGCTAGAAGTGAATTTGTTAAAAATATAAATATTGAAAATATTATTATTGATTTTTTAATATTTGTCCTTTAAATATTTTTGATAAATTATCAACAATATCTTCTTTGATAACTTTATCATCATCATGTAAATTTGAAGTAAGGTGATCAATAAATCCAACCATCCGATCGGAGACTGATTTTAAAACAGTAAAATTGCGTGGATGTAAACCTATATCAAAAAAATAAGACCATGCTTTTAGTCTCTCTAAGTCTTCAAGGTAAAATACATTTTGTTCAAGTTCAAATTCATATTTTATGAGTTGATCATAATCGTTCGTACTTAAACCTGATAGCTTTAGTATGTCGTGCTTAGTATATTCTTTAATACTAATTTTTTTTAAATTTTTATTACTAATAAGAGATAAGTTATTTTTAATTGCTTTAAGACTGTAGTATTGATTCTCTTGTAGGTCTAATATATTTAAAATCCTATCTATATCTTTTAATGTAAATAGACGGGTCCCACCAGTAGATCTCTTTGGTTTAATAAGTCCTTCTTTTTCTAAAAAGCGTATTCTTGAAATTGAAATAGAAGGATAATCTTTCTTTATTGTCTTAACAACTTCACCTATATTCATAGTTACACTTTAGTAAAAAGTAGTAGAAATTTACCAATTTGAATTTTGTCACCTGAATGTATTTCAGTGCTGTCGTTTATTAAAATATCATTTATGTAAATACCATTAGTCGAATTATTATCGGTAATTTTTGAATTATCACTTTCAATAACTATTTTTCCATGATTCCGCGACACTGTAACATCGTCTAATATAATTTCATGTTCCGCTAATCTTCCAATTGTATAATTACCCTCATTTAGCATCCAAGATGATGATCTCGAACTTTGGTTAAGAACGTTTAGTACAAATTTGACTGTACTATTTTCTCCATTTGTATCAATTGGTTTTGTATGATCATCCATGTTTATATATTAAGTTGTATAAATATTCAATTGCAACATAAAAATAGAATAAAATAACAAAAATTGTAAAAATATTTAAAAGAGGAACGATTACAGCTGTATTTAATATATATAAACATATTGTTATAAATACAAATACTGTCGATGCTTTACCTTTATTTGAAACTTTTACTGTTTTCTCTGTAAACAAGACATAAATTGATCCTATTAAAATTAATACTTCCCTAATAACTACTCCGAATAAAAAATAATCAGGAATTAAGTTTTTAATCCATAAAAGTAAAAGTAAAAAAACAATCCTATCTGTAAATGGATCAAGAATAATTCCTAACTTTGAAACAAGGTTGTATCTTCGAGCAACAATTCCATCTAATGAATCACTTAGTCCAATTAGCGCAATAATTATTATTAACGAAATGTAATTAAATTCAACAGGATTAAAGGAAGTAAATAGAAAAATAACTATAAATAGGCGTGAAAGTGTAATAACGTTTGGTAAAAGAAATAAATCTTTAAATTTCAAATAAGACCTTTAACATCATGGGTAGAGATATAATGTTCATTTCCTATATCAACCATCGGATTATCAGTTCCATGTTTTGCGATAATAGCGTCGAGCTCATCATAATTTACATCATAAACTTTTCTATCATATGAAGGGTCTGGAACTGGAATAGATGAAATTAATCTTTTTGTATATGGGTGAATTGGATTATTTAGAAGCTCTTCAGTTTCTGCAATTTCTACAATTTTACCGTTAAACATAACAGCGATTCTGTTACACATGTATCTCGCAACAGCTAAATCATGCGTTATATATAAATAAGAAACTTCTAGATCTTTTGCTAAATTTAACATTAAATCCATTATTGATATTCGAATTGAGACATCAAGCATGGAAGTAGGTTCATCGCATACTACAAATTTAGGTTTCATAATTAATGTACGAGCTATAGATACTCTTTGCCTTTGACCTCCTGAGAGTTCGTGTGGATACCTAGGTAGATAATTTGAAGCAGGTGTAAGGCCTACTGTTTTAAGTATTTCAACAACAGCCTCTTCCCTATCTTGTAAATCACCAATATTGTGAATATTTAGTGGTTCTAATATAATATCTTTAATAGTCCATCTTGGGTTTAACGATTCGTAAGGATCTTGAAATATCATTTGTATATTTCTTCTAAATTTTTTCAATTCTTCATCTTCAAGATTGTCAATATTCTGCATGTTTTCAGTTTCATTATTATAAAACTTAACATCTCCCCCGGTTTTTGGATCAAGTAAACAAAGAGCACGAGCTGTTGTAGTTTTACCACAACCACTCTGTCCAACTAAACCAAGGCTTTCTCCGAAAGGTATTTCAAAAGATATATCATCTACAGCTTTGACAATATCTTTATTCCTAGAAAAGAAACCTCCTGAAACTTCATAGTATTTTTCAAGATTCTTTACTTCAATTACATTTTTTTTCATAACTTACCCACAATCTACACAACAATTATCCGCAAAGTGTCCTGGTTCAATTTCAACTAAACCCATTTCTTTAATTGGATTTTCACAATCACTACTAGGATCAGGGCATCTTGGCGAGAAAGAGCAGCCAATAATTTCGTTAATTAAACTAGGTGGTTCTCCATCTAGGGATCTTAATTTCTTTTTTTCTCCAACAACTGATGGTGTAGATTCGAGTAATAATCTTGTATATGCATGTTTTGGTGTAGAGAATACTTTTTCCGTTGGACCTATTTCAACTATAGAGCCAGCATACATAACAGCCATTTGATCTGTCATTTCTGCAATTACAGCAATGTCATGTGATATATAAATCAAACTTAAACCTAAAAGTTGTTGAACTTTTTTAATTTCGTTTAATATCTGATCCTGTATTACTACATCTAATGCTGTTGTCGGTTCATCTGCAATAACAACTTTAGGGTCACAAGATAATGCAAGTGCAATAATTGCTCTCTGTTTCATTCCACCAGATAATTCATGGGGGAAACGATCAATAACAGCGGCATCTAACCCCACCATTTTAAATAAACTTTCTATTTTTTCTGTATTCTCAGCCTTTGATTTTTCAGGATAGTGTTCTCTAATTGCTTCTCTAATTTGCTCCCCTACTTTAACAACCGGATTCCATGCATTCATGGCTCCTTGGAATACAATACTTATTCCATCCCATCTCACCTTACGAAGCTCAGATTCATTCATACCAACAAGCTCAACTCCATCTAATTGAATGCTTCCACTTGATATTTTCGCATTGTCTGCTTGAAGTTGAAGTAAAGACATAGCAACAGAAGTTTTACCACAACCAGATTCCCCAACTAAACCAAACGACTCTCCTTCTTTTACTGAAAAAGAAACATCTTTTACTGCATGAACATCTCCGGAAAGAGTTTCATAATGCATATTTAAATTTTTGACACTTAATACTTCTTTACTCATTACTATCTTTTCCTTAATCTAGGATTAAATACATCGTCAAGGCCTCTACCTACTAGGTAGAATCCTCCAGCTAAAAGAGTTACAGCTAAACCAGCAGGAAGTATTAGCCACCAAAATTCAAGTCCTGAAAATATAAATCCATCAGTTTGAGATAAGTAAATCATTATTCCCCAACTCATATCAATGTTTAATAAACCAAGAAATGATAATACTGATTCAGATGCTATTGCACCAGTAACACTAAAGACCATAAATAGTAGAGCTAGAGGTGCTACGTTTGGTAAAACATGAGAAAACATAATTCTCCACCTTGATCCACCAGTGATTCTTGCTGAGTCTACAAAGGGCTTAACTTTCACTTGTAAAGCTTGTGATTTAATTGTAATTACAGAACCCCCAAGACCACCAAGCACACCTAGGACTATGGCAAGGTGCCAAACTTTTAATTCTGCAAAAGCTGAAATTATAAATAGTAAAGGTAAGCTTGGGAGCATTAAAATTAAATCAGATTGTCTCATCAGGTATGCATCTACTCTGCCACCAAAGAATGCAGCTATTGTTCCTAATATTGTTGAAATTCCAACACCTAATGTTGCACTTAACAAGCCTAAAACAAATGCTACTTGACTACCTTCCATTATTTGTGAAAACACATCTCTTCCAAGCGAATCTGTTCCAAGTAAGTGTCTTGAGGAAGGTGGTGCTGGCTGTATGAAAGTTTCATAGTAATCGCCTACTTCTACACCAGGTGCAAGATATAATCTTTTCACATTTAGCTCACCTGGTCCCGGACAATCTTTCATTGATTCATACTTCTCTGTTGGATATTCTTTTGGACACTCAACTACAAGTAATGTATCTTTAATAGCTTCATATCCAACAACTGGATCATAAACACCCTTGTTCCAAATACCAGTAATGAATAGAAAAGGCTGTAGTAGTGCTAAGAATAAAAAGAAAATTACAATATAGAGCCCTATCATACCTAACTTACTTTGTCTAAAAAGGTTCCAGTTTCTTCTTATTGCCTCTTTTCTGAGTTGTTTCTGTAAATCTTGTTCTATATTCTCATTCATAATTTATCCTTGTGATTTTATCCTGATACGAGGATCTAAATATGAGTAAGAAATATCTGCTAATAAGTGTGCTACTAATGCAAACACTCCAACAAATGAAAAACATGCCATAGCTACTGGTATGTCCTCTTCAAGGACACTTTGAAGTAAGAGTTGACCCATTCCAGGCCAGGAAAATATTTGTTCTGTAAGTACAGAGCCATCAATAATAGTCACAATTGTAAAAATAAATGAAGTTACAACTGGCAGTAACGCTGTTCGTGCAGCATGCCTATCTCTAATTCTTTTTTGACTTATACCTTTTGCTCTAGCAGTTAATATATAGTCTTCTTTTAAAACTTCCATCATTGTTGTACGCGTAAGCAATGCTGTTCCTGCAAATGCTACGATTGTAACAACCATAACAGGAAGTATCATATGATATGCTATATCAGCCGCGTATGGTTTCTTAATGAGAGCTGCACCATTATTCCAATAGAAGTAGCTACCAATAAATATTGCTATCAAACTAGCAAATCTTAAATTTCTTCTAGAACTCAATGATTCAATTCCTCTTGTAGCTAAATAAGCAGCAAATTGAATAAGAGAAACAACAATAGTGAATTTAATCATGGAACTAAAAACAATATCGCTATCAAAAGGAGCATCGTACCATTTTTCAGGGTAGAGAAATTTACCTATGGGGAGCCATCCTAATTTATACCCGAATACCCAAAGCATCATTAGTGCAAACCAGGGATAAAAAACAGTATAAGAAAAAACAGAAGTTAATGTAATCCAAGTCTCAGACTGAGAACCTCTTCTCCATGCTAAAATTTTTCCAATAAAAAATCCTGTATAAAAAGATACAATATTCACAATAGCAAAGAGCATCAAAGTTCTAGGCAATCTCTCTGAGATAAGTTCTATTGGAGTTTTAGGAAAGGATTTATAAGAATATCCAAAATCACCTTTAAAAAAGTTAACAATATATAACTGAAGTCTTTCAAACAAAGGTTTATCAAGTCCATAAAGTTCAAGAACCCTATTATATGCATCTGGAGGAAGATCGGGATTTAAGAGGAGGTTTGAAAATGCATTTCCAGGAATTGCATTAAAAAGTAAATAAGAAAATACTAAAAATAAAAAAAACACAACAGTCATCTGCAATGTTCTTTTGATAATATATTCGCCCATAATTTACCTCAACATTATAAAATGGCGGGTAAATTACCCGCCATTTTAATAACTAAATTAATTAGCTTTGGACCTTAACTAATGAAGGATAACCTCCACCAGTACCAGTCAAACCATCTAATACATCAGTGAATGGGAATGATACATTGCTTCTGTATACCTCTAATGTAGGTACGTTAAAGAGTACCAAATAAGGCATCTCTTCGAACAATATAGCTTCCATTTGCTGAGAAATAGCAATTGCGTCTGCTACTGTCTTAGCTTTATTGAATTCACTAACAAGTGCGTCGAACTCTGCGTTGTTAAAACCAGGTGTGTTATATCCACCTTCGCAGGTATCGTTGTAAGAAGCAAAGAATGCTTCTGGGTGGTCAGGATATGCACTTAGTCCCCAACCTAACATGTAGAAATACCAGTCTTCACAAGTATCTGGTGTGAACACTTTGTCTACAATAACGCTAAATCCAGTTGGTCTAGCTGTAACATCAAATCCAAGCTGTTGCATCCAATCAGCTATAAATAATGACATTGTTGATCTTAATGGGTCATACCCAGCGCCTGGTGCATAAAGCAACATGTCGCTTGGTGGTGTTTCCCCATTAGGTCCTTTAACACCTGTAGGTGCAACAGCTCTATCAGCTCCACCTGGGTGTGAACCCCAATCAGTTGCTGTCCAGCCTGCAGCTTGAAGAATTTCGACAGATTTACCCCATCGTTCTTCAGCATTTAGTCCTGCACAGTCAGCAAGAACACCAGTTACAGGTGCAACCCATGCGGTCAATGCTTCTGGCATTTGACCATCCATGTTTACAGCTACTCCCTGTAGAACGTTATTCAATACGAATTCTTTATCAGAAATACAAGCAACAGATTGTCTGAATGCTTTGTCACTTCCTGGGAATACTCTTGTGTTGAATGCCATATAACGCATACCATTTCCTAGGTTTGCTGTGGTTTCAACTCCAGGTACTCTTGAAAGTTGGTCGAATAAGTTTCTCTTAACTCCTAATGGGTTAAGAACGAAATCTACTTCACCATTCTGGAATGCTAGATAAGCAGCATCTTGATCACCATATAGAGTGAACTCTACAGTACCAACATATGGTCCTGAAGTGTATGTGAAGGAATCACCAGTAGTATCACCAAATGATTGGCTAACTGCTGGTGCTACTCCGTTATCCCATTCGATAACTGTACCACTCTTATATATTGTTGTGTCTCCACCGAACCACATGGTATTTGAATCATAAGACCATGTGTAGAAAGCGCCTTGTTCAACTTTGTTATAAACAAATGCACTAGCTACAGGTGCAGCAGCACCGTCTGCAGCAAGCAAATCTTCTCTTGATGTTGCAAATTGTGACCAATAAGTTTCATTCAAGAAAGGTGCTTGTGCAATTCTGTACTGCCATGCTGATAATCCAGCATCAAAGTTCAGTGTAATTGCAACTGTGTAATCATCTACTGCTACAAGACTAACAATACCGTCAGCTTCTTCACCTTCAACAGATGAGGCTTGACGATAGTAAGTCTCCCAGTTACTTAATAATCCGAGCTCATTAACAATGTTATAAGTCCATACCATGTCATTAGCAGTAATTGGATCACCATTACTCCACTCAAATCCATTAACCATTGGAACAGTATATGTAAATGTTCCATCACCATTATCTACAGATGTCTCAACCAATTCGGCAGCCATACTTGTAGTTAATTGATAGTTAGGATAAGAGATTCCGAATAGTGAAACTGCTTGACCGGACATTACATATTGTGTCCAAACATCGGTTTCAGTATCAAGGTAATTCCAGTAGTTTTGTGTCTGGGGATCTGAAAAGATCGCCATCTTATAAACACCATCAGGTCCTGATGGAGCTGCTTCTTCAGCTGGTGCAGCTGTAGTTGCTGGTGCCGCAGTAGTTTCAGTTGCTTCTTCAGCAACTTCTTCTTCTGCTGTATCGCCACCACATGCGACTACAACGAGTGCAAAAACTGAGAAAAGTAATATAAGACGCCAACTTTTGGATCCTTTGAAATTACTCAATTTCTCTCCTTTTTGTATACAAAAAATCCACATAAATGTGGATGTATTAATAATAGGAAATTATGAGTTATATTCAATTACTATTTGTTTTTTTTCTTTACTAATTTGTTTATTTCAAATTAGGTTATTAAGTAATAAATTATTTGATAAAACCTAATTATTAGGTAAAAACCAGCAAAAAATACAACTAATTTAAATCCGAAACTATGCATTTATCTTAATTCTGAATGAAATTAGATTCATTTTGAAATTATCTCTAATGTAATTTTCTATGAAAGCTTCATAATTTTTTGGAATTCTACCACTCAATGTAAAGGCAAACTCTGGTGGAAATGTGGAGTACTGAGTTGCGTATTTTAACTTTGCTCTCTTTCCTCTAAAAGGGTGTGGAGGGTTTTTAGTCCACAAAGACCTGAAATGTGTATTTAATTCAGAAGTAGAAATTCTTGTAGCAAGTTGTTGCTCTATTAGATCTAGCTGTTTAGATATTAAAGTAATATTTTTCTTACTAAGGGCTGAAATACGAATTAAACTAATCCACTTATGTTGTTTTAAATCTTTTTTCACAGAACTATTTAAAGCATCTCTTTGTTCTGTATTTAGTTTGTCCCATTTATTAAGAATTAAAAGAGGCGTGACATTCTCTTCAATTGCTGCTTTTAAAATTCTTTTATCTTCGAATGACACCCCTTCTGTTGAGTCAACAACCACTAATGCAATATGAGCATTTTCAAGTGAACTAACTGCTAATTGGGATGAATATCTGTCTATCTGATCTTTTTGTTTTTTCCTAGGTACTCCAGCAGTATCTATTATTGAATAATTCCTATCATTTATATTTAGTTCTTCTGTAATTTTATCTCTAGTTGTTCCCGGTACATCTGAAACAGTAGACCTTTCATTATTTAATAAACTATTAAAGAGCGTTGATTTACCAGCATTAGGCCTACCAATTATTGTTAGAGAAGTTACAAATTCTTCTGATTTTAATTGAACAACTGATAGTGATTCTAAATAAGAAAGTAAATTTTCTAAACCTAGTTTGTGATAAGCAGAAACAAAATAATGTGATTCTCCTATGTACTTATAAAATCTTTTATCCAAATTATTAGTATCAAAATCTTCACATTTATTAAATATGGTGATTACATTTTTCATAGAATTCGACTTTGACAAAAGTTTAAATATTGAATCTAATCCAGAAATATCATTAGTTTTTACGTCAATAACAAAAAATATCTTATCGGCATCAGACATAAATTTATTAATATTTTTTTGATAATTGATAATACTTATTTCAGGATTTTCAAGAAACCCAGGTAGGTCTGAAATATTTATTATTTTTTTATTTTCATGCGTTAAAGTTTTTGTAACTTTATCTCTAGTCGTATTTGGCGTAGAACCAATAATTGATGTTTTTGATTTAGTTAACGCATTAATTAATGTAGATTTACCTGAATTAGGCAACCCTACTAGCAAAATCTCCGGAATTTTATTTTTAGTCATATTTTTAATATAGCTATTCTAACTATATGGTTGATAAAGTTTTTTTAGTAACACCTAGAGGATTTTGTGCTGGTGTAGAGATGGCCATAAAAGCGCTTTCCTGGATGTTGAAGATATATGATGAAACAATATATTGCTATCACGAGATAGTTCACAATAAATGGATAGTTGAAAAGTTTCAAAATAATAATGTAGTTTTTGTTGAAGATCCTTCTGATATACCATATGGAGCTGTAGTAATGCTTTCTGCCCATGGTACTTCACCTTCTATTGAAAGCGCATTTAATGAAAAGTCATCTTTGACTATAAATTCTGTTTGTCCTCTTGTTACAAAAGTGCATCATGAAGCTAAAAGATATACCGATAAAGGTACTCAGGTAATATATGTGGGACATAAGGGTCACGATGAGGCCATAGGTGCTTTAGGTGTGTCTCCTAAAAATATGCACTTAGTTGAAAATATTGATGATGTTGAAAAATTAAATATAGATGGCGATGCTGCTTTATTGGCTCAAACTACCCTTGCTATATCAGAGTGGGAGCCAATTATGATGAGCTCTAAAAATAAATTTGAAAATTTAAATATGCCTAGAAAAAGTGATTTATGTTATGCAACAACAAATAGACAAAGTGCAATACTAGATGTATTACCTAATGTAGATTCTGTATTGGTAGTAGGATCGGAAAATTCAAGTAATACAAATGCTTTGGTAAAAATGGTTGAGAGTAAAGATGTTAAAGCATATAGAATTGAAGACACTGAAGATTTAAAAAAAATTAAAATTGATGGAAATATTGCATTAACTGCAGGTGCTTCTGCTCCTGATTATTTAGTATTCAATATTATCAAAGAACTAAAGCCAATCCAGATCGTGAATTTTGAGCATAAAAATGAAGATGAATACTTTCCACTTCCAAAAGAACTAAGGAATAATGTAAAATTAATTGCTTCGTTCTTAGAAGTTTTTAATCAATCTGAAAATTTTCCTGAAAAGAATAATGGTATATCAAATGATAAAAATTGGAGTGCTACGGAAGCCTTAAACTCTCTTTAATCTCATTTACAACTTCGTCAATTGTAACATTATTGTTTTCGATAACTATTGCACCATCAGGTATCACTAGTGGTGAATGTTCCCTACTTGAATCTCGTTGGTCCCTATTAGTCAAGTCCTCTTCAGTTTCAATATTATTAGATTGAGACATTCTTCTTTTTGATCTTAATTTTTTTGAAGAGTCTAAATATATCTTATTTTTACTATTTGGGAATACTACACTTCCCATATCTCTTCCCTCAATCACAAGTCCGTTTCTAGAAGAGTCATAAATAAATTTTAAAATATTTTCAACAATTGTTCGTATTTCTAATTGCTGCGCGAGTTCAGAGCTCTTTTCATTAATTTCAGGAGAATAAAGGTCTTCTTCAAAATAATGTTTTTTATCAATTTGAAATTCTATTGGATCTGTAGAGAGAATATCTAGATTTTCAAAATTTATAGTTTTAGTTTCTAAATAATGTTTTGTTATAACTCTATATACAGCACCTGAAGAAAAAAATGTTAAATTTAAATCTTTTGCTAATAACTTACCAATTGTAGTTTTGCCACTTCCAGATGGTCCATCGATAGTGATTATTTGCTTATCCATTAATTTCTATTTTAACTACATTACCTTTTTCAATATTATTTAGTTTATATTTACCAACTTTAACTCTCTTTAATTCAATAATATCTAAACCATTAAATCTAAAAATTCTTCTTATCTCATGGTTCTTTCCTGTATTTAATGTAACTTCGAATGTATATTTATTGATAATTTTTAAGTTCTTAATTCGTAATATATCTCCATTATGGTTTATATTTCGTTTGAATTTTTTACCTTTATTTAACGGAGTTTTAACTTTAACTATATATTTTTTCTCTACTTTATTTCTAGAATGAAATATAGAATTTAACCAATCACCATCTGTACTAAGCAACATTAATCCTTCTGATTCTTTATCTAACCTACCGCCGAATTTAAGATGGTCCATACCAATTAAATCAAAGATTATTGGAGAATTTCCTTGTTTTTCATGAGAACAAATGTAGCCCTTTGGCTTATTAAATAAATAATATTCGTGTATTTTATTATGTTTAAGTGTTTGCCCGTATACCTCAACAATGTCAGAAGATTTAATGTCCATCCCTAAAATGCCTGTTTTCTGATTAACTAACACCTCTCCAGAAGATATTAAATTATCTGCTTTTCGTCTAGATATATCCAAATTTTGAGCAATAAGCTTATTTAATCTCAACTAAATTATTCTTCTTCATTTGGGCTTTGAAAATAATCTCCCAATATTGGTAGTTCTTTTATTGAAACAATATTTAATTTTTCAAGAAATAATTTAGTTGTAACATACAGATGTGGAGAACCTGGAACATCTAAGGTACCTGATTTACTAATTAATCCCCTTGCTTCTAAAGTTTTTAAAGAAGACTCTGACTCCACTCCCCTGATTTCAGAAACTTTCAATTTAGTAACAGGTTGTTCATAAGCAACTATTGAAAGGGTTTCGAGTGCTGGTGTAGACAAACCTCTTAATATCGAAGGGGGTTTAAAATCTTTAAGGTCCCGAGTAACTGATTCCAATGTTAATAAATCTGCTTCGATATCATTAAAATTTATTTCAAATCCAAAATCATTATTTTTTAAATCTAGATTAATTTCAGTGTATATATTGAGTAGCTCTGCTTTTGAAATATTAAAATTCTCTTCAAAATAAATGTGGTCAACAGGCCCGTCACTGACTAAGAGTATTGCTGTAATAATTTTTTTATAATTCATTGTTTTTTTCTATATTAATAGTTTCTTTATCTTGTACAGCAGTTACAAAACCCCATCTGACAGCTTCGAGAAGAGCAAGAAAAAAGGCAATTGCTTCTTCAGATGATTCAAGATTTTTAATAGTCTCATCAAAAGTAGTAGAGATTCTTAAATTTACAACTTTAAGTAAATTGTCGATAGCGTCCTGTAAATCAGGTAAGTCTTTATCAATGTGCTTAAAACCTTCAATAGTTCTATATCTACGAAATACTTCATTACCAATATTGGTAAATCTATCAACATCAATGTAATAATCAATATCTGGTTTAGGGAAAAGGTCTTTAGTGGCGTAATACTTAAATGCATTAATTCGATTCTCATGCTTTTTTATTCTTGAACCTAAGGCAATACCAATTTCTGAATAGGCTTTAAATTGTAATAGACGGGCAAATGCCAAATCCTTATCTTTTAAAACTTGGACTTCTTCAATCCACTCAACATCTGCATCTTGAGGAAGCATTCTTTTTGCTTTTAATTCGAATAAAGAAGCTGCTAATAATACAAACTCAGAAAGATTTTCAATTTCATTACTAGAATTTTTTTCATCTAAACTAGAAAATAATTCGTACAAATTTTCTTCAATCTGGGTTTTTGAAGAGGAGTATTTTATTAATAAAGACTGTAGGTTCTCAACTAAATAATTTAATTTCATTAATAATCAGTTGTATCCAAAACTTCATTTTTATCATTTAATAAATTATTAAAATAAAATGTTGAAATATCTGTCTTAAAATCTTGATTTTTTAGGAGATCATACCCGATGTCTTCATGGTTTAAATAAAGTTCTGATTTAAAAGATCTTATTAATCCAAGTTCTGTCATAATTCGAAATATCCATGAATATTCAGATATGGATTTACCAATGTCATGTAACAAAGCTAGTTTTAAGATGTCATTGTTTGATGTTTTTTTCATAGCTCTATTCATCACTTCAACTGAATGATGCCTATCAGCTTTTGAAAGTTTCCAAAAAAGTAACTCTAATTCAGAATCATCAAGCACTTTTGATACATTTAATTGGTCTTGTATTGACACATTCTTATAGAATAAATATCTTATAGCTCTTCTTGCTTTGATTAAAAATTCTTTCATGATCTTGGATGACTTTCAGTAAAAGCTTCTTCTAAAAATTCTTTTGTTACCTTAGTATATATCTGTGTAGTTGAAACTGAACTGTGACCAAGAAATTCTTGAACCGTTCTTAAATCACACCCTCTTTCCAGCATGTGTGTAGCAGCTGAATGTCTTAAGGTATGTGGATGTAAATCAACATCTAGTCCAAGTTTCAAAGCGGTTGATTTAACAATTCTAAAAATTGCTGATCTATCAAGTTTTTTATAAGATTTTGATAAAAATAATTTACTTGATTCAAGATTCTCAATTGAATCGCGTAATTTTATATATTCAGTTAAATTATTAACAAGTAGGGAGCCTAGCGGTACAATTCTTTGCTTTGAGCCTTTTCCTTCTAAGCGGACAAATGATTCTTTTGTATCAATATCAGAAATATTAACATTAATTACTTCAGAAACTCTACTACCTGTTGAATAAATAAAGTCAATAATTGTCAAATTCCTTGAATTTAAAAATGAGTTGTGATTGTAGTAATTTATCATTGAATCAATTTGAGAAACACTAATAACTTCGGGAAGCTTAAGTTCAGATTTAAATTTAATATTTTCAATCTCAAAATTATCAACAAAACCAAAATTATTTAAATATTTTAAAAATTGTTTGATAGATGAATACATCCTTTGTTTTGAAGTATTTGAATAATTAAATTCTGATAGTTCAAAAAAGTATTTGGAAATTACATTCTTATTCAAATTATTCAAATCAGCATATTGAGTAAATTTAATTATGTCACTTTTATATGCATCTACTGTGTTTTCTGATAGTCCCTTTTCGTATGTTAGATAATCTTGAAAAGATGAAAGTAATTCTTTAATCTCTAACTTTTGATGAGTCATCAATTTTCTCTGTTGAAATATCTATTTCTTTTGATGCTTTTATAAATGAATTAAACATCGGAGCTGGATCCCATGGTCTTGACTTAAATTCTGGATGAAATTGAGAAGCAACAAAAAATGGATGGTCTTTTAACTCAATCATTTCAATTAGATCATCATCTGGTGAGAGTCCACTAAACACTAATCCACTAGCTTCTAAGTCTTTTCTGTATTTATTATTAACTTCATATCTATGTCTATGTCTTTCATAGACAATCTCATTACCATAAATTTCTTGAGCGTGGGTATCAGGTATAACCTTGCATGGATAAGTCCCTAACCTCATAGAAGCTCCAATATCATCTTTTTCTAAGTTTTGATTAGGAAGAATATCAATTACAGGATTTTTAGAATTTTTCGAAAATTCAGATGAATTTGCATCTGATATACCACATACATTTCTTGCAAACTCAATAACTGCGCACTGTAAACCAAGACATATACCTAAGAAAGGAATATTATTTTTTCGAATGAATTCTATTGCTGAAATTTTGCCTTCAATACCTCTGTATCCAAAACCACCAGGAACCACAACTCCATCTAATGAAGATAGTTCTTCAATATCAAAATTATCTGCGTCTATCCAATGAAGATTTAATATAACCTTATTTTGCAAACATGCATGTTTCAATGCTTCAACTACTGACATATAGCTGTCAGGAAGTCCAAAGTATTTACCCAGTATCGCAATATTTACATTTTTTGTAACACCCTCTTTTAAAGACATCATTGATTTCCATTTAGTTAAATCGGGTTCTGGAGTGTTTAATTTTAATCTCTTATCTACAGCAGAATCTAAACCTTCGTCAAGCATTTTAAGAGGAACGTCGTATATATCGTTAAGATCTGGGGCATTAATAACATTATGTGAATCAACATCACAAAAGAGAGATACCTTACTTTTAATCTCATCAGTTAAGTCTCTATCAGATCTTAAAACAATCAAGTCAGGGCTGATGCCATAGCTTCTTAACATAGATACAGAATGTTGTGTTGGTTTTGTTTTTAATTCAGTACTTGGACCAATAAATGGTACGAGAGTAACGTGTACAAACATTACATTTTCTTGACCAAACTCTTTTCTAATTTGTCTTGCAGCTTCAAGAAAGGGTAAAATTTCAATATCACCAACGGTACCACCTATTTCAGTAATCTGAACGTCTACGTCATTTGAAATTCCTTTTATTCTTCTTTTTATCTCATCAGTAATATGAGGAATAACCTGAACTGTTGCTCCTAGGTAGTCCCCTTTTCTTTCTCGTTCTATGACTTTTCTATATATACTTCCAGTTGTAACATTGGCATCTTTTCTTAAATTAACTCCTGTAAATCGTTCGTAATGACCCAAATCAAGATCAGTAGTAGCACCATCCTCAGTAACAAATACTTCACCATGTTGAAATGGATTCATAGTGTCAGGATCTACATTTATATATGGATCTAATTTTTGATTAACAACTGAAAGTCCTCTTGATTTGAGCAAGTTCCCTAGGGATGCTGAAGTAATCCCTTTGCCAAGACCAGAGACTACACCGCCGGTGACAAATATGTATTTGGTCACGTGAAAATAATAACAGGAATATATTTAAATTAAAGAACTATCTAAGTATTTGATTTAAAAATAAATCTAATTTTGGAATATCTTTTTCATAAAATACATCTAAATTTTCTTCAGATAATAAATATTCATAATATTCATCTTCGTTAGAAATTCTAGAAATGCTTTCAATACCATCAAATTGAATTGAGTAGTTTTGATTTTTAGCAACTTTAATTTTTATAGAACTTTCCTTGTCTAGAACTATAGATCTTGGAAATTTTGTAAATGGAGAAATTGGAGTGATTATAAGAGTATCTATACTTGTTTGAACAATTGGTCCACCAGCTGAATAATTATATGCTGTAGACCCTAAAGAGGTTGAAATAATAATACCATCTGCTCTTAATTTAACTTTCTGTTCATAAGTCTGAATTTCTAAATCTAGCAATCTAGTAGGCGAATTTTTTATAATAACTATTTCATTAAAAGCTGGAGAGTTTTTTTCTTGATTTTGAATAATTGGTGTTCTCGGTTTTACATACTTTTGATTAGTTTTTGATAGAAGTGATGTGATGTCTATCTCTTCTAGTGAATTGACAAGATAGCCAACCCTTCCTGAACCAATATTTAGAACAGGTACTTTGTTTATCCAACCTAGTTTCATTGCTCTCAAGGCAGTTCCGTCTCCACCAAGTCCAAGAATTATGGAATCTGTGTTTATTTCAAAATCATCTTCAGTTTTATCTAGATCTATATATTCATATACAATTTTTATTGAATCCAAAGTGTCAATTAGACTCTTAAACTGACTAGATCTGATATATTTCTTTGATGAAACTATTGTTATCTTTTTCATATATTTATATTACACCGTACTTATAATGTTCATAAAATGATACCCATATCAGATATAAATCCAGCTAAAAATACACCAATCATTTCAAGAATTTTTATGATATCCGTTGTTTTAACTTATGTAATAATTCAACCTAAGACAGATTTAGAATTATTCAATTTTTTTTATGAATATGCAGCAATCCCATGTGAATTTATAACTGGATATCCTATTTCTATAGAACAGTATTACCAAAATAATTGCAATGTAATAAGCAATGATGTTATATTTCCCTTTAAAAATGTTTATCTGGGATTATTTTATTCAAACTTTTTTCATGCAAATTTTATTCATATCTTAGGAAATTTGTGGAGTTTTTGGATATTTGGAAATAATGTCGAAGACAAATTAGGAAAGATAAAATTTTTTATTTTTCTATTAATCGTTGGTGTATCAAGTATCTCATTCCACATTGTTTTAAATCAAAGCAGTTTAATAACTGTAGTTGGAGCTTCTGGAATTGTTTCAGGACTAATGGGTGCATATGTTTACTTATTCCCAAATGCTAAGTTATTAGTTTTAGTTCCATTTGGAATATTATTTCCAACAACGATTAAAGCTAAATATTTTATGATTTTTTGGTTTGTATCTCAAATATTTATAGCTATTTCAACAAGTAATATTTCATGGGAAGCACATATTGGCGGGTTTATTATTGGATACGCGTTATTGAAAGTTCTAAATTATAAAAGGTATAATTTCTGAAAAAGAATTTAATTTTAAATCAGCTGAATCTTCAGAGAGAAAATTACTTACACCTGATGTTACTAAAATAGAGTATGCATTGATTTTTTTAGCAAAATTTATATCAGTATCTACTCTGTCTCCCACCACATAGTCAACTTTAATTTTAGAATCAGAAAAATACTGTGTATAAAAATAATCTGGCTTACCAAATGATTTAATAATACTTTCTATACTGTCTTCAATTATCTTTACAACAACCCCATTACCGGGTAATTCTTTATTTTCCGTTGGGTAAGTTAAATCTTTATTCAAACAATAAATTGTTTCACCTTTTTTTACATAATTAATAATTTTTTCTATTTCATTTACATCTAGATCATCTTTTCTTCCAATTAAGATAGCGTTAGACTTTTCTAGAGAAGTTAGATTATAATTTGAATCTTGTAAAAATTTCTTTAAGTTATTTGACCCATAAACATACAGTTTATATTTTGAAGGATCAACATAAAATTTGAAGAGCTTTAGTGGAGTAATTATATTTTCAATATCTATTTTGTGATTCAACAAATCCTCTAATTTTAGTTTTAATACATCTGGGGATTGTGAGCTGTTGTTGGTAGTGAAGATAATATTAACTTTTTTTTTAATTAGTAACTTATATGTCTCTTCAACTCCTTTAATTAACTCATTTCCTTTATATATTGTTCCGTCAAGATCGGAAGCGAGGTTTATCACGTTTTTCCTCCATTAAAAGTAATCGAGCAGTTATACCACTAGCTTCATAAAAATTTTTAGCTATCCTGTCACTTGGTAAAGTAACAGTTCTTAATGGCATGTTTTCTTTCTTAACTTCTATACGAATTGAATTTAACGCAAAAGTTCCCAATCCTAATTCTCTAAAATTTTGTACTATAAATATTTCCGTTAAAATTCTATATTTATTTTGGGTAAAAGTTTTAACATACCCAATAGGTAATGTTTCACAGGTCAACTCATAAAATACTGGATTTTCAAAATCTAATTTCTTATAATATTCAATTAAATCATTATCAATTAATGAAACATGTTTTATAAATTGTGATTGAAGTTCTTTATCTATTTTTAGTACAGGTTGTAATAAAAATTCTTTATTGAAATCATTGTGTTTATACACAATCTAAGCAAACTTTTGACCTTGGTTTAGCTAATTGCGTATTCCCTAAAATCATAAAGCAAATAGAACAAGTAAACTCATCTTCTTTAATATCTTCAGCTGTAGTATCTAGGTTTAAATCAGATTTTTTAACATTTCTTTTTTCAGCAGCATCAACAGACATAAATGAACCCTCAGCTTCATCACCATCGTCTACTGATTTTTTTTCTGTTTCAACACGTGCTTCTAAAGATTCTGTTTCTACCTCTTCCTTTTCTTCTTCCTCAGCAGGAGCTTCTACTTCCTCTGAGTCTTCTTCGAGGTCTTCAAGCGTAGGTTCTTCGATTTCTTCTGTCTCTTTTTTAGCCATAAATCTCCCTTATGCTTTTTAAATATTACTAAATTTTAAAACGTATGGCACGTTTTTTAATAAATATCTCAGCAGGTCCTTGCCCAAAATAATCTCCATCAATTTCTATAGCTTGATCGGTCATTAGCTTAATATTGCTAGTTCTTTTAACAAGAACACTTGATTCTTTTAGGTGTAATCCTTTTTTTGCCAAAAAAAATATTTTCATTGCTTTTAATTTAGTAACTGCAAATATCTGAGCATTAAACAATCCATCTTGCAAGCTAGATTTTGGCGATATGTTCCAACCACCTCCAAAATACTGTGCATTGCAAACAGATATATTAAATGCACTACCATTAAATTCCCCCCTATCTGTACTAATGTATGTTTGAGTAGCTGATGCGAAGATAATTCTTAACCAAAAACTTATTGGATATCTAAATTTTCTAATTATATTAGGAAACTTTTCACTTGTTTCGACACTGTCTGCTAGGAAACCAATATTTAATACATTTACAAAATATTTTTCTTTGATGTGATTTCTAACAATCCCTACGTCTATTTCATAATAATTTTCTGTACAAAGATGACTTATTGCATCTTCAATTTTTTGTGGAATAGCAAATGTTCTAATAAAATCTGAGCCGCTACCCGCAGGTAATACAGATACTTCAGGATTTGAAATATTATTTATCATGAGTGAATTAACCAAAGCATTTAATGATCCATCCCCTCCGATAGTGCAGTATTGATATTTAGATGAATCGTTGTATAACTTAATTTTTTGATCAAGTTCCTCATAGGAATTAGTTGCTTCGTAAATATGCTGTAGATTATTTGATTCAAAAAGCTTGTTAATATATTCTTCATTGAGATTTCTTCCTCTTGAATTTTTATTATGTATAACAACATATGTTTTCATGACATTGTTTTCTGTATCAATTTATTATCAAACATTTTATAAATCTTGTAAAATTCTTCATCATCATATAAGGTATAGAGTTTCTTAGATAATTCAGATATCTCTTTTGCAACTTTTATGAAATCACCAATATTTAAATTAAACTTTGTTACGACATATTCAATATTTTTACTTCTCTTATATTCATTGATAATATCAAACCACTGCAAATCTATATTTGTATAATGTTTTAAATTATTCATATTTTCTAGTTTGTTTAATAGCTCTAATGATGACTCAAATGAAGAATATTCATTTTCATAAGCTTCATTAAATGATAGTTTTCGGACATCATTAGTTATTCCTGATGCTAAAAACATGAGATAGAAATCATCTGTTTTATTAGAAATTTTTTCGTACAGGTATATAGCGGGTATTAAGTTGTCTCTTTGTGTTTCTGCAAGCACCCTCCCTTTATGATTATCAAGAAATCCAAGTTCTTTAAGAATATTGTGTTTTGCATAAAATATTTTTTCAAGTAATTCTGTTTTGTATTTTTTCTGAAATATAAAAAAACTTTTATTTAATAATTTACTTGCATCTTCAAGACTATGGATATTAACTAAATTGATTATTGAAAAATAATTAACAGAGTATGCAGAGTTCAGGTTACTTGATTCAAGTGAAAAAAGGTTGGTATACCAATCATTATTAATATTTTTATCAAATGAGAGAAATGCATAACCCTTTTCATCAATTCCTCTCCTACCGGCACGTCCAGTAAGTTGAAGAAACTCCGATTGTGTAATTAATCTTGTTTTTACTCCGTCGTACTTATAAAGTCTTTCTAAAATTATGGATTTAGCAGGCATATTAATTCCTAAAGCTAAAGTTTCTGTCGCATATAAGTAACTTATATATTTATTTAAAAATAGATACTCTACAAATTCTTTAACAATTGGTGCTAAACCAGCATGATGAAACCCAACACCTCTTGACCACATCCAAAGATGTTCATCTAAATTTAAGAGAGTGTACTCTTCATTTTCTAAATCACTAAAAACAGAATCAAATTTTTCCTTAATTTTAATTTTAAAATGTGTAACAGATGAGGAGTTAGCTAATTGTCTTGCTTTTGATTCTACTTTTTCTCTTGAAAAATAGAAAAGTATAGAAGGTAGTAAATTCATATCATCTAAATATTTTATTATCTGGTGACCTTGAGGATTAGAATAATTATTATTTTGTTTTGAAAATCTGAAAATTGGATTATTTTTTTTATTTTTAGTTGATTTAATTATTGAGAGTTTTTTTGTTACTTTATTTGAGGCTACTAGTGATATTTCAAGTGGAACTGGTCTATTTTCAGATATAATTAATGATGTAGGACCTCTTAATGAGACTATCCATTCAAGAAATTCATTCCTATTTTTTATTGTTGCAGAAAGACATAAAAATTTAATATTTATCGGTGCATGGATGAATATTTCCTCCCAGGTAGTCCCTCTTTCTTTGTCACCCAAGTAATGTACTTCATCTAAAATTATCAATCCTGTATTTACTAATCGAGAATCATTTGAAAATATCATGTTCCTTAAAATTTCAGTAGTTGCAATTATTAGATTCGCATCTTGATTAATTGACCTATCGCCAGTTAATAGACCTACATCAATATTTTGATTTTTAAAGTCATTATATTTTTGATTAGATAGTGCTTTGATCGGAGTTGTGTAAATTATTCTTTTATTATTTTGTATATAATACTCTACTGATTTTTCTGCTATCAGAGTTTTTCCGGAACCGGTTGGAGCTACCACAAGAACATTATTTAAATCTTTTATATCATTTATCGAGTCAATTTGAAATTTATCTAGTTGAATCATTCTTTATTTATTTCTATTAAGAAATAAAACGAATTCAATTAGTAAATAAACTGGTATAGCAAAAGCAAATAGTGTTAATGGATCCCCTGTTGGTGTTAGTACCGCAGAAAAAATTAATACTACTAAGAATAATTCTTTTCTATTTTCTGTGAATATAGATATGCTTATAATCCCTTTTTTTATTAAAAAATATATAACTAGAGGTATTTGAAAGGAAAGACCAAACAGCATTGTTATGCGAAATAAAATTTGAAAATAATTTTGTGTTCTTAATATAAAGTCAGATTCGTTGAACGAAAGAAGGAAATCAATAGCTATTGGTAAAGTTTGATATGCAGCAAATACACCAAAGTAAAATAATGATAGGAATGATGTTATATACATTACATAAGCAAAATTTGTTAAATTATTTATTGCAGGTTTAATAAAATTACCTATGAGAATTATCAATACTGGCAAAGATAGAACTAAAGAAACTAATAAGGTATTAGAGATTTTTACTTGAAACCCTTCATATATTGTAAAAGCAACTAAGTCTGCATTTGAGTACCCTGCGATTAAGAGTGGTTGGACAAGGAAATTATAAATAGTTGAATAGTTTGCATAAACAATAATTGCGAAAACTAACACAACAGTCAAGGATGCAAAAATCCGAATATTCAATTCTTTAAAGTGATCAAAAAAAGGCTTTTTACTCATAATTATTCTTCTTCCAGCCAAACCCATTTCTGATTTATTGAGTTATCGCCTATTACATCCCTTCCCTGCTGGCTACTTAATCGAGACGTATATTTTAAAATTTTTTGTACCTTTGACTTGTCTAATACGCCTAAGGTAATAAAAAGAATAATTAAAAATTCTACTAAACTCACAACATCTCCATAAGATTATTTTTTCTTTTGTTAATATCGTTTAAAAGATCAGAGGGTGCAGCAACTTCAAGGAATAGTAAATTCTTTATGGCATAATCCAAAGCATTCTCATATGAATAAAATTCCATATACAATTTCCCCTCTACGCATTTGTATATTCTACTACCCAATTTGTTTAGAAAATTTTCATCCAATAAATCAAATTCAACTTTAATAGTATTTGTTTTTATTTTTGACGACTCTAAATATTCAGAATCATCAGTTATATTCACAATTCTTTCAACTAAGAAGGACTTAATTAAATTTTCATCAACATCAAATGCTTCAAGAATAATGCCATCAGAATTTGATTTTAAAGTAATTGGTTTTATTTTATAAAATATTGAATTAGATGATCCCAACTTAATATACTCTATTACATTTAGCTGATCATTAAAAGGTAAGCGTAGCGGCTCATCATAGTCTGTGCTTTCCAGGGTAAAATAGTTAGCTAAAATATTAGAAAAATCTTTAATTGATTTATTTTCCTCTTGTAGAGATAGTAAGTTTGCGTCGGTAGATAAAAGAAAAAATATATTAAATAATTCTCCATCATTTATTGATAGGAATTCGGATACATTTTCACTCAAATTAAAATTAATTTCCTTTTTGTCTTCATTAATTTCATAATCTATAAATGTCTCTCCAGAGGTTGTATAAATATCAGATACAATTGTTAAAATATAAAATAATTCTTTTTCTGAAATTTCTAGTTCTAAAAGTAGATTATCAATAAGCCATAAAGGTTTGTTTTTTATGGTTTTAAGGAACGATTGTATAAATTTAATATTTAATCTTTTATTCATCTAAAATCTCCTTGATTAAATCAGGTTTATCAATAGATAAAAGCTCAAAAGAACCATCACAAATTAATAAGAATTTAACTAAGCCATAAGTATCACTTGTTCTAATATGAATTTCGTCATTTTGCACATGTTTTATTAATTTATGAGAAAAGACACTTTTGTTAGCTATGTATAAAGATTTTGGTAATGAAATGCAAATATTTAAAAATGATTTTGAATCTTCCCAAGAAAAATTAAATGGCTCATCCGTAGTGTTAAATAAATTTTCTTTGTTTCCAACTTTTAAATCAGTTATATATTCAATTTTGAAAGTTTTAAATACCTGCCCTTCAAAAGCTGCAAGATACCATGATCCATCATGAAATCTGATTCCTTGGGGTTTTACTTTTCTATATTTAGATAAATAAGTGAATCCCAATCTCTTTTTGTCATTTGTAGCTAAGAGAATTTTTGATAATATTTCTGGATTAACTAATTCTTCAATTTCTAAATTTAAACTTTTTTTTACAATTAAATAATTTGCAATAAACTCATCAATGTCAATTTTTGCTTCCTTTTTAATTTTATTAAATACATATGAACCCCCAAGTGAATAGCCTTGATCAAAACCCCATT
Organism: uncultured Candidatus Actinomarina sp.; assembly: GCA_902519215.1. Classification (GTDB taxonomy): domain Bacteria; phylum Actinomycetota; class Acidimicrobiia; order Actinomarinales; family Actinomarinaceae; genus Actinomarina. The sequence continues at coordinate 90,625 of CABYIX010000001.1, read as the reverse complement.
TATCGTTTTCATATTCAAGAAGATAACCAAAAGATCTCAAAAGTGACTTATCTCTTTCAAACGATCTTCTAAATGCTTGATCAGATAAATCTCTATAATCAGTGATACTATCTTTGATTTCATTTGTTGATATTGTTTTATTATTGCTTACTAGATTTAATAATTGTATTGATCGTTTTATTACATTTTTCATATATTACGTTAATTACACCTATTTTTTTTAATAAAAGACCTTATATCAAAAATTTTTCTATTATAAAATTAATACTAAGTCAACATTATTGTAATATATACATTATGAAAGTTTGGATTGATCAAGATTTATGCACAGGTGATGGCCTTTGTGAAGAAATAGCTCCCGATGTTTTTGTCGGTTTAGACGATGGACTGTTCTACGTGAAAGAAGGAGACAAAATATTCTCAGAAGAAAACGGTAATGTTGGAGGAGCTGAAGGATTAGCAAATGTACCCAAAGGACAAGAAGAGGCTGTAGTTGAATCAGCTGAAGAATGCCCTGGTGAGTGCATTATGATTGAACCTTAATATTTTATATATCGTCCAGATATTATAAATCCAGTATGAGACACAAGTTTATTGCTTGGCCTAACTATTTTTTTATCAACAACCCAATCCCTAAGAATAACTTCTTTAACTTCAATATTTTCAAATTTATTATTGATTAAAACATCATTGAACTTAGTAATTTGACTTATAGAGGGAAGGTACGACACCCATTTCAAATCTTTAGTAACAATATTATTTTCAAAAAATTCCCATGGTTCAGGAACATCTGTAACTACTGTATCAACTATTTCAGTATATTCTTTATAGTTGAAATCCACCAAGCTAGTCGTAATGAAGTCAAGATTGTAATTATTTTTAAAATTATTAGTAGACATATATCTGTCTATAGTTTTTTTTGCTCTTCTTTGATTTTTTCTACTTACATCTAATGAAATTAAAGAACCACCGGTCCCTAGAATGTTCAATAAGTATAAAGTTAAGGCTCCAGAACCAGTTCCTATTTCTAGAACATTACTGTCTTTATTAATGTCAGCTTCTAAAATAATCTGTCCAATATCTTTTGGATAAATTATTTGTGGGCCTCTCTTCATCAAAAGTACGAATTCTTTATATGTTGGATGATAAATTTTGAATTCAACACCAGTTGAGGAATAAATTTTAGATGGAATGTTTTTAATAACTGAAAATGAAAATTTACCTTCATTAGTAATAAATTCTTTTTCTACGTCTATTACAGCAAGATATTTGCTTTTAGAAGTTTTAACTACTACTAATTTATTATCTAAGCTCAATTTATAATGCTGATAAAAGAGGTAACAATAGGGTTATAACCATTGCCGATGAAACAATAATAACTATTATTTTTTGTGTATTTTTACTCATTTAAATTTTCTTGTTATCGATTTTTTTATTGTTAAAAACTTTTCGTAAACCCTTCCCAATATAATGCCAAAGAATATAAGAGATATCAATTTAGATTGATCTTTATTTAGTTCATTTTTTAAATTATCATAATTTTCTGAAAAAGAACTCATTTCAAAATCCTCCAAACAATAATTCCGAAACTCAATAATGCCAACAGCGCGAAGGAAAAATAAATAAGTGATTGAATAAAAAATTGACCCTCAAATGCTTGACTTGAAACCATGGAAGCACCAATGAGAATAAAAAGGGTGGCTATAGCAAGATAATTACCAGCTTTAAAATTTTTCCTTAATCCCTTTATTGACTCTTCAATAGGCTCAACTGTTTCTTCCTGAACATGTTCAAGAAGACTGTCTAAAGCTTTTATGGCAGAAGTAGGTAAATTAAACATAAAAATTTAATTCTTTCTGTTCTTTAATATTATTCCAAGAACACCTTGCACTGTTGCAGCAACAGGAAGAGCTAATATAGCACCAACGCCACCCAGAGTATAAGCTCCAAAAAGTGTTGAAAATACAGCAACTGCTGGATGTATTTCCATTGTTGATTTAGTTACCTTAGGACTTATAAAATAGTTTTCTATAACTTGATAGATTAATAAAACGCCAACAGTTGCAATCATTGAAGTAGTCCCTAGTGAAATAGAAGCAATAAAAGGTACCAATCCACCTAAAAAGGTCCCAACAACTGGTATAAGTTGTGATAAAATTCCGGCAGAAACACCAAGTGCTATTGGCGAAGGTAGTCCAATTAATAAAAAGGCAAGAGACAAAACTATGCTTGCTAAGATTCCAAGTATAAATTTTGCAACAATAAATCCACCAGCTTTTGAGACCCCAATAGTCCAAACCTGGTCAATAGAATTTGATAAGTTTTCAGGTAGTGATTCTTTAAGTTTTACTCTCCAACCATCACCTTCACTTATCAAATAATACGTAAAAAAGAAAATAATAAAAATGTGTCCAAGTGTTCTCAACAACCCCTGACCAGCAAAAACTACACTTGAACCTACTGTACTTCCGTAATCTTTTATAAGTGAATTAAATTGTGATTCTAAATCTAATGACTGACTAGAAACTGCAAATCCCTCAACATTAAGATAAGTTATAAAATTATCAAAGTAAGTAGGGATTTGTGATGAAAGGAAATAAATTTCTTGAACCATGATTGGTATTATTGAAAAAAAAGTAGCACCGATCACTAGTAAAATCATTGATACAGCTATAAAAGCAGAAACTTTTCTATTAACTTTTTTTGATAACCTATAAACAACTGGCTCTGCTAAAGCGGCTAAAACTACAGCTACAAATAGATCGAACAGTAGGGATTTAACTCTTAAAAAAATCAGTACAGAGATAGCTATAAATAAAACATATAGAAATGCCCTATTTAAAAGCTCTTGTCTGGTTTCTCCTTTAGGTAAATTCACAATTATTTGACCTTTGAGGATAATTTATAGTTACTTTTTGGTATGAGTAAATAAAGAAAATAAATAACTATAGAGATTGTAAATGCATATTCAAAATTAGTAATAGATTCATCAATTAATTGTCTAGTAAACATTGATATTATCATAAAAAATGCTGCCAACAATAATAATTTATTTTTGAATTCTAATCCCCTCACGGTGGTATTTAGTAACAAAACACCAATCAAAATTCTTCCAATACCTTCGAACGTATTACTTCTTAAAAAATAAAATTCTCTAATGTTAAAGAAGCCGTCTTGACCAATCCCACCAAGTGTCAGATGAATAATTCCCAAAAGAACTAAAAATGTAGAAACCCAAGCAAGGCTAAAGTTATTTAATGAAAATCTTGCTTTTATTGGTGTTGGCCATGGCTGAAGAGGATTTACTCTTTGGACAAGATTTGGAGAAAGATTGAATTGTGATCTTTCATAATTGCCAAACACAAACGTAACTAATACATGTATAAATATTACATTCAGCGGGTTTAAGTTATACAAGAGAACAAATATTAATGAAATAAGATGCCATAAGTATATTGTGTAAATATTTGAATGAATGTGAGAAAAAAGTAACCAAACTTTTCTATTGTTCAATAATTTGTCAATATAAGTCTGAAGTGAAATCAAGAAAAATATAAAGGCTAAAGAAACAATTAAATAATATGCTGATGGTGGGTCTTCATTACCAATTGAATTTAATCTATAATTAGCAAAATTTAATAAAATTTTGTTAAAAATTACTTGATAATAAAGAAAACCATAAAAAACTAAAGCCAATATAAAATAAATTCTTTTATTTAATATCTGTATTTTTCCATCTGCGTAGAAATAGCCCAACTGATGTATGGTCAACCAAAAGAAGAGATAATTAAATACCTGAATATAGGAATAATTTATTGGCACTTCAATGATGTCAATAAAAAAAGTAGCTAATCCGAATACCGCTAAAGTTAAGTAAGGATATTTTTTATGAAGGTATATTGTTAGTGGAGCGAACATAACCATAACCATATAAATTGAAACTAACCAAAGTGGCCATAAAGTAAATTCAACTAGTGAAATTACACCATCTTCTGTAGTAGTGAGATAATTTGGTATTACGTTAGTTCTTAATAGGACATTTAGCGCTATAGAAACAGAAAAAATTAAAACTAACACTGGGCCTAATAAACTATTTATTCTATCTACTAAATAATTCCATTGGCTGCCATCTCTACCAACATTCGAATACCAAGCAATCAAATTGGTAAATCCCATAGAGAATATAAATATAGGCAATCCCACAGTAAACCATGTAATAATTGTCATATTCGATGAGATATATGAATTGTTAATTATTAAGTACTCTCCTCCAGAATAATTAATATCTAAAAAGGAAAAAGAATTAATAACCAGTAGTAGAAGGCCAAATGTTTTTAAAAAATCAATAAATCTCTCTCTAGAAATAGAAGTCTTATTTGTCTCATTAAAAACATGTCTAAGTGACTTAAAACTTGGTATAAATAATTTTGTAATTTTTCTCACATAAATATTTTACATAGCTCAAGTAACTTAAATACCAATATAATTAGATAATGGAAATTGTTGTTTACAGTCCAGAAATAGCAGGAAATGTAGGAGCAATAATAAGGCTTTCAGCTAATTCTGGTGTTCCTGTTAATTTTATAAAGCCATTTGGATTTAATATGCAAGAAAACAAAATTAGAAGAGCTGGTCTAGATTATCATGACTTAGCAGCTGCTAAAACTTATGAAACTTGGGAAGAATTTATTGATATTAATAAAGGGGCTAAAATATGTACCCTTACCTCAAAGGCAACGGAGCCATATTGGAATTCAAGTTTGAACATGTATGATTTTCTAATATTTGGTCCGGAATCAGTTGGACTACCTGATGACATTAGAAGTAAGTATGATCAACTAACAATTCCCATGCAATCTAACTCTAGAAGCATAAACTTAGCAAACTCAGTCAGTATTGTAATGTATGAAGCAATAAGGCAACATAATGTTAATTAATGGTTTATTAGTTTTTTTGGGAGGAGGTATTGGATCACTTCTTAGATATATAGTTAATTTAGTCACCCAAATATACACGTTTAATCATATTGGAACTCTATTAGTAAACACAATAGGTTCGTTTTTATTTGGCTTCTTAATTATTTTTGCAAAAGATAAAAATGAATATTTTAATATATTTTTTCTTGCAGGGGTTCTTGGTGGATTTACAACTTTTTCTCAATTTTCTTATGATGTAATAAATCTTCAAAATGAAAGCAACTTACAATCGATAATTTATTTACTATTATCGATATTGTTATCTATATTATTAGCATTTGCAGGAATGATTTTAGCCAATAGAATTCTAAAATAGTTATAGTACAAATATGCCAACATTTGATATATCATCAGAATTCAACAAACAAGAAGTAACTAACGCTGTTGACCAATGTCATAGAGAGATATCTAATAGATATGACTTTAGAGATACGAAAACATCGATAAGTTTAATGGAAAATTCCATTTTATTAAAAAGTAGTACATTAGATAGGATGCTTGCTGCTGAACAGGTATTAAAAGAAAAATTTGTAAAAAGAAGTGTTTCTATAAAATTTTTAGGGGATGTTAAGGATGAGACATTACCTTCTGAAGTAAAACGAACCTATAATTTAAAATCAGGAATTGACCAATCAACTTCAAAAGAAATAATTACATTGTTAAAGAAAAGTAATAAAAAAATACAATGTTCTTATCAAAATGAAAATATAAGGGTAACAAGCAAAAAAAGAGACGATTTACAAGAAGCAATTACTTTAATTAAAGAGTCAGATATAGAAACTCCATTAAATTTTGGTAATTTTAGAGATTAAATTTTAATTTAAACTTCTTAAATAATACTCTTGAGGTGAAAACACTAACTATTAAAAATCCAGCAGTTATTAATAAGCCATCATCAAAACTTGTTGTAATGAAATAAGAAGTGAAAAGTATAAAGAATCCATAGAAAAAACGGAAAATTGAAAAAATGATAAAAGCTCGAAACAATTTATTTTGTTTAAGTTTGTTTATATATTTCAATTAAATAAATATCTATTTTTAGAAAGCACTTTATAGACATAATCTCGAAGTTTTTTAGGAAATATTTTAAAAATATAAATAAGCTTATAAAATTTTCCCAATGAAGCGATTGACATAATTACGGCATCTGAATAATAATAATTTTTTGAAGATGTCTTGAAAACTAAAGTATCTAATTCATACTCTTGTTTAGATAACATTTCATGACTTTCAATCACTAATTGATTATTTTGTTTACTTATCCACTCGCCATAGGTTGAACAGATAGAACAGTTTTGATCAACATATACTTTATTCATTTGGTAAAAACTCCATACTGAGTGAATTGACACAATAACGCTGGCCAGAAGGTGCGGGTCCATCATTGAAAACATGACCTAAGTGTGCGTCGCAAAAAGCACATGTTATTTCGATTCTCACCATTCCATGTGAAAAATCTTTTTTTCTGTTTATTTTATGTTCTATTGCATCAAAAAAACTTGGCCAACCAGAACCAGATTCAAACTTTGTATTAGACTCAAACAAGGTTTCCCTGCAAACAACACACAAATATGTTCCTTCTCTTTTTTCATTAAGTAATTCTCCAGAAAATGGAGGCTCAGTTCCACAGTTTTGTGTAACTTCTAGTTGTTCATCTGATAAATGATTTTTTTTAACTTCCATGTTTTTATTTAAGCAGGGATTAAGTATAAGTGTAAAAATCTAGGTTCAATATCTATTACTTGTATTTGTATTTCTCTATTTAGTTCCACAATATCAATATCGGTTAATGAATCAAGATAATCAATATGGACAATTGCCAAATATTTATCAGCACCGACTGATACTAAATTTGTTCTAATTATTTTGTTAACTTTATCAAATTTATTAATTTCTGATTGAAGGACATTTGAAATATTTTCATCTACAGACTCACCAGTTATTAAATGCTTCATTTCATAACCTAAGAAAAGACCAGAAATCATTAATAAAACACCAATTAATATTGCACTAGCAGCATCATAAAAGGAATTGCCCGTAAAGAAACTTAGTAGCGTACCAATAAGCGCAAATATTAACCCCAATGTTGCTGCAAAATCTTCAACTACAATAGCAATTAAAGGTCCGTCATTTGATTGTTTTAATAGCTTTAATATCGATTTTGAATCTCTGTTCTTTCTTAATTTTTTCACTGCTTTAACTAAAACATACGATTCTAACAAAATTGATAAAGACAGTATTGAAATTGAAATAAATAAATTATCTAATTTTTTAGGATGACTCAGGGCCTCAATTCCATGTTCAAGAGATACCAACCCACCAATTGTAAAAATTAAGACAGCCACAACAAGTGTCCAAAAATATTCTTCTTTACCTCTTCCTAGTGGATAAAGTTTTGGATTACTTTTTTTAGATTGTTTAATACCAAACCATAATAAAAATTGATTAAATGAATCAACAAAAGAATGAACCGCTTCAGAAAACATAGCACTTGAACTCGTTATTACTGCCACAAAAGACTTTATTACTCCAATAAAAAAATTAACTGACAAAGCAAGAAAAACAGTTTTGGCTGAATCCTGATTACTCATTCAACCATGCCTTTAATTGTGGATATCCTCCAATTCTTTTATCGTCAATATAAACTTGAGGAACTGTTTTTACATTATCACCTATTTTTTTATAGAAATTTAGCCGTTCAATATCATTAGACAAGTCAACTTCTTCGAAGTCAATTGAGTGTGCATTTAAAAGTCCCTTTGCCCTGTCACACCAAATGCAATTTTCTTTAGTGTAGATTTTTACCTTCAATGATTTTCAAATGTTGTAAATATTTCATTGGTAGTTTGAGTCACTCTAATAAAAGTAGTACATTTTGGAAGATCTTTTAAGGTTTTCGCACCAACATATGAACATGCCGAGCGGACTCCTCCGAGAATTGACTGTATTGTTGTGTCTATAGGCCCTTTATACTTTAATCTTACTTTCTTTCCTTCAGGAGCTCTGTGTTCTGCTAAATCTCCGTAATATGTTTGCTGAGCTTTAGTTGAAGACATACCATAAAAATCTTTATACATAACACCATCATCATCTGAAACTAATTCTCCACCAGATTCTTCATGACCAGCAAACATACCTCCCAACATAACAAAATCTGCTCCTGCACCAAAAGCTTTTGAAACATCTCCTGGAAATTTACATCCACCATCTGCCATTACATGTCCACCTAATCCGTGAGCAGCATCAGAACACTCTGATATAGACGAAAGCTGAGGATACCCTACCCCTGCAACACTTCTAGTAGTGCAAACAGAACCGGGGCCAATTCCAATCTTTACAATATCTGCACCAGCAAGTATCAAAGCTTCTGTCATTTCCCTTGTGGCTACGTTTCCAGCTATAATAATTTTTTCATTGAATGTGTCTCTGTATTTTTTAACAGCATTAATAAAGTCTTCCCGATAACCATTAGCTACATCAATACACAAAAATTTAATTTCATTATTTAGATTAAATATATTTTTAGCTAGTTCTAAATCATCATCAGATTGGCCAACGGTTACAGCTATATAGTTAGAATCTAAGTCAGAAATATTTTTCTTCCAATCATCAAGAGTATAGAATTTATGAATGGCAGTAATCATTTTATGTTTTTGGAGTGATATAGCGGTTTCAAATGTTCCTGTTGTATCCATATTTGCCGATACAATAGGAACACCATTCCATACTGATTCTGTATGTTTAAATTTAAAAGATCGTTCAAGATGAACTTCAGACCTGGATATCAGGGTACTTCTTTTAGGTCTTATCAAGACATCGTCAAAAGTTAATTTTATTTCGTCTTCAATTCTCATTATTTATAAAAGTCTCTTATGATATTTAACAGCAATAATGTTAGTTGATTTTCCAATTTTTGGTGCAGGTATTAATTATTTCCCTACTGAAATATCTGCTTTGAGGGTTTTTGAACCCAGGTATCTTTTATTAATAGGAGATGCAATTAAAGACGATAAAAAATTTTTAGTTTCTAAAAATTTAGAGGAATTACATCAAACAGTTTCAGAAGTTAGAATTATTGAGCATCAAGATATATCTAACGCTGAACAATTAATAATAATTGAATGCCTCAAGCTTCATAAGTTAAAAAAAATATCAATAAATTCTGAATACCCCCTCAGCAAGGTTGAAGAATTTAATGAGATTGGCTTACCACCTAGTATTGATGAATTAGCAACATTAGAAAAGTATGTATCTAGATTAATAGCTAAATTAATTGAAAGTGGTATCAATTTGGCAATACCTGAATTTATAGTAAATAACGAGAACAGGTTAAGGAAGTTACATGAACTGTGCATTACTACCCCACTAGACCTTAATACAAGATATTTAATTATTGATGAAAATGATTTATATAAAAAATATGAAATTCTTAATAATTTTGTCCAGAAACAGTTAAAAAATTTATAACGCAATCCATTGATTTAGGAATTCATTCATATTAATTCTCAACTTACTTAAATTATCATTTAAATACAAAACCTCGGAATCGACTGGATAACCTTTTAATTCTTGTTTTGAAACATCGTTTGAATACCATAGGTTAAATAACTCTAATTCTATTTCAGGATGAAACTGTAAAGCAACAGCATTACTTAATGTAAAAATTTGAGGTAAATCAGTTTGTGCAATTAATTCAGCATTAGGTGGTAAATCAAATGTATCTCTATGCCATGTGAAAACCTTTAGGTTTTTGAAACTGTCGTAAATACTATTGTTACTGAAGAAATCTAAATTTTTAAATCCAAATTCAATTTGATCAGCAAGATATGCTCTTCCACCCATAGAATCTGCAATCAACTGCGCTCCTAAGCATATTCCTAGGATATGTGTTTTGTTTTCTATTGCTTTTTTTAACCACTTTTTTTCATAATCTAAGTAAGGAAATTTATCTGTATCGTAAGCACCCATGTGTCCGCCAAGAATAATGTATTTATTACTAAGGGGTAATGTATCCCATTTAACATCCCATGCATACTCTAAGTGTATTTCGGGTGTTATAGTTCCTAAAGTTACATCAGGATCATTTACTATAGCTGTAATATTTTTGTACATAGTTTGTGCGCGGAAGAGGACTCGAACCTCCACGGGTTTTACCCCACAGGATCCTTAATCCTGCGCGTCTACCAGTTCCGCCACCCGCGCAAACTCAATCAAGAAACCAAAATAAGGATAAAGTTGTAGCGGCAAAAAGTAGAGCTACTACAGCTGTAATCCTGCTCAGGTTCCTTTCAGCTAATGTTTGGCCAATATTTCCTGATGAACCAGGTCCGCCAAGCATATCAGATAACCCCCCACCTTTACCACTGTTAAGTAGTACGAGAGCTATCAAAGCTATTGAAATAATAATGTGGACTGTTATTAGTATTGCAGTAATTGTATCCATAGATAAAAGATTAGCCTTCCTCACCATTTAATTTAGATTGAAGTTCAACTTCTTTCTGAAGTTTTATCAATATTTTTTCATCTTCTAAATATCCAATTTTTTCAACTGATGATTCAGTAATATTATACGCTAGTGGTATTCCAGTAGGAATATTTACATCAACAATTTCTGAATCACTGAGGTCATCTAATATTTTTACCATTGCTCTGATGCTATTTCCATGCGCAACAACAAGAGTATTTGTTTTATTCGCTGATTCTAAAATATCATTAAGTGTTATGGAGACTCTGTCTACAACATCTTTTAAAGATTCCCCAAGTGGTAACTCATTATCAATTCCTTTATAAACTAAATTTGTATTTGGATCATATTCAGATCCAGGCTCAGCAAGAGGTGGGACACTAGTAAAACTTCTACGCCACAAATGAACTTGTTCTTCTCCGTATTTTTTTGTAGTTTCTAATTTATTTAATCCTTGTAGCGATCCATAATGTCTCTCATTTAATTGCCAAATTTCTTTCCTTTCAATTTCTAATGGGTCTTCGCAATTTAGATTTTCAATTATTAAACTTGCAGTTGACTTTGATCTTTCAAGAAAAGAGGTCATACATATTTCAGGAATAAAATTTCTGTCTTTTAATGTTCTACCTGCCTGAATTGCTTCCTCTTGTCCTTTATCAGATAATCCTACATCTACCCAACCTGTAAATCGGTTTTCTAAATTCCAAATACTTTGTCCATGCCTAACAAATACTAAATTCATAATTCCACTGCTTTAATAATATCTATAAACTTATTAGCATCTAATGAGGCTCCGCCTACCAATGCACCATCAACTATCTTTGAATTTAAAATATCTTCAGCATTGTCTGGAGATACGCTTCCACCATAAATAAATTTAATATTATCGTCATTACAAAATGGTTTTTTGTTGATGATATTTTTAACATAATCTAGAACTTCAACAATATTTTCAAGTGAGGCTACCTCACCAGTGCCTATCGCCCATATGGGCTCATAAGCAACAACTAATTTTTTGACCTTATCTTTCCTTAGGCCCTTTAATCCCTCATTAATTTGATTTTCAATAAAATTTAAATAAGTACCAGATTTTCTCTCATCAATTGACTCACCAAAACAAAATATTGGCACTATTTCACTATCAATTAGTCTATTAACTTTATCATTAATTACTGAGTCAACTTCATTGAATAATGTTCTCCTTTCGGAATGTCCTACTATTGAATATTCAATATCCAATTTTTTTAACTGAGCAGCAGATATTTCTCCTGTATAAGCTCCAGAAGAATATTGTGATACATTCTGTGATGAAAGTTTTATTTTAAGCTTATCAGAGCTTATTACTGTCTGTAATGACCTAAGAGATGTAAATGAAGGAGATAAAACAATTTCAATATTTTCTTCAATATCTTCAGGTAATGAATAATTAATTTTTTGTAAAAGTTGAATAGCTTCTAAATGATCAAGATTTAATTTCCAGTTACCAATTATTATTTTTTTCATTATCAAATTATAAGAGAATTATAAATATTTACTCCTGGTAATTTTTTTCCTTCTAGATATTCCAAGGAAGCACCTCCTCCAGTCGAAATGTGATTAAAATATTTTAAATTTGAAAATTTATTTATAGCACTTACCGAATCTCCACCTCCAATACATGTATAAGCAGAAGATTTAGCAATTATTCTAGTTAACTCTCTTGTTCCTTTGCTGAAGTTATCAATTTCAAATATACCCATTGGTCCGTTCCAAAATATATTTTTAGATGAAAGTAAATACTTCGAAAATAAAGCAACACTATTTGGGCCTATGTCAATACCAATATGCGAATTATTAAAATGTTCAATATTTAAATCTTCCCTTAATTCACTTTCAATTAATTCAGTGACTCCAAAATCTGTTGGAAGAATAATTTTATGACCATGTTCAGAATTTAAAAGTTTATTTGCTTCTGATATAAATGAATTTTCTAATAAAGATTTTCCAATTTCATAACCCATTGATTTATAAAATGTAAAACACATACCTCCTCCGATTAATAAATGTTCAACTTTCGGAAGTAAGTTTTCAATTAAGTTAAGTTTGTCAGAAATTTTTGCCCCTCCGAGTAAAACTACATAACCATTTTTTTTGTTAGCTAATAATTTATCTAACTGTTCAATTTCTTTACTCATTAAGGGTCCTTGGTAGGAATTTAAATATTTTCCAAAACTAACTACCGATGAATGATTTCTATGTGATGCTCCAAATGCATCAAAAATATAAGTGTCGAAAGAATTTGTTATATTTTTTGCAAATTCATCATTATTATTAACTTCACCTTCATCAAATCTTAAATTTTCAAGTAGATTTATCTTATATTCAGCACTTTCTAGACTTTCTCTTACTTTCTTACCGTACAGTTCATCAATAAAATTTACTTTTTTATCAAGAATTTCCGCCATTCTTTTAGCTACAGGTTTAAGAGTAAAATCTAAATCTTTTTTATTAGGTCTTCCCAAGTGACTTGAAAAAGTAATGGTTTTTGAATGATTATTTATTTTATCTAATATTTCCAAAGATTTATAAATTCTATAATCATCGGTAATGTTGCCATTTATTATTGGGACATTTAAATCAGATCTAATTAAAACGTTTCCTAAATGATTAATATTTGATCTCATTTCTGTCATTGAAAGTTTTCTTGGATCAAGGTATGAAAAGTTTTAATCTTGGAATATATAGAGAAGTACAAGTTAAGATTCCTTCATATCTCTATGAAGGACGACAGCATCATTGTTTTCACCTTTAAGCCATTTTGTAACTTCCTCAGCCATAACAACACTTCTATGTTTTCCACCAGTACAACCAATTGCTATTCCGACGTATGACTTTCCTTCTGAGATAAACCGTGGAAGTAAAAATTCGACCATATCTTTTATTTTATTTAGAAAGACCTGTGCATCTTCAAAAGATAAAACATAGTTTCTTACCATTGGTGACTGTCCTGTTGATCCTCTTAGTTCCTCCCTCCAATGTGGATTAGGTAAGAATCTAACATCGAATACAATATCTGCATCTCTTGGAGTACCATTTTTAAATCCAAAAGAAGTAACGGAAATCTTGAGATCTTGACTTGAAGTGTCGTCTTGGAAGCCTTCAATTATTCTTTTTCTTAATTCATGAACATTCATATCTGTAGTGTCAATAACTTGATCAGAAATTTCTCTAATTGGTTTTAGTAACTCTCTTTCAGCTTTTACAGATTGAGATATTGAATCCTTTCCCATTGGATGAGGTCTTCTATTTTCTTCATATCTTTCTAATAGTGTTTCATTATCTGCATCAAGAAATATTATTCTCGTTAAAACACCAGATTGATTCAATTTATCAATACTTTGCTTAAGTTCAGATTGTGCAGAAGTGTCTTTTGCATCAATAGTAAGTACTAATTGTTTATTAGTTTCAGTTACATCATTGGAATTCACTACAGATTCAACTAAATCAGCTGGAAGATTTTCGATTACATAATAACCAAGGTCTTCAAATACGTTTGAACTAGAAGATCTACCAGCGCCAGACATACCGACTAACAGTAAAACTTCGGGTCTTTTTGATGCCATAAATTCCTCGTGTTTATTTTACTTATCAACATTCTAGATTGAAATAGTAAATTAAAAGGATGTTATTTATGAACTAAAGTAATTGAAAACCTTTTCAGCTTCTCTTTTCGTTAACTGGTTTTCAAGATCATTAAGGGATGCTGAAGAGATATTATCTAGTGTCTTATACTTAATAATTAATTGATTAATTGATTCGTCTGAAACTCCTTTAATTGATAATAAATTCTTAATATCTAAATCTTTTAAACGTAGTCTTCGATTTTCATTTATCGCAACTCTATGGGCTTCATCTCTAATATTTTGTAATACATACAAAGCCTCTGAGTCTTTATTTAATAAAACAGGGTTTTTTGAAAATGGCAAATAAATTTCTTCTTCTTTTTTAGCTAATCCCAAAACATCAATATCTAGTTGAAAATGATCAATTACACCCTTTGCTTTAGACAATTGACCCTTTCCTCCATCAATTAAAATTAAATCTGGAGACCTGCGAAAACTTTGATCTTGCTCACTTGTATTAGTGAGTCGTTTTAATCTTCTAAATATGACTTCTTCTATTGATTTAAAATCATCCTGTCCCTTAAATGTTTTTATATGAAATTTTCTATACATTGATGGTTTTATTAAACCGTCTTCCATAACAACCATTGAACCAACTCGAAATTTATCACCGAGGTTCGAAATATCATACGCTTCAATTCTGTATGGAATATTTTTTAAATTTAGTTTATTTTTTAACTGTTCTAAAGATAATGATCGAAATTCTAGGTCAGATCTTCTTTTTAAGTCTGCAACCCTTCTGAGTTCTTTTGCATCTTCAATTGCTGTAGCTAATAAATCTTTTTTCCATCCTCTTTTTGGGTTTACTAATTTAATACTTTTATTCCACTTTTGTTTTAGTTTTTCCTCGATAACATTTATCAAACTAAACTCATGACTAATCAGAATTTCATTTGAAGGTGTATGGTTTTCAAACATATTGATAATTATTTGAGGCAAATAAGTTTCGACATCATTAACGTCGATGGGTTCTAAATTCTTCTTAATTTCTCCAGTAATCCTTCCATTTCGAATAATTAGACATGTTAAAACTACATCATAATTTCCAATATCAATTCCAATAACATCTACATTTTTATCATTTGCTGTCATTAATGTTTGAGTAATTCTCGCATTTTCTAAATGCTGAATGATATTTTTGGTTTTTTGTGCATTCTCATATTCCTGATTGTCTGATTGAGATTTCATTTCTTGTATTTTGTCATTAATGTACTGATCGGAATTACCTCTATAAAATTCTTTAATGTTGTCAATCATTGTTTTATATTCGTCTTTAGCTACATAGTCAACACATGGCCCAGCGCACTTTTCTATTTCATAAAGTAAGCACGGTTTGTTTAATTTTTTATGTCTTTCAAATGTATTATTCGAGCATGTTCTAACTGGAAATATATTTATTAAATGGTCTAAAGAACGTCGTGCAGCCCCTATAAATGGATACGGACCAAAGTTTATATTTTTTTTATTTATATTTCTTGAAACATAAACTCTTGGCCATAAATCGTTGCTTATGGTTACATAGGGATATGACTTGTCATCTTTAAATTGAACATTATATTTAGGCTTAAATTCTTGAATAAATGAATACTCAGCCAGTAAAGCATTGGCTTCATTTTGTGAAACTACGAAAGATATCTCCCTTGCTTCATTGACTAATCGTTTAATTTTCCATGAAGAGTTATTACCAAAATACGTAATAACTCTTTTTCTCAAGTTTTTTGCTTTTCCAACATAAATAGGCTCTCTGTATTTATCTTTAAATATATATATTCCAGGTTTATCAGGTATTTGTTTATTGTCTAACTTATCCATTTTTAAGTACTTCTTTTAAATGCTGGCCAGTTAAAGATGATTTAGATTTTGAAATATTTTCAGGTGTACCTTCTACTACTATATTTCCCCCATTCTCTCCTCCTTCTGGGCCTAAGTCAATAATCCAATCTGAATTCTTAATGACGTCAAGATTATGTTCAATAACTATGACAGTATTACCTTTATCAACTAAAAGATGCAGAACCTCTAGTAGTTTATCAACATCAGCAAAGTGGAGGCCTGTTGTAGGTTCATCAAGAATGTATACTGTTTTCCCAGTAGATCTCTTGCTTAACTCTTTTGCAAGTTTTACTCTTTGTGCTTCTCCCCCAGATAATGTAGTAGCTGCTTGGCCAAGTTTTATATAAGATAATCCAACATCATCTAAAGTTTTTATAATTCTAAATATACTGGGTTGGTTTTCGAATATTTGAAGTGCATTCTCAACAGTTGAATCAAGAATTTCAGCAATGTTATAGCCTTTCCATCTAATAGATAAAGTTTCAGGATTATATCTAGAGCCTTCACATTCGTCACAAACAACATAAATATCGGGTAAAAAATACATTTCAACTTTAATATTTCCATCACCTTTACAATATTCACACCTTCCTCCAGGGACATTAAATGAAAACCTTCCTGGTTTATAGCCTCTAATTTTAGATTCTTCAGCTTGAGAAAAAAGATTTCTAATTTGATCAAAAACTCCAGAATATGTTGCGGGGTTTGACCTTGGGGTTCTTCCAATTGGTGATTGATCGATTTCGATTAATTTATCAATATTATCCAAACCTGATACATTTTTGTGAAGTCCTGGAATTATTAAATTTTTCGAAAATTCATTTTGTATAGATTTAGATAATATCTCAGAAACTAAAGTTGATTTTCCACTTCCAGAAACTCCTGTTACAGAAATAAATTGCCCTAATGGAAAATCTACAGTCAAATTTTTTAAATTATTTTCTTTAGCACCCCTTACTGTAATTTTATCTCCATTGCTTTTTCTTCTTACATTTGGATACGAAATGATTTGCTTACCAGATAAATATTGACCAGTTAATGATTTTAAATTTTTGGAAACCTTTTCCCAACTTCCTTCAGCTACAATTTCACCCCCTTGTTCTCCAGCGCCCCATCCAATATCAATTAAATGATCAGATGATTTCATTGTTTCTTCATCATGTTCTACTACTAGGACTGTGTTACCTAAGTTTTTTAACCTCACTAAAGTCTCGATTAATTTTATATTGTCAGATTGATGAAGACCTATTGATGGTTCGTCTAGTACATATAGAACACCGGTTAATCCTGAACCAATTTGTGTTGCTAACCTGATTCTTTGAGCCTCACCACCAGATAATGATGCTGCTCCCCTGCTCAATTGCAGATAACTTAAACCAACCTCATTCAAAAATGTTAGTCTTTCAATTATTTCTCTGACAATAGGTAATGCAATTTCTTTATCACTTCCAGTAAGTTTTAGATTTTTGATAATTTCCAACCCATTGGATATAGATAAACTATTTAGCTTTCCTAAAGTTAATCCTTTAACTTTAACTAGCCTTGATCTTTTATTTAGCCTTTCTCCTTCGCATATTTTACAATCAAGTTCCCTCATGAATTGCTTGTAGTACTCGCGTGCGTGATCAGATGTAGTTTCTTCATAATTTTTTTTAAATGTTGGAACTATACCTCTATAAGGACGATGCCAAACTCTTGAATTACCAAATCTATTTGTATATCTTATGACGGTATTTTCTCCATTAGAACCATGTAAAAGGATATCTTTTTGATCACGAGTTAAATCTTTATATGGGGTATCCATAGGAATGTCAAAATGTTCACAAACACCATATATTTGAGCTCTAAAATATTTTCGTGTTGACATATCAGGAAATACATTTTCATTAATTGTTAAATCAAAATCTTTTACTAGTAAGTTTTCATCTATTTCATAACTTACTCCTAAACCATTGCATGAATTACAAGCTCCAAAAGGTGAGTTAAAGGAAAAATCACGAGGTTCTAATTTGTCATATGAAAGTCCGCATTTTAGACAACCTAGATTTTGACTATAAGAATAAATTTTTTTATTAAAACTGATATCAACCAATCCAGATGTAAGTTCAAGTGCAGTTTCTATTGATTGAGGTAATCTTCTACCCGGTGTTTTTTTCAACTTTACTCGATCAATTACAACTGAAATATCATGATTAAAATATCTATCAAGTCTTTGTGTGTCTTCTAACCTGATTAATTCTCCATCAACTAGAACTCTAGAAAATCCTTGGGCTTGTAAATCCCTAAAAAGTGACTCAAATTCACCTTTTCTTGATTTCACAACCGGAGCTAAAATGTCGATACTTGAGCCTTCACCAAAATTCATAATTTGATTTACTATAAAATTTACAGATTGCTTTTCAATCTTATTATTACAGTTTGGACAATAACTAATACCAATTCTTGCCCAAAGTAACCTTAAGTAATCATGAACCTCTGTAACGGTTCCGACTGTAGATCTTGGACTTCGAGATGATGTTTTTTGGTCAATTGCAATGGCAGGTGATAAGCCTTCAATACTTTCAACATTAGGTTTTTCCATTTGCCCAAGAAATTGTCTTGCGTAAGCAGAAAGACTCTCAACATATCTTCTTTGTCCCTCAGCATATATAGTATCGAAAGCTAAGGAAGACTTTCCAGAACCTGAAAGACCAGTTATAACAACTAATTTATTTTTTGGAATGTCTACAGATACATTTTTAAGATTATGCTCCTTAGCTCCCCTAATTTTTAACTTATCTTCTTTCATTCGACTATTTCTTGAATTTCTCTTCTTAATTCTTTTAGTTCGTCTCTCAATCTAGCAGCAAGTTCAAACTCTAATAAATCAGCTGCTAGCTTCATTTCGTGTTCGATATTTTTAGAAATTTTTATTAAATCTTTTTTTGATGCTTCCTTTATGTTTAAATCAGCTGCGCTAATTCTAGAAGGGTTGGATGCCCTACTTTTTTCAACCATTTCTAAAATGTCAGTAATATTTTTTTGAATTGTTGTTGGTGTTATATTATTTTCTTTATTATGAATTTCTTGAAGCTTTCTTCTTCTTTCAGTTTCATCTATGGTTTTTTTCATTGAATCAGTGATTTTGTCTGCATACATAATGACATATCCATCCTGATTACGCGCTGCTCTTCCGACTGTCTGAATTAAACTTGTTTCAGATCTTAAAAAACCCTCTTTATCAGCATCGAGAATTGCAACTAATTGTACTTCTGGTAAATCTAAGCCCTCTCTTAGAAGGTTTATACCTACCAATACATCAAATTCACCTTTTCTTAAGTCTCTTAGAATTTCTATTCTTTCTAGCGTATCAATGTCGGAATGAAGGTATCTTGTTTTAATACCAGCTTTTAATAGAAAATCACTTAGTGCCTCACTCATTTTTTTTGTAAGTGTTGTGACAAGGACTCGATTACCATTGCTAACTACACTGTTGATTTCATTCAACAAATCTTTGATTTGATTATGACTACTTTTAATTTGAATTTTAGGATCTAGCAAGCCCGTAGGTCTTATAACTTGTTCAATAAATTTTTCTGAATTTTCATTTTCCCATTTTCCAGGAGTCGCTGAAACTAAAACAGCTTTACTGACTTTATCTTTCCATTCATCAAATTTTAATGGCCTATTATCAAGTGCAGAAGGTAGTCTGAAACCATAATCTACTAAAGTACTTTTTCTTGATTTGTCCCCTTCGTACTGTCCCCTTATTTGTGGAATAGCTATATGACTTTCGTCTACAACCATTAAAAATTCTTCTGGAAAAAAATCTAATAATGTAAAAGGTGCTTCACCTTGCTTGCGACCATCGAAATATCTTGAATAGTTTTCAATACCAGAGCACACTCCAAGTTCTGATAGCATCTCTATGTCATATTTCGTTCTTTGTTCGATTCGTTGTGCTTCAAGTAATTTGTTATCTTCTTGAAATTTTTTAATTTGCAGTTCCATGTCTTTGGAGATTTCTTTAAGTGCATCTTTTCTAGAATCATCAGATATTACATAGTGTGAAGCAGGTAATATGGCTAACTCACTCAACTTTTCTAGAACTTCCCCAGTTGTTGGGTCAATTCTTGAAATATTTTCAACCACATCACCAAAGAATTCAATACGAAAAATTGTCTCTTCATAAACTGGGAAAATATCTAAAGTGTCGCCTCTAAGTCTAAAAGATCCTCTTTGAACCACTAAGTCGTTTCTTATATACTGCTGTTTAATAAGTTGTGATAATAAATCATCAATTTCAAATTCTTTATTTTTTATAATTGGAATAAGTTTATTTCTATACTCTAATGGCGATCCAAGGCCATAAATACAAGAAACAGAAGATACAACGATCACATCTTCTCTTAACAAAAGTGCACTTGTTGCAGAATGTCTTAACCTGTCTATTTCTTCATTGATATTTGCATCTTTTTCAATAAATGTATCTGTTCTAGGAACGTAAGCTTCAGGTTGGTAGTAGTCATAGTAAGACACAAAGTATTCAACTCTATTGTTGGGAAAAAACTGTTTAAATTCATTTGCTAACTGTGCAGCCAAAGCTTTATTTGGAGCTAAAACTAATGAAGGTAATTGTGTTTTCTCAATAAGCCAAGCTATAGTCGCAGATTTACCTGACCCCGTAATCCCTTTAAGAGTTTGAAAATTTTTTCCTTTATTGATTCCATCGTAAAGTTCATTAATTGCATTTGGTTGATCACCTTTAGGCTCAAACTCGGAAATTACTTCAAACTTGTTCATGAATAATTATACCAATTTGATACATCTGTCTTAAGTATTAGGGTTCAAAGTAAGTTGTTTATATTCAAATATTTATCAATTTCGCTGTAAAGATTATTTAAATCTTGATTGTGTAAAACAGTGCCAAGAGATAACCACCATTCTCCATCTTTTTGTGAATTAATTCTATTCTCAATATCTAGAATTTCCATTCCTCGTTTTTTTAATCGTTCTTTTCTAGTGTGTTCAGGTGCAAATATAACTAAACAATCAAAATCATTTTGAAGGTTTCTTGGTGCTGATACTTCTACAAAAATAACTCCCTCTGATTCAGAAATTATTTGTTGTAATTTTATTAATACTTGAGGATGTAAAAAGTTTTCTAATATAGTTAATTTTTCTTTATCGTTAAAAACGATACTTGCCAGAGTCTCCTTATTGATAAAGTTTTTCTCTACAGCTGTTGGAAAGTAGTTCTCTAAAAAGCTTAAGGATTCGGAAGAATTTAAAATGTTATTAGATACCATGTCCAAATCAATAGTTTTAAAACCAAGAGTATTTAAATATTGGGTAGCAGTGCTTTTACCACTACCAATTGGTCCAGTTATAATAATTACTTTTTTAGCCATAATTAAAGATTAAGCTAATAAAAAAATAATCCTAGGAGTTTCCAATTCCTCTTTCTTTAAGTTCTTGAAGAATATTTTCTAGTGATTCGTCAACACCTTCAACTTTTTGACGTTTAGGTGAATCATCTTCAGATGCACTTGAGTGTGTTTTAGGCGCCTTCTTGTTAGAATCTTCTTCTTTCCAATTTGGATCTGCTTGTTTAATTGATAAATTAACTCTTCGCTTTTCAATATCTAGTTCTGTAATTTTTATTTGTACCTTTTGACCGAGAGCAAGTACTAACTCTGGTGAGTCAACTTTATCGGCGGAAATTTCTGAAACATGTACTAATCCTTCAACACCTTTGCCTATTGTGACAAATGCACCAAATGGGACGACTTTAGTAACTTCTCCCTCAACAACATCACCCTCTTTGTAATGAAGTTCGAAATCTAACCAAGGATCTTCTTTGACTTGTTTAATAGATAAAGAGATTCTTTCTTTATCATTATCAATTTCTAAAACTTTAACAGTTACTGTGTCTCCAACTTTGACGATTTCATTTGGATTTTCAACATGTCTCCAAGA
Organism: uncultured Candidatus Actinomarina sp.; assembly: GCA_902519215.1. GTDB lineage: Bacteria > Actinomycetota > Acidimicrobiia > Actinomarinales > Actinomarinaceae > Actinomarina. The sequence goes on along the minus strand of CABYIX010000001.1, from coordinate 68,732 downwards.
AAGTTCAGATACGTGAACTAAACCATCCATGCCTCCAATATCAACAAAAGCACCGAAACTAACAATTGAAGAGATTTTTCCTTCTTTAATATCTCCTACTTGAAGATCATCAAGAAATCCCTGTCTCTCTTCAGACATCTCTTCCTCAAGGTGAGCTTTACGAGATAAAACAATATTATTTCTTTGTCTATCAAGTTCAAGAATTTTAGCCTCAATTTCTTCACCAATATATGACGAGAGCTCCTTAACTCTTCTTACATCAATTAAAGATGCTGGTAAGAAACCTCTTACACCAATATCTACTATTAAACCACCTTTGACTGACTCAATAACAGTTCCCTTTATGGAAGAATTATCATCAGATACTTTTTGAATGTCACCCCACGCTTTTTCATAAACTGCTCTTTTAACAGATAGTATTAATCTTCCTTCATCATCCTCTTTATCAAGAACTAAAGCTTGTATTTTCTCACCTTCGTTCACAAGTTCCTTAGGATTAACACCTTTTCTAACTGAAAGTTCTCTAGATGGAATAACACCTTCAGATTTATAACCTACATCTACCATGACTTCATTTCTATCTACCCGAACAATAGTTCCCTCAATAACATCACCATCATTAAAGGAAACAAGTGTTTGTTCAAGTAACTCAGGAAAGTCTTCAGGTTTTATATCATCAGGAAGAGATACAACATTAGATGGTTGTGAAGTGTCTTCTATATTATCTGTCATGTTTTATTTTTTTTCCAATCATAGTGTTGCGTGAATAAGAATAACATATCTGAGTTTTTTACAAACTATTAATTAAAATTTGCGAGTGATTCTGAAACTTTAGTATTAACAAATAAAGGTACATCTAAAGTTAAAGCGGATTCCATTTCTTTTGTAACAATTTCTTTAACCTTTTTTAAATGAAATTCATCTGTTTCAACTATTAATTCATCATGTATTTGTAGTAATAAGTTTGCTCCATCTACTTTACTTAACTTATTTGAAACCCTAATCATAGCTATTTTCATTATGTCAGAAGCTGTTCCCTGTATAGGCGCATTCATAGCAATCCTTCTACCAGCAGCTTTCACTTGGAAGTTAGAAGAACTAAGTTCTCGAATATATCTTTTTCTACCCAATAGTGTTGTAGTGTATGTGTCTTGTTCTGCTTGATTGACAACCCCATCAAGAAAACCTTTAATTTTTGGAAATTGATTAAAGTATGATGTAATTAATTCTGAAGCTTCTTTTTGACTTATATTCAAACTTTTAGAGAGTCCAAACGCTTCCATTCCGTAAATTAAACCAAAGTTTACTTCTTTAGCTTTCCTGCGCATGTCAGATGAAACATCACTAATTTTAGTATTAAATATTCTGGCAGCAGTTTCCGAATGTATATCCGAATCTTTATCTTTTAATATAGATACCATATCACTGTCTTTGCTTAGGTGTGCCAATACCCTCAGTTCTATTTGAGAATAATCAGAAATGACAAATTTCTTTGAAGGTTCTGATATGAAAAAATCTCTAATGTGTTGACCAAGTTCTGTTTTATTCGGAATATTTTGTAAATTAGGTTTTTCAGAAGATAGCCTGCCAGTTGCTGTACCAAATAAATTAAAGTGTGTATGTATTTTTCCATCATCTGTCACTTCAGGAATTAGACCATCTACATAAGTAGATCGTATTTTTTCCAATTCTCGATATTTTAGAATTATTTTTGGAAGTTCATAATCTTTTGAAAGTTCTTCAAGGACAGAAGCATCAGTAGAAGGGGCTCCCTTTGGTGTCTTCTTAATAACTGGATAATCTAAATCATTATAAAAAATTTCTGAAAGTTGCTTAGGAGAGTTTAGGTTAAATTCCTTTTTAGACAATAAAAAAGCTTCTGATTTTAAATCTACTAATTGTTTAGCTAGTTTCTTAGACAACTTACTCATCTTAGATTTACTAACTGTAATTCCTTCAATTTCCATTTCACTTAAAATTTCAAGCATTGGATAATCAATATCTTTATAAATTCGTAATAATTTTGTGTTTTTATTAAATTCTTCTATTTTCTTATTTATAAATTTAAAATTAGATTGAAAATACAAAATAATTTCATCAACAGATGATTTTTTATCAATTGTTGTCATGTTGTCTAAGTATTTAATAGTATTTAAAATATTGTCTGGCTTTATGCTCGGATCTTCTAAAAAAAACATACAATCAAGTGCGATAAATTTATCATGCTTTAACTTGAAGTTATTTAATATTGAAAATTTTTGTGACGAGAGAGATATAACTCTGTCAAAGATAGAAATATCATTAAATTCTCCATAGGTATGTTGATTTACAAAATAAGAAGAGTCGTTATACATAAAAATTAAACTGTCGTCTTTTATTTTCTTTGAAAATAGTTCTATTTCAATTTCCTCTTTAGGTTTATCTTTAACCTTGGAATTTCGTTCTCCTAGAAATCTTGATAATTCATATTTTGATATCTCACCTTCAGCTTTATTTAAAACTGAATCGTCAAAAAAGATTGTTTCTGTTGTTTTTGTTTCTGGGATATCAATTTCTAAATCTTGTTTAATGGTTGCTAATATTTTACTAATGTCTAACAAATCTCTGTTAACTGAAAAAGTTTCTTTAAGCTTTGGAGTTAAATCATTAATATTTTTATAAATATTGGTTATATTTTCATATTTCAATAAAAGATTTATAGCTGTTTTTTCACCAACTCCAGGAAGTCCAGGAATGTTATCAGATGGGTCTCCTTTTAATGCAAGATATTCAATGTATTGATTTGTTCTAATACTGTATTTTTCAATAAATTGTTTTTCATTAAATATTTGTGTATCTGAAATACCTCTCTTTGTATAAAGTATATCTGTTTTATCAGTAATCAATTGGAACGAATCTCTATCACCTGTAACAATCATTACATCTTTACTTTGCTCATTAAGTTTCTTTGAAAGAGTGCCCAAAACATCATCTGCTTCAAATCCCTCTTTTGAGACTTGGGGAATATTAAATTTGTCTAGTAATTTTTGAAGCACTTTAATCTGTAATTTAAATTCATCAGGGGCTGAAGATCTATTTCCCTTATAATCACTATATAGCTCAGTTCTAAAAGTTTTTTTTGAAATATCCCAAGTAATAATAAGTTTTTCTGAATCATAATCTTTAACTAGCTTAGAAATCATCATTAAAAAACCATGAATCACATTCGTTGGAAATCCATCTTTGGTTACGAGTGTGTCAGGAAGAGCATAAAAAGCTCTAAACGCAATACTGTGTCCATCTACAAGAATTATCACAATTACATTGTAAACTTAAAAAAACTTTCTCTCATTCATCTGAATATGAATATAATCTTTAATATGCCCGGATGGCGGAATTGGCAGACGCGCTGGATTCAAAATCCAGTATCTTCGGATGTGGGGGTTCGACTCCCCCTCCGGGTACTTTATAAAATTAGAATGATATATAAATCTCTAAGTCCTTAATAATAGAATATGAACAATAGATCAGTTATCGTAGTAATTTTAATATTTTTAATATCTCTTATTATTTTTATAACATTTTATTCAGTAAATCCTGATTCATTTGGAGATAGTTTTATAGAACAAATAAGAATTGCAGATAGTGAAAATACCCTGGGTTCCACTAGTGATGACAGATTAATTCAAATCGGAAAAGACGTATGTACTAGTTCAAATCTCTGGACAAATGAACAAAGCTCTATAGAAGTAATTTACAATTTGCTGAAAGGATATAATTTTAATATTGAAGCTGATAACAGAATAATTCCAATTTTAAGGTTTCAATCTACTTATGAACTTTGCCCTGAAAACATAACTGTTTTAGAAGGACTGTTTTCAAATGAAAAATAAGATTATTTTAAAAAGGCTTCCGCAACTTATGTTTGGATTGTTTTTATGTGGTTTTGGATTAGCTTTCACTATTGAAGCAAACTTAGGTTTAAATTCTTGGGATGTATTTCATGATGGGTTTAGCAAACTTATAAATGTTAAAATAGGCTTTGCTGGAGTTGTTACCGGATTTATATTACTACTAGGGTGGATACCTTTAAAACAAAAACCATTTATTGGAACAATTTTAAATATTCTAACCATTGGTAATGTAATTGATCTTACAATGTTCTACCTTCCAAGTCCCGAAGAGATGTTGTATAAAATTTCTTTTTTAGTATTTGGTACGTTTTGTTTTGCAATAGGAGTAGGAGTTTATGTTGGTTCAGGATTAGGGCCTGGACCCAGGGATGGAATTATGGTTGGTATATCTCGGCTTGGCCCAAGTATAAGAGCAACAAGAATTGGTATAGATTTTACAGCATTTATATTAGGTGTATTGTTAGGGGGTTCATTCGGTCTTGGAACTATATTTATGGTTATAAGCGTCGGTCCTATTGTTCAGTATGCATTAAAGAAATTTGATAAGGGCGCTATTTTTTCACTTTAGAAATATACGAACGCATTGAAAGCTCATCTTTACTTTTAGTTTTTAAAGTGTTATCGAAATGAACCATCCTCCCTACAGCTGAAATAAATTCAAACTTATCTACAAAATGAACTAGAGAAAATATAGTATTAATCTGATTCCAACCTTTAGAAATGTTTTGAAATATTATTTTTTCTAACTCATTATTTGCTTTATATCTTCTGAAATAGTTCTTACATCTTAAAGAACATAATTTGTATCTTCCAGAAATATTTTTATATATTAACCTTGCACAATACTCGCAACGATTGGGGTTGGAAGAATGCATTAGATTAAATTATATTTTTTCCATAACCTGGACACTACTGTCTAATGTTTTGAGTAATCTTCTTGGTCTACCTCTAAATTTAATTCTTGAAGTTTGTTCTTGGCCCATAAAACATCCCTTTTCAAAATCAACAAAAAAATCTAGCCAGCTCACTTCGTTAGGAATTAATCCACTTTCTATAATTTTACTAGAAGGTAGCTGGGCAATTAGTTCAAAATCTTTCCATGTAATTGTTTGTGAGGTGTTAATTATTTCTTCTGCAGCAATAGTATCTTCAGTGATGTCAATTGAGAAAAACTTCTGTTCGTTGATAATTTGTAATTCACAATTAATTCGAATTTTATATTTGTTAAATATTTCTAATAAATTATTTAAATTTTCAATCTCTTGATATATGTAAAATTCATCATTTTGTGACTCACAAACAAACCAATTAATAATTTTTCCATCTGGTCCGAGAAGGTATGAGAAAAACAAATTATTATTTTTAACTGAGTTAGAGATTAAAGAGTCAACAAATGATAATGCGTCTTTACCTGTGAATTTAAGATAGTTTTGAGATACTAGTATATTCATTCTTTAAATTGTACTTAACCAATCCAAGTTAAGGAAATATAAGATATCTTGAAACATGGACGCTAATAAATACATCCTATCAGAAAATATAAGTGCTCCAATAATTATTAATGTAGTACCAGATATTTTTGTTGAAACTTTTTGAAAATTTTGAAATAAAGAATTTTTTAGACTTATTTTATTTGAGAAAAATGCAAGAGATAAAAATGGCATTCCCATGCCTATTGAAAAAAATAACAAATATACTATTCCTAAATTAACTGTTTCAGCACTTGAAGATAGTGTCAAAAGTGCTCCCAACACTGGCCCAATACATGGTGTGAATCCAAAACCAAAAGTGAATCCCATAATGAAGTTTTTTAATTTTGTATATTTACTCACGTGGATAATATTTGAACTATAAAAATATTTATTATTTAAAGAAGGGACTAAGAGGATTGTTCCAAATAGTATTATCACAAGACCACTGACCTGAGACAAAACTGACGCATTTCTTGTGAAAAAAGATCCAAGTGTAGATGCTAATGCACCTAATGATACAAACACAAAAGAGAAACCTATTACAAATTGTAATGATCCTATCAATCTAGTTTTCGTATCATTTTTACTTAAGGAAAATACAGATAGAAAACCAGGTACTAAGGGCAAAACACACGGTGAAAAAAAAGACAGGATACCAAAAAAGAAAGCTATAAATATGTTTAATTCCATATCATTAATATATACAACGAATATTTTTATAAAAATTTATTATCTATAGTTAGTTTTTCTACGGTACCTAGAACATATTAAACAATTTTCAAGATTATGGCCTCTCGCTGGACAATACTCTCTTCCGTAAAAAATAATTTGCAAATGTAAAGAATTCCATTTTAATTTTGGAAATAATCTCTTTAAGTCTTTTTCTGTCTGTTCAACGTTTTTACCTGAACTTAATCCCCACCTCCAAGCAAGTCTATGAATGTGGGTATCTACAGGAAATGTAGGATAGCCAAAAGCTTGGGCCATAACAACTGAAGCTGTTTTATGTCCAACGCCTGGAAGATTCTCAAGGTCTTTAAAATTATCAGGTACTTCAAAATTATGATTTTCATTAATTATCTTTGATAGACCATAAATAGCTTTTGATTTCTGCGGAGAGAGACCACAGGGTCGTATAATTCTTTCAATTGATTTTTGACCGAGTTTAACCATTTCTTTTGAATTTTTAGCTTCTGCAAAAAGTAATGGAGTGATTTTGTTAACCCTTTCATCAGTGCATTGAGCCGACAGCACAACAGCAACTAATAAAGTGTATTCATCTTTGTGTTTAAGAGGTATTGGAGTTTCTGGATAAAGTCGCTCTAATATTTTCAGAATCTCTTTTGATTTAATTTGTTTTGCACTTTGCACACTTTTATTTTATACGATATATTACTGTGCTTATATGTTGTTAACTGATAAAAATAAATCTCTTATTGCATTATTTTTTTCTGCATTATTTTTTGGTTCAACATTTTTAATAGTTAAAAACTTACTTGTGACTTTCTCACCAACTTTTATTGTTTTTATGCGATATATAATTGCATCTATTTTCTTTCTAATTATTGGAGGTATTCCAAGTACCCGATCTCTCAAACCGGGTATCCTCATGGGTATATTTTTGTGGCTTGGGTATATTACTCAAACTCAAGGCCTTGTAACGACTTCTACAATTAATTCAGGTGTTGTTACGGGTTTTTATGTTGTTCTGACACCATTCTTTTCAAAACTAATTAATAAAACTCAACTTCGTAACAAAAACTATATTTATTCCTTTCTGGGTTTTTTAGGTATTGTATTAATCTCGATTACTGATTTTACTCAAATTTTTGGAAATATTTTTACAATTTTTTGTGCATTTTCATATGCTATGCATATTGTTTTAGTTGAGAGATACATAGAAGATTTAAATATTTCTCAGTTAATGTTTGTTCAATCATTTATTGGTGCTCTTTTATGCATTCCTTTTACTGATTTAAATCAATTAAACAATTTTAATGATTACTGGTTGCCAATTCTATTTCTTGGTTTGATCGTTAATGTTTGTGCTTTTTATCTACAACTATATGGACAAAAGGTAATAAAAGCATCCACGTCAGCACTTATATTAAGCCTGGAGGCAATTTTTGCATTATTTATAGGAATTTTGTTGGCAGGTGAGGTTTTAAATATTTTAAGTTGGTGTGGAGTGTTGTTAGTTCTTATCTCTATATTTTTAGTTATTAAAGAATAGATTTTTCCTTATTTAAATAGTTTATAAACTTCATGACAACCCTTAATAAAAATACCAAAATAAAAAAGGCCGATATAAGAAGGACTAAAAGTCTGGGTCCTTCTGTTATAGGTATAGAACAAGTCAATAAATTTTCACAAATACCGAACCCATTACCTCCTGTTGAGATGTCAAAAACAATTAATAATGGATACGCAAGTATCATAAGTAGCGAAACCAAAATTAAAAAAACTATTATTCTTAATAAAAACATATTTTTTATATTTTAATATAGTTACATAAATGAAAGTTAAATTAATAAGTTATTCCAAACCAACAGAAGATATAGCAAATGATGGAATTGACAATGCCCAAGAACTTGTTGCCTTTTGCGCTCGAGTTTCAAACCCTTCAAATCAATTAAATACTGAAACAAGTGAGAATTTAATTAAATATTTAATAAAAAATGCACATTGGTCACCTCTTGAAATGGTTAGTGCCTGTTTAGAGATAGAAACAACTAGAGATATTGCCAGGCAAATGTTACGACATAGATCATTCAGTTTTCAAGAATTTAGTCAAAGATATGCAAATCCAGTTAAAGATTTGGAATTTATAATTAGAGATGCTCGTTTACAAGACCCTAAAAATAGACAAAATTCAATAGAAAACGAAGATGAAGAGATTTCCAAATCATGGAATGAAAAACAAGAGAATTTAATTAATGAAGCTACAAATGCATACAATTGGGCAATTGAGAATGGGATTGCAAAAGAACAAGCAAGGTCAGTTCTTCCAGAGGGCAACACTGTTAGTCGTCTTTATATGAATGGAACCCTAAGAAGTTGGATACATTATATCGAATTAAGATCGGCAAATGGTACGCAAAAAGAGCACATGGAAATAGCAATTGCTTGTGCAGAAGTAATCAATGAAATCTTCCCAATGGGAAAAACCTTAAGTTAATTATCTAACTTGTATTTAAATATTAAATACTCTTCAGTTACTTCTATTTCAGAATCAGCAATCATCATAAAATCCTGATAATCTGATTCCGCTTGTTTAATAAATGCCATTCGATCATCTCCTCCAACTGGGGGTATGGATCTTTTTTTTACTGCTTCTGCACGTTCTTTATAACGGCTTATAAATTCATCAACATTAAAACTCATAACATAAATAGTAGTTAGTTTGAAAGTAATGTACTAATTTCATTTTTCAGTTGGTTTGTTTTTTTAACTCTTAGTTCATTGAGGTGCATAAGTCTAGTACCGGAGGAATCAGTGACTTCCAACTCAACATCCGATAAACCAGGGTGTTTCTCAAGTAATTCTCTAAGAAGTATCATGTTATTCTTATCAAGTTTATTTGTATCAACAGCAATTCTTAAAGGTGACGTATCAAGATTTTCAACCATTTTTGATGGGTCTATCACTTGTATGTCCCTAGCCCTAATAATGTTTTCTGTACCTCCTACATATGTTCCTGATACTTTGAGATATATTTCACCATCTACTGAGGAATTATATTTATCTACTAATTTATTAAATAGAAGAACACCTGTTGATCCTGTCACATCTTGTAAATCAAATTGTATCCAAGGATTTCCTCTTCTTGATACTCTTTTTTGAACATTAGAAATCAATCCTGCGATTACAACATTCAAATCTTCTTCTTGATCTTCTTCAGTATTAAGTAATTCAATAATTGAATGAGTTGACTCTGACTTAAGAACATCTCCATAACCATCTAGAGGGTCTTCACTAACAAAGAAGCCGAGCATTTCTCTTTCACGTTCTAATAATTCCTTTTTTGCCCATTCTGTTTTTGAAATGCTGTTCAGATTTGAATTATGCTCTTCCAAGTTAAATAAAGATGCTTGATTATTTGCTTTTTCAGATTTTAAATTTTTAGCATCTTCAATAAGGTCAATACACGACTGAAAAAGTCCTTTCCGAGTGTGACCAAACTTATCAAAACCACCTCCTTGAATTAAAGCTTCAATTCCTCTTTTATTAAGTGATCTAGAATCTATTCTTGACAAAAATTCTTCTACTGATTCAAAATTACCATTTTCAATTCTTTCTTTGACAATCTTATCAGCAGTTATATCACCCACATTTCTTACGGCAGACAAACCAAATAAAATCTCATTATCGTTAACGGTAAAATCAGCGGAGCTTAAATTAATGTTTGGTGTTAAAACATTAACTCCCATCTCTCTTGCTTCAGCTAGAAAGACTGCAGTTCTATCTTTATCTCTTTTTACAGCTGTTAGTGAGGCAGCTAAGTATTCAGCTGGATAATTAGCTTTTAAATAAGCTGTTTGGTATGCAAGTAAAGCATAGGGAACTGAATGGCTTTTATTAAATCCATAACCCGCAAAATAAGCAATCTGATCAAAAACTTCGATAGCGAACTGCTCTGAATAATTATTCACTACGGCTCCGTCAGTAAATTTTTTTCTTTGCTCTTCCATGACTTGTGGAATTTTTTTACCCATTGCTACCCTTAGGTTATCTGCTTCTTGTAGATCAAATCCAGCTACTTTTTGAGCTATTTGCATTACTTGCTCTTGATAAAGTATGACACCATATGTTTCTTCTAAAACTTCTTCTAAATCAGGATGTAAATATTGAATTTCTTTTCGCAAATTAGCTCTATCCGCAAATTCGTTATGCATACCAGCACCTAAGGGGCCCGGACGGATTAAAGCAACAAGTGCAACAATATCTTCAAATCTTTTTGGATTAAGGTTTCGCGAGACAGATTGGGCTACTCTACTTTCTAACTGGAAAACACCTGTCATCTTACCTTCTGAAAATAATTTAAAAGTTTTTTCATCATCTAGTTTTAAATTATCAAAATCTAAATCTTCGTTATTAATTAACTTTAAAGTTCTATCAATAATCGACAGGTTTCTCAACCCAAGAAAGTCCATCTTGAGAAGCCCGAGTTGCTCAACTGTGTGCATCTCATATTGTGTAACAATCTCAGCATTTTCACCTTTTTGTTGTATAGGTAAAAAATTTGTTATTGTGTCTGGAGAAATTACTATTGCAGCAGCGTGAATTCCATCCTGTCTTCTTAATCCTTCCAGTCCTAAGGCAATATCAATAATTTTTTTTACTTCTTCATTATTTTTGTATTCCGATCTTAACTCTTCAGAAGCCGAATAGAATTCCTTACTGTACCCACTTTCATTATCTTCATCTAAATGTAAACACTCTGAAATAGTGGCAGTGTTACCAAGAATCATCGGTGGCATCATCTTTGCAACTTTATCACCGCTTGAAAAGGGCAAGCCTAATACTCTAGCTGCATCTCTGATAGCTTGCTTTGCTTTAATAGTTGCAAAAGTAACAATGTGTGCAACTCTATCTTTACCATATTTATCAACGGCATACTGGATAACGTCTCCCCTGTATCTTTCATCAAAATCCATATCAATGTCAGGTAAAGACTTTCGTCCTTTATTTAGAAATCTTTCAAAAATTAAACCGTACTTTAATGGTTCAATTCCAGTTATTCCTAAACAATAGGAAACTATTGAACCAGCTGCTGAACCTCTACCAGCACCTGTTCTAATATTTCTAGATTTTGCAAAATCAATTAAGTCGCCGACAATTAAAAAATAAGATGCAAAACCCATTGAATTAATGACTTCTAACTCATAGTTAATTCTTTCTTGTATCTCTGAATTAATATCTTGATATTTTTCCTCAGCTCCAATTAAAACTTTTTTTCTTAAATATTCTTCGGCAGATAGAGACTCATTCTCAACTGGAAAATCTGGTAAGTAATCTTTATTGAAGTCGAAATCATAAGCTACCCTATTAGCTATTTTTAAAGTATTATCACAAGCACCTGGAAATTTATCATTTGGAAATAATTTTCTCATCTCGTCAGAAGATTTAACATAATACTCCTCACCATCAAACTTAAATCTATCTTCATCCTCCATTGTCGCATTTGTTTGAACACATAATAAAGCATCATGTGCTGAAGAATCATCTTGAGCTACGTAATGTGAATCATTTGCAGCAACGAGTGGAGCTCCTAACTCTTTTGATATGTTAACTAAATCATCTAAAATTTCCACCTGTTGACTAATTCCATGATTGTGAATTTCGATAAAAAAGTTATCTTTACCAAATATATCTTGATAATTTTTTGCCTTCTCTAGAGCTTTTTTGTAACTTTTCTCATTTTTTCTATTACCCTCTTCTTTTGAACCATCTGGTGCAAGGTGCTGAGCAACTTCTCCCCCAAGGCATCCTGACAGAGCTATAATTCCTTCAGAATATTCTGCCAATAGTTCGTAATCAACACGGGGTTTGTAATAAAATCCTTCTAAATATGCTTTACTAACTAATTCAACTAGATTTTGATACCCTATATTATTCTCAGCTAAAAGTGTTAAGTGATACCTTTTATTGTTATCTCTATCAGGTCTATCAAACCTTGACCCAGGTGTTACATATGCTTCATATCCAATAATTGGTTTTATACCTAAAGAGTCAGCTTGACGAACGAACTCTAAAGCGCCATAAAGATTACCATGGTCTGTAATTGCAGCAGCAGGTTGATTGAGTTCTTTTACCTTCTTTAGATAATCAGTAATTTTTGCAGCACCATCAAGCATGGAGTACTCAGTGTGTGCATGAAGATGTACAAATGATTTAGTCATAAATATATTGTAAAGATTTTTAATAAAATTACATATTTATTACTGAAGTAAAATATTCTGGTTCCTCAATATTAAAGTCATAATTTTTTCCTTTAAAACTAAAATTTAATCTATAAGACTGGAGGCAAATAACATCAGATTCTAAAGAACTATTTTTTTTTGCCCCATACAAAACATCATTCATTACTGGATTTCCTAAGTATTCAAAATGAGCTCTAATTTGATGGTTTCGTCCAGTAATTAATTCGATATCAATAAGAGAAAGTGTATCTTTTTGTAAAATAGTTGAATATTTTGTAATTGCTTTTTTTCCATCTTTATTAACTTCGCGCTTTTTTCTATTTTTACTTGAACGTTTAAGCGGAAGTTCAATTTCTCCTGTCTTACTGGGTAAATTGCCTTCTACTAATGCTTTATAATTTTTTTTTATATCACGATCATGAAACATTCTCTTAAATAAAATATAAGATTCATCTTTAATGGGGCATACCATCAATCCTGTTGTAACACGATCTAACCTGTGGACAATTCCTTCTCTACCATCATCTCCGACTCCACTAAGTTTGTATTTCTCTTTCAAGAAATCACTAATAGTCAATTCCGTAGATGTATTTGTTGGGTGCGATAATACTCCATGGGGCTTATTTATAATTACAAAGTCATCACATTCAAATTCAATAAGTATGTTATTTATTTTTAATCTCCGAAAATAAAAGGAAACATATACCAAAAGTTATATATGTATCTGCAAGATTGAAACTAGGAATAAATAGTAACTCAACAAAGTCTGTAACTTTACCGTTGTTATTAAATATTAAATTCCAACCTCGCTCTCCTAAGTTACCAATGGCCCCACCAAGAATCAAAATTAGAGAATAAAACTCAAGAGTATTTTGTTTAACATTTCTAAATTGAAAAATTAACCAGGAAAAAACAATAACTGAGAAAAAATATGTGACCAAAGTATATTCACTAAACAATCCGAATGCTATTCCCGTGTTATAGGTTAAATCAATAGTTAAAAAATTATCAATAATTACACTTTCTTGGATATTGTTAGCTCTTATTAAATGCTTTATATAAAGATCTAAAGCAGCAATAACAGAAGCGTAGAAGTATGGGAGAAGAAATTTTTTAAGATTCAATTAAAAGTGCGCAATTTTTACATATAGTTGAATAGGGTAAAGCTTCTAATCTGGCAACAGGAATTGATTCTCCACAATTCTCACAAATACCATATTTCTTTTTCTTAATCATAACTAAAGCATGTTCGACTTGATTTAGTAAATGTCGAGTATTTTCATCTAAAGTAAGTTCCTTTTCAAGCTCAAAAGCCATTGAACCACCGTCTGCAGATGTTGGGTCTGGGCTTCTTTCTGCAGAAGCTTCTGAGAGCCTTATATTTTCTCTCTCCTGCTGATGGTGTTCAAGAATTGATGTGAGCTGTTCTTTTTCAGCCAAAAGCTTCTTCTTAAATTTATTTACAGTATTTGTTGATAATTTTCTTGCCATAGTGTTTGTTTTGTTGAATGTATATTACTCTTTTTAGAATTAAAATAAACAAATTTTAAAATATTTTAATTCTTTATTATTTACTCTGTTTGTATAGGAAAACCTTTAAAATTCAAGAATATGTTTAAAAGAGTTGATACAAATATAAACTTAGCTGCTGTAGAAACGGAAATTTCAGATTACTGGGATAAAATTCAAGCATTTCAAACCTCGCTAGATAACAGAAAAGACCAGGAAATTTTTAGGTTTTATGATGGTCCTCCATTTCCAACTGGTAGCCCTCACTATGGAAACTTATTAGCAGGTGTAATAAAAGATATTGTTCCAAGATATTGGACAATGCGAGGTTATTACGTAGAGCGAAGGTTTGGATGGGATGTTCATGGTCTTCCTATTGAAATGGAAGTCCAAAAGAAACTTAATTTAGAAGATCCTCAACAAATTGATGAATATGGAATTGATAAGTTTAACGAAGCATGTAGAACTCAAGTTCAGACAAATACTGAAAACTGGGAAAGAATTACAAGAAAAATTGGTAGGTGGGTTGATTTTGAAAATGATTACAAAACTATGGATATTGATTTTATGGAGAGCGTATGGTGGGTATTTAAAGAACTTTGGGAAAAGGATTTAATATATCAAGATTATAAAGTTTTACCATATTCATGGGCAGCATCAACACCTCTCTCTAATTTTGAAGCAAATATGGATTATAGAGATGTAGAAGATCCTTCAATTTATTTTACTCTTGAAGCAAGAGAGGATTACAAAAAAGTTATTAAAGGAGACAAGTTTTTAATTTGGACTACAACACCTTGGTGCATTCCTGGAAATTTAGCTATAGCTATAGGAAAGAATATTAACTATACAAGAATCAAAATTGAAAAAAGCATTTACTGGATTGCTACCGAAAGGATTTCTGAATTAAGTAATTATGCCATTGAGGTTATTGATAACTGTAGTGGTTTGGAATTAGTCGGTGCTACATATGTTCCAGCTTATTCAGAGTATGAAAATCTTTTTAACGATGGTGCATTCAGGTTAATTCACAGTGACGATACAAATACTGAATCTGGATCAGGTTTGGTATCCCAAGCTCCTGCATATGGGGAAAGTGATTTCTATGCGCTAAAAAATTCTGGTATTGAAGTTATTGCAGATCCAGTAACACTATCTGGAAAATTCGACAATACATTTTCTGAGTTAGAAAATCTAAATGTAAAAGATGCTGATAAAGTTATTATGGACCAACTTCAAGAAAGAGGGAGTCTCTTTAGTAAAAAAACAGAGATGCACTCCTACCCATTTTGTTGGAGAACGGGAACTCCATTAATTTATAAAGCTATACCTACTTGGTTTGTAAGCGTTGAAAAAATCAGAGATAGGATGGTTGAACTTAATAAGTCTACACACTGGGTCCCAGGGTTTATTGGGGATAAGAGGTTTTCAAATTGGCTAGGTAATGCAAGAGATTGGGCAATAAGTAGAAACAGGTACTGGGGAAGTTGTATCCCTGTGTGGATTAATGTTGATGACCCATCTGACAAAATATGCATTGGTTCAGTTGAAGAACTTGAAAAATTTACAAATAAAAAAATAACTGATTTACACAGACACTTTCTTGATGATTTGGAAATAGATGTTGACGGAAAGTCTTATCGTAGAACAACTGAGGTTCTTGATTGCTGGTTTGAATCAGGCGCTATGCCGTATGGTCAGCAACATTATCCTTTTGAAAATCAAGATGATTTTAATAAAGGCTTTCCTGCTGATTTTATTGCAGAAGGTTTAGATCAAACACGTGGATGGTTTTATACATTAACAGTTTTAGCGGTTGCTTTATTTGACTCTGTTGCGTTTAAAAACTGTATAACAACAGGAATGATTCTTGCTGAAGACGGTAGAAAGATGAGTAAAAGTTTGAAAAACTATCCTGATCCAGAGGAATTACTTAATACTTATGGCGGTGATAGTTTACGAGCATACTTAATAAACTCTCCAGTAGTTAGAGGAGAGCCATTAAAATTTTCTGAAGAAGGAGTGCAGCTAGTAACTAGAAACATAATTCTTCCGTTGTGGAATAGTTTTTCATTTTTTTCAACTTATGCGAATGCTGATGAAATAACATTTAAGGACTTAGAAAAAGCTCTACCAGTAGAAGAAAGAGCAATGATGGACAGGTGGATTATCTCATCTCTTCAATCATTAATTAAGACAGTTAATGAAAAAATGGAAAACTACTATCTATACGAAGTTATTCCCCCACTTATGAATTTTGTAGAAGAACTTACTAATTGGTATGTTAGGTCAAACAGGAAAAGATTCTGGAAAGAAAAAGATGAGAATGATATTGATAAAATTAATGCCTTTAAAACACTTCATGAAGTTTTAACTGAATTTACAAAATCAATGGCTCCAGTATTACCATTTATTTGTGAAAAAATATACCAAGGTTTAAATAATGATGAGAATGGAAGTATACATTATGAGAATTACCCTGTTTCAAATCAAAAACTAATAGATCTTGAACTTGAAGATGATATTGAATTAGCAAAGAAGGTTATTAAAAGTGTTAGAAATTTAAGAGTAAAATTAAAACTTCCAAATAAGCAACCACTTAATTCTGTAAAGATTGTAACTAATGACAAAAATATAGAAAAACGTCTTTTAAATATTACCGACTTAATTAAAAATGAAATAAACGTAAAGAATGTTAATTTTGATGTTGAAATAGAAGAATGGGTAGATTATGTTTTTAAGCCTGATTACAAAAAATTAGGACCTAAATTAGGTCAAAAAATTGGGTCTATTGCTAGTAAATTAAAAAACCTTAATGATGAAGATAGTAAAAAAGTGTTGGACTTAAAAGAAATTTCAGTTGATGGTATTAAGCTACAAAACGAAGATATAGAAATTCAAATAAAACCAAAAGAAGATTTACCAAATCAAGATATTGTTGATGATTTTTTAATTTATTTAGATACAGATGTAGATGAAGACCTTTTAATGGAGAGGTTTTCAAGAGAGGTGGTATCAGCTATTCAACAATCTAGGAAAGATACCGGATTGGATGTTACTGATAGAATTCAATTACAAATTCATACCAAAGATGATTTTGTAATTGAAGCAATTAAAAAACATAAGTCTTATATTATGAATGAAACTTTATCACTTAATCTTGTTATCACAGAGAGTGATGGAAAAAATGAAATCTTAAACAAAAAAATTGATATTGTTATAAATAAATTAACAAACAATTCTTAAAATATAAGGCTGTAAAAAATTAAAACCTATAATTAAAATTAAGGGTGATAGGTCTATACCAGCCATCCCAACTCTTAACACTGGTACCCTATTTCTTATTGGAGCAAGTATTTTTTCAAAGTACTTATCTAGGTAGCTTTTTATTTGTCCTATTGGGTGATCGTAAGGTACTTGAATCCAACTTAAAATAATCCAAGCAAATAAGCTGTAATAGAAAATTCGAAAAATAATAAAGGTGAGACTACACATTTAATCTATATAGCCCTAGTTGTTGAAGCCTTTCTCTTTCTTCTGTAGATAATGAAGAATTAGTAGAAAGAATCAAAAAAACGCCATCTCTGTTTATAGAACGAATTGTAGCGTTACTCATGAATGCCATACCAGTCACAAAATCTAAAATTCTTCTTCTTTCTGACTGATCCGGAATATCTCTTATATCCATAGCAACAATGAATTCCTCTTTAATTGCAACACCAAGACCATGTATTTCAGAAAACGATCTAAGAGCTTTAATCTCAACTTCATCTTTTGGTGAGTGAACTCTTAAATCTGAAAAACTTTCGTCATCAACAAATTTATTTTCACCTGATGGCCTTACAGTTGTATTGCTTTCAATATATATATCAGGTACGTTGTCTGGCTGTTTCAAACCGATTGAAATTAAAAATTTTTCTAACATTATATAAATATCTTAGTTCCGATACGAATTATTGTAGCACCATAATCAAGAGCGATTTCATAGTCATTAGACATTCCCATTGATAATTCACCTTGATAATTTTTAAAATCCTTTTTTAGGTTGCTATTAATTTTTTCCATTTTTGAAAATACTTTTTTAGAATCAGATTCAAAATTAGGTATGCACATAATCCCTACAGGCGGAATGTCATATTTATCTAAATATTGAAAATACTCATAAACTTCATCTAAATTAATTCCCGATTTATTAAAGTCATTATCTATATTAATTTGCAGAAATAAATTATTATTATTGAAATTATCCTTAATTTTATCTATTTCTTTAAATCTACTTACTGAATGAATCCATTTAAAGTTTGAAGTTATTTCCTTAATCTTTCTAGATTGCAGTGGAGCTATGAAGTGAAACTTTGCATCTTTTATTTCTCTAATGTGACTGTAATAATCTTCAAGTCTGTTTTCAGCAAATTCTCTATAACCACAATCATAAATTTCTTTTACTTCTTCAACTTTTCGATTTTTGATTACCGGTAGAAGCTTCGCATTATATTTTACGAGTACATTTTCAATTTCACCTAAATTATCTTTTATTGCCATATTATTCCAAACTGACGATGAGGTGTCGATGTTTTTCTGTAAGAATAATAGCTATCATCACATATTGTGCATTGATTATATACTTCGAGTTCTATATTTTCCCTTTTACAAAAATCTTCTATTCTCTTTCTGAGATTTAAGTAGTATCTTCCATTTAATTCAATAGTGCTTGATGGGAATAGCTGTTTTAAATCTTCTTTCACCTCATAACAGCATTCTTTAGCATGTGGACCAATAGAAATTTTAAGACTTTTGAAATTATGGTTTTTTAGACTCTTTTCAAATATTGAGTTATTTATACCCCTCCATCCTGCGTGTACAGCAGAAATTAAATTATTTGACTGCATTAATATTGGTATACAATCAGCAACACGAACTACTAGTGGGAGGTCTTGAGAATTAGTTTCAATTCCATCCGAATCGTATATGCCTTCACTGTTTATAATTTTTACGTCTGATGAATGAGTTTGTTTCATCTCAGCAAAATTTAAATCGGATTTAATATCTTTTAAAACCGTTTTAATATCACCATCATGAGACGATGTAAAATAGGCGTTTTTTATTATAGAAGAGCGGATCATCCTTTTATAAAATCAGGAAGACCGTCACCTCCGTTGTCATTTATTTCAGAATCAGACTTAATTCGCCTATTAGGTCTTGGGCCAAAACCAGCAGCAACTACTGTGACTTCAACAGCATCACCTAATGTTGGGTCAACTGTATGTCCAAAGATAATCTCAGCATTATCATCAGCTCTTTCAGTGATTACTCTTGCTGCTTCATTAACTTCTTGAAGTTTTAGATCTTCTGAACCAGTAATTGTGATTAATACACCTTCAGCTCCATCCATGTTTGCTTCAAGTAGTGGAGATGATATAGCAGCTTGTGCGGCATTAGGAGCTCTCTGTTCTCCGGTTGACCTACCTATACCTAATACTGCATTGCCTGCATCTTTAAGAATTGTCTTAACATCTGCAAAGTCAACGTTAATAACTCCTGGTTGAGTAATAAGTCCTGAAATTCCTTTAACTCCATTAGATAAAATTTCGTCTGACTTTAAATAAGCTTCATTTACTTTGATATCTTTGTCACTTATTTGTAATAAGCGATCATTAGGTATAACAATTAAAGTATCTAATACATCTCTTAAAGCTTGAACGCCTTCTTCTGCTTGAACAGACCTTCTTCTTCCCTCAAAGCCAAATGGCCTGGTTACAACTCCAACAGTTAATGCTCCGAGTTCATGAGCAATCTCAGCAATTACTGGTGAAGCTCCAGTTCCTGTTCCTCCACCTTCTCCAGCAGTAATGAAAACCATATCAGAACCTTTTAATGCTTCTTTAATGAGCTCTTCAGAATCAAGAGCAGCTTGCCTTCCAACTTCAGGATTAGCTCCCGCACCAAGACCCTTAGTTGTTTTTCTTCCTAAATCTAATTTAACGTCAGCCTTTGAACCTAACAAACTTTGTGCATCTGTGTTGGCAGCAATAAAATCTACACCCTTTATGCCCATCTTAATCATCCTGTTCACAGCATTTGTACCACCACCGCCAACACCGACAACTTTTATAACAGCTGTATAATTTCTAGGTCTCATATTTAAATTTACTCCCTTTTGATTTACTTTTTTTGTTCTTTGTGCCATTTAAAACTCCATTTGTTGAAACAAGATTATCATCTAAGTAGATTTAAAACAATATATTTATAATATTTTATCTATATCTATAGTTTAGGTTTAGATATTACAGTTTGTAACAAAAGAATTGTTTGAAATAAAAGTAACTTCTCCCAAGCAGGATTTTTTCTCAAGCAGCTCTCCTATCGCAGAAGCTTTTGTAGACAAGTCTACAGGTTCAAGGAAGTCGATTTCAATTCCTTTATAGTCACCCTTTAAATAACTGCCATTGTGCACCAGTGAAATTTCTGAAATATCTATTTCGAAATTTAGAAGAGTCATTACAAAAGATACAATTTCCCCGTTAAAACCATCATCAACTGGTCCATTTGTAATAGTTACAGTAACTACATCATTTTCTAATAAGGCCTCTTTAAAAAGTAAATTTTTATAGAGAACTCCTTTTATAACTACTGATCCCCTTAAGTCGGTAATTTCAGCAACTTGCATATAATGAGTGATATTTATTTTTAGTTTATTAGGCAGCTTTTTTGTTAACTCAATTTTTTCTATAGTTCTATCAGATGTGTAAATATTTTCAAAAGAAGTTTCTCCTATCGACCAAATAGAAATATCATAGAATTCGATAAATAGAGTTTCGTTAATATAGGAAGAACCTTGTACTTCAATGTCTAAAACTCTGTAATAGCTTGAAAATATATAAAAAGATGGCAGCAAAACAATAAAAATAATGAAAGAAAAAACTAAAAAAGTTTTAAAACTAGTTTTTTCTAATTGTGTGTATTCTTTAATCAAGAAATTCACCTATAAAGATGATCTCTTCTTTAAGCTCGATATCATAATTTTGTTTTACTTGTTCTTTTACGTAATTTACTAACTTATATAAAGCTAATGCTTTTGCGTTTTTTGAAGCTACAAAGAAATTAGAGTGTTTGTCACTTACTTTTACTCCGTCAATTTCATAACCCTTTAGTCCAGCTTTCTCAATTAGTTCCGCTGCATAATAATTAGATCCGTTTTTAAAAACACTACCAGCATTATATATAGCCGAAGGTTGAGTATTTTTTCTATGTTGAGTGAACTCTATCATTTTATCATTTATTTTTATTGGGTCTTCTTTTGAGAAACTCAAGTTTGCTGAAAGTATTATTGCATTTTTAATTTCTGTATTTCTGTAACTATATTTGATATTTTTACTATTAATATTTTTAATTTTTTTATCAACAGTATCAAAGTACGTTATAAAATTTACAGAATCCATAAACTCGTACCCATAGGAACCAGCATTCATTTTGATTGCACCACCAACTGTCCCAGGAATTCCAAGTAAGTACTCCCCTCCAGTTCTTTCAGAATCTTTTAAATATCTTGATAGATTGGGAAGGTAAACACCAGCGTCTACATTAATTGAATCATTAGTAAAATCAGAGTCTATATTTTCCATTTTATTTTGGATTACTATTCCCTCATAATTATTATCTGAAAAAACTACATTTGAACCTTTGCCTAATATGAAGTACTCATTATTAAAATTTAGATTGTGTATTTTGTCTATTTCGGATTTTTCATTCAAAGTGTAGAAATCATTGCAGATGCCGCCAAAACGATAAGTTGTATTTTTATTAAGTGCGGTTGTAGTCTTAATCATTTAAATATTTTAGTATCTGTGGACCTAATAAGGTAACATCACCTGCACCTAGAGTGAGAACATTATCTCCACTTGCTATATTATCTTTGATATAAATCGGAACAGACCTTAGTGACTTTATATATTTAATATTTTTACCTTTGAAATTTTTACTACTTATTCCAGGAATGGGTTCTTCTCCTGCCGAATATACATCCGTAACTACTGCAAAATCTGCATCTCCTAGGCTTTCTTGAAGTTGTTCGAAGTTATCGCGAGTTCTTGTAAATCTATGTGGTTGAAAGATTACAAATAGTTTTCCAGGTGTATTGTGTTTTAGAGCAGAAATAGTGGCTTTCATTTCTGTTGGATGATGTCCATAATCATCATAAAACTTCACATCTTTATAGTTACCAATATATTCCAACCTCCTCTTGACTCCTGAGAACTTGGAAATAGCTTCAATTATTTCTGTTATAGATAGTTTATACAGAGTACAGAGAGCAATAGCACCAGCGATATTCGAAAGGTAGTGTTTTCCTAGTAAAACAGAATTAACAGTATGGTTATTTTTCTTGTAATAAATAATATTTGGTTCGATAATCTTTATATCTGCTTCTTGATGTTCTCCATAAGTCATTAAGTTATCATTTTTAATTTTCTTCAAATTAGGGTCATCAAGATTAATTACTACAGTTTGCTTTACTTTGTTAATAACTTGCGAAAATGCTTTAATTAGATTTGTAAAACTCCCAAAATAATCTAAATGATCATTGTCAATGTTGGTAACTAATAAATTTTCTATCTCTATATTTTCAAAAGTGTTAAATGCTTCGTCAGTTTCAAGTACTAAAGGAAGGTTTTCGTCACCAAAATGACCTCCTATATTTCCAAAACTACTTACGCCTCCATAAATGTAAGAAACATTTATATTGTTATAATGAAAAATATGAGCTATTAAAGCAGTAGTAGAGGTTTTACCATGTGAACCTGTAATTCCAATAATCTCAACTTCTTTTGATAGTAAATGTAAAAATGTTGGTCTAGTCATAACATTTTCTTTAGATTCATAATTTTTTAAAAAAGTCTCTTCAATTTTTATAGCACTCGAAATTACATATAAAACATCTTTGTTATATTTCTCATGACCCATGTCTTGAGTAGTCATAACACCATCATTTTCTAATAAATTAGTAACATACGAGCTTCGTTGGTCATAACCTCTAACGATTGATCCTCTTTGGTTCAAATATTTAGCAATAGAACTCATGCCTGAACCGGCAATACCCAGTATGAATACTTCTTTATATTTTTTAATTGATTTCATTTATTAATACTTTACCTATGTGGTCGTTTCCTGCTTTAATATTAAATTCTAACTTAGAAAGCTCATCATCTAGATATGAATTTAGCATTGTTTTAAGTTCCTCATAGGATGTAATAATTTTTGCTGCACCTTTTTCTTCTAAAAATTGAGCATTCAATAACTGATGTTGAGAAGTTGTCCCGTGTTTATATGGCACAAGTAATTGGGGAATATTTAAAAAAGCAGCTTCTAGAGACCCACCACCTGCGCGAGAAACTTGGAGATCAATTGAATCGTAATAATTGTCCATATTTTGAATAAAATCATACGAAACATAATTTTTTCTATTAATGGTTGGGGAGTTATGAGATTTACCAACTATATGAATTATTTTAATATTTTCATATATAGGGTCTTTGGCAAACTCAATTGCTAAATCATTAATTTCTTTTGAACCTTGACTGCCACCTTGAAATCCTATTGTGATATTGGAATTGCTATTATCTTTAATCTTTTCAATATCTAAATTCAAAACTGGTCCTGAAAAATCTATTTTTTTTTGTGAAATATTTTTTGTGTTGGGAAATGAAGTAAAAACACTATTCGCACGAAAGGCAGAAACCTTATTTCCCAATCCTGCAAATATGTTTTGTTCTTGGATGTAAAATTTTGTTTTTAACATCATTGATAATACTGCTGCCACTGGTGCGATATATGCTCCAGTTGTAAATATAAAACTAATATTCAATTTTCTTAGTTTTTTAAAAATTACAAATACTGATATTACAATTTTGAACATCTTAAAAAAATATCCCAATATACCTTTTGTTGATGAAACAAATGGATATGTTATTATTTCAAGAGAACTATCGCTAAAATACTGTTCTCC
Source organism: uncultured Candidatus Actinomarina sp. (assembly GCA_902519215.1). Classification (GTDB taxonomy): domain Bacteria; phylum Actinomycetota; class Acidimicrobiia; order Actinomarinales; family Actinomarinaceae; genus Actinomarina. The sequence goes on along the minus strand of CABYIX010000001.1, from coordinate 44,935 downwards.
CCTTTTGTCAGTTACTACCAACATATCAGATTCATTTATTCCCTTTTTAGAAATAGTTTTAACAATATTTAATACTGGAAGGACATGTCCACCAGTGCCGACACAAAAAAATACTGCTTTACTCATAGCCCCTACTATGCATTATCCCTAAAGCAATAAAAATTGAAACCATAGCTGATCCACCATAAGAGACAAAGGGTAGGACTATTCCTGTAATTGGCAGTAGATATACAGATGCACCTAGATTCAATATTGATTGAAATAATATCCAAGCACCTAATCCAACTGTAAATATTCGTTTAAATTCATTTTTTTGACGTATTGCTATCAAGAAAAAAGAGATAACAGACACAGATAAAATAAACACAAATACAATATATCCAACAAATCCGTATTCTTCACCAATAATAGCGGAAATAAAGTCAGAATAAGCACTGGGTAAGGAACCCCATCTTGCTCTTGATGTACCAGGGCCTAAGCCAAACATTCCACCTGAACTAATTGCAATCCTGCTTTGATGAACTTGAAAACAGTCACCTAAAAGCTCTAACCCTTGATCACATATTCCCTCACTCCAAACACGTAAACGCTCAGCTCTATAAATCTCCAAAGAAAGAAAAAATTTACCCGTAAACCAAGCCACAATAGAGAGTAAAGCGGGATAAATAAATTTAACTCTAGAAAACAATAGTTGCATAAAAACAATAAAAGCAAGTGTTGCTGCAGTACCAAAATCTGGTTGGAGGAATATTAGAATAATTGCTATTCCCGGCATAAATGATGTTCTCCATATCGTTTGGAAATTATTACTATCTAGATCAACCTTTGATAATTGATCAGCAACCCAAATTATAATAATCGGCTTAGCAATTTCGCTTGGTTGAAGCCTAACAAAACCTAAATCAAGCCATCTAGTGCTTCCAAAAACATTATCACCATAAGTGAGTAAAAAGAACAAAATTAGAGTCATAAAAATGATTAAGTAATTAGATATATTTGTGATATTTTTATAATCAATTTTTGTAATTAAAAATGCACCAACAATACCAATAACTAAAGCAAGCAAATGATTTCTAATCATATAAAAACTATCTTCGTAAATTCTTTGAGACTCTACTGCAGTTGCTGAAGAGACTAAAAATATTCCAAATGTAACTAGAAGGGTTACGAAAATTAGATTTATTTTTAGTAAATATTTATCGAAATATAATTTAATTTTCATTTTTAAATTCATCTACTAATTTTTTAAAGTAGTTCCCTCGATCTTCATAGTTATTAAAATCATTAAAACTAGATCCTCCGCATGAGAATAAAACCGTATCTCCTATTTCTATTTCTTTTAGTAATACATTTTTTAAATCATATATTGAATCAATTTCAATAAGAACTCCCCCATAATTTTTTAAGTCTAATTTCATATCTTTTGGCTTAATTATCTTCTTAATATTTTCATTTAATTTAAGCTCACTGGATGGCATATTTTTAGTAAGTCCATGAAGAATAAGAATTGCATTTTCTACTCTACTAATTGCACTTGAAACAGCATGAAAATTTGTAGCTTTTGAGTCATTTATGTAAATAACTTCATCATTAAAGGATACGTTTTCAAATCTATGTTCTATAGATTTAATGCTCTTTAGGTATTCATATCCTCTTTGAACAGTATTTTCCCTATCAAAATCTAAAAAATTAATCATATCTAAAAAGCTTCTACTTAACTCTGCAGGAAGACTTATTTCGTCAAAATTGTATTTTTCTAAATTTATTTTGCTTACATGTGGTTTTCTAGAGTTGTTGTTACTAAATATATTGTCATAAAAAATTACTTTTTCTTTATCAACAAAACTAAATAATTTACTTTTTGCTTCTATATAGTCTTCTAAAGAACCATGCCAATCTATGTGATCACTTGCAATATTTAAAAGAATCCCATAATCCAATCGAAAACTCTTTGTATGATGCAACTGATAACTTGATAATTCTATAATTATATAGTCATAGTCATCATCAACAATGTTTAATGGAGATTCACCAATATTTCCACATGCATTAGTTTTGAATCCCTCTAAATCAAGAAAATCATTCAGAAGCTTTACAAATGTTGTCTTTCCATTTGTGCCAGTTACACCTATTATCTTTGATTTTTGTTTATGATATTTATCAAACAAATCAATATCAGTAATAACACTTAGATTTTTTTTTCTGAGGAGATTTAGTATATCATTATTTTCTTGAATTCCAGGGGACAAAATTACTTCATCAAAATTTTCTTTAAGTAATTCATCTTTAACAATCTTGTTGTCATAATTCTCATTTAAGTTTTCATCAAATATTTTATATGGAATATTTTTTTTATTAAAAAATGCTTCAACAGCCTTTCCTGTAATCCCATATCCATAAATTAGTTTATTCACTTAACTTCCAAACAATACCCAATCGGCATAGAATAGACCTAAACCTAAAACTACAAATATCCCATTAATTATCCAAAACCTTACAATTATTGTTGTCTCAGCCCAGTTCAGCATTTCAAAGTGATGATGTATTGGTGCCATTTTGAATATTCTTTTTTTTCTATATTTAAATGAACTTACTTGGATAATTACTGATGCTTCCTCCATTAGGAATAAGAAGCAGAAAAATAAAATTAATCCCTCAGCTCCCAAGGAAATCAGAATTAACGGGAATAATGCACCGATAAAATGTGAGCCTACATCGCCTAAAATTATTTTCGCTGGATTGGTATTCCACCAAAGGAAACCAAGACATGCACCAGAAATTGATGAAATTAATAGTGAAATATCAACAGTAAGAAATGACTCATTAATAAACTGACTGTAATATCCAGTATGTCTATAGATCCAAAAAGAAATAACAAGAATTCCAGCAAAACTAATGCAACTACTTCCTGCAACTAAGCCATCTAAACCATCTGTTATGTTTACAGCATTAGTTATCCCTACCATTAATAAAACGATAACTACCCACTTAAAAACTCCAATGTCTATGCCGAATCCACTAAATATATATAATTTAGTTGAATAACCTAAGCTATAAATGTAAGCAGATGCAACCAAACCAGCAATTAATTGTAATGCAAATTTTTGGCCAGCTTTAAGTCCAAGATTTCTACTTTCTTTAACCTTTAAATAGTCATCAATTAACCCAACTAACCCCATTGATATTGAGATAATCAATATTCCCAATACATCTGTATTAACATTTCTAAGAACAACTTCAAATCCTCTACCAATAGTCCAGAAGTTTATATGGGAAAGTAAAAATCCAAAAATTGTTCCAAGTATTACAAAAATTCCACCCATTGTTGGAGTTCCCTTTTTGTGCTCATGAAAAACAACTTCTTCTTGAATGTTTTGTCCTATATTTCGACTTTTAAAAAATTTTACGCCTAAAAAAGTGGATACAATAACAAATAAAAAACTCAAACCACCTGATACAATTATTCCAATCATTTTTTACCTAAAATATCTTTTATCACCACTACATCATCAAAATCCAGTATTTTATCTCCTATTTCTTGATGTTTTTCATGGCCTTTACCTAATACTAGTAGAGTAGTTTTATCATTAAGGAAGCTTATAGCCTCTTCTAAAGCATCTCTTCTGTCTAGTATTATCTTTGCATCCTTTTGTAAATCAATTCCAGCTAATATATCTTTTGCAATCTCCATTGGATTTTCATTTCTTGGATTGTCATTTGTTATAATTATTTTATTTGCAAATTGAGAAGCCTCTCCCATCAATTTTCGCTTTGATTTATCTCTATTCCCACCTGCGCCAAAAACTACAATTATCTCATTTTGATAGAGTTCCCTTGTATAGCAAATAACTTTTTCAATGGCATCAGGTGTGTGTGAATAATCAACAATGATAGATTTTTCATTAATACCTAATACTTGAAAGCGTCCTGGAGGATTTTTAAGTGTTTTTATGTTGTTTTTAAGAATGTCAAGATCATACAAATCAGAATAGTATGCCAAACCAAATGCAAGGAGGAAATTGTAAACTGACTCGGGTCCAGTTATTGTAAGTTTCTCTTTAATTTTTATTCCATCAATTTTAAAACTAATTATTTCATCTTCGTAGCTTAAAAATTCAATATCATTTGATGACGCATTACCAATTGATATTCCTCGATAATTTTGTTTTAAATTAATTTTTTGTCCATATTCTGTATCAACAAATAAAAATTTATTTGAAATATCTTCGTTAAATAATTTTGATTTTGTCATTAAGTACTCATCCATATTGATGTGATAATCTAGATGGTCTTGACTTAAGTTTGTAAATCCTGAGATAACAAAATTTATATCTTTAAGTCTCTCTTGCTCAATAGCGTGAGAAGAAACCTCAAGAATAATTGAATCAATGTCACTATTAAGGTTTGAAATGAGTTTTACTAAATTAAAAAGTTTAGGTGTTGTTAAATGTTCTTCTTTTGTAAAGTTAAAATAATTTTCTTCATCAACAGTTCCAACAAATGCTGACTTACTTCCAATTAATTGCTTTAGTAGATAACCTGTTGTTGTTTTACCATTTGTACCAGTTATGCCAAAAAAATTCTTTGATTTATAACCGGGGCATAAATTTTCTAAAATATCATAAAAAACTTCATCAAAATTGTCATATCTATAAACATTTTCATTTTCGATTGTTGAGTTGGCACTTGTTAGTACAAGTTTTGAACCTTTTTTTAATCCTTCTAAAATTAAAGTATCTAATTTTTCAATATTATTTAGGTCGATACACAATATTGAATCTTTTTCAATATCTAAAGTTGAGTTGACTATTTTCGAATAGTCTATATTTAATGTCACGTAATGGTCAAAAGTTAAATTATTGTTCATTATTCACCTGGAACTAAATTACTGACAATATTCTTAAATAATGGTGCTGCAGTAGAACCGCCTGTTACATATTCTGATCTTGGATTTACTGATGCACCCCATAAAATAACAGAGCCCACCACAGGTCCTTTAGATGTTTCAATAAAGCCTGTAAAGGATGTGTTGTATCTAAAATCAGAATAACCCACACCTTCAATGTGAGTCTTACTAGTCCCCGTCTTTCCTCCAATTATATAATTTTCAAGTTGTAGTGACCTACCAGTTCCATTTTCACCATCTACAACATTGATCAATAATTTTTTTAACCTATTTGCAGATTCATAGCTTATGATTTGTTCATTACTTAAACTATAATTTTCTTTTTTTACCATTGATAGGTTTATATCTCTTCCACCATTAGCAATAATACTGTATGCTTTTATCATCTGAAGTTGTGTTACGTTTATTGAGTAGCCTATAGATAATGAGCTTAAGCATGTTGCACAGGTTTTATTATCTCTAAATCCACCTGACAGCTCACCAGTGAGCTCTACCCCTGTAGGCTTACCGAATCCAAACTTCATTAAATATTCTTCCAAGTAATCAATATTTAAATTTTGAGTTGCAAGAATAGTGCCAACATTTGATGATCTTTCAATAATTTCCATAACGCTTAATTCATATGGTTCATGATTTAAAAAGTCTCTATAGCAACCTTTATACCCTTCGTAGTTTTTAGCACACGATCCTTCTATAACTTCAACGAAATCGTCTACAACAAATTTTGTATTTTCATCAATTAAGCCATACTCAAATCCTGCACCAATAGAGAATATTTTCAAAGACGAACCAGGTTCATATATTGCTCTTAAACTAATTAAATCTATATTATAACTTTGTATGTCTTGACTTTGCTTTTCAGCAGCAATTAATATTTCCCCACTATTTGCATAAGAAAATACTATTGAACAATTGAAGGCTTCTGTTTTTATTAATGCATCTTCACACAAGCTTTCACTGAGATACTGCAAATCAGAGTCGATTGTTAATATAAGGTCTTTACCGTGAACTGGCTGAATGGTCTTTACTTCAGCTTGTGGAATCATTTTTCCATCTGGAGATGCTTCATACTTTATTTCTCCATCTGTACCTTCTAAATTTGAATTAAAATAATACTCAATTCCTTCTATGCCGTTTTCGTCTGGGTCAACTATTCCAATTATTTTTTTTAACGATTCTGAATGAACATGTCTCATATATGAAGGCTCTAAAACCACCCCATCAAGATTCCAACTTTTTATTTCTTCACCTGCATTAAATTCGATATTTCTCTTTAGATAGAAGAACCTGTCGGATGAAAGAATTTTTTCAATAATTTTTTCTTGTTCAATATTTAAAATTACACCAATAGCTGCAGCTACTTCATCAACATTACTTACTTGATTAGGAAATATGCCAATATTGAATGATCTGGAACTTGATGCAACAACATTTAAATTTGTGTCATAGATGTTCCCTCTTGATGCTTTAAGTTTATTTGATTTAACTCTGTAAGAAAGGGCTTGATCTTTAAAGTACTCAGAGTTTGTAAATTGTAAATCATGTACTGTAGATATAAATACAAATGAAGAACTCAAGACTAATGAAGCTATTAAAGAACAAAGTAATAAGCTCTTTATTTTAAATAGATTCATCTTCCACCAAAACCTAAAACTACAATTGGTTTATCCTCATCCTCTAACTTATATGGTTTAACTAAATCTATATTCTTATTGTGAATGTCTAATCTTCTATAATTCATACCTTTGGAAAGTAATTCCATATTGCTTGTTGAAAAACTTTCAATGTACATAAGGCGAGTATTTGATTCATCAACTTCTAATTCAACTAATTCAGTTTTTAAAGAAGAGAGTTCCTCAGAAAGGGCATTAATTTTTAAGTTAAAATATAAATTTGAGACCATGGAAATTATGAACATTGCAATAAATGAAAATAGTAAATTCCTGAACTTCATAACTTAACCACATATCTGAGAGTTGCCGATGATGACCTTGGGTTTTTTGATATTTCTTTACCAGAAGGATAAATTTTCTTTTTTTTACCATATGCATATAGTTGTTCATTTTCACAAGTACATACTGGGATGGAAACATCGCAATAACAAGCGGTAGTTAATTCACTAAAAATTTTTTTAACGATTTTATCTTCAAGTGAATGGTAAGTTAAACAGATAATTACACCATTTGTCTTAACAAAGTTCTTAATGCTGTTTAAAGACTTTTGTATTTCATTCAACTCATCATTTATATAAATTCGAAATGATTGAAAACAACGTTTAATAGTTTGAGAAATATACTTTGGATTTTGTTTACCTATAGAATTTTTAATAACATTCACTAGTTCCTGTGTGGATTCAATAGGACGAGAACTAACGATATCTTTTGCAATCCGACGTGAATTTTTTTCTCCAGAATTTTGAAACAAAATATCTGCAATTTCAATTTCATCAAATTTATTTACGACTTCAAAAGCGTCAATTTTATCATTCTGGTTCATTCTCATATCTAAAGGGCCATCATTGGAATATGAAAAACCTCTTTTATGATTATCTAATTGATGAGAGGAAACGCCAAAATCATATAATATACCTGAAATACTTTCAATATTATTTTCAATAAGATATTCAGATATTTGAGAAAAATTTAAATGAATTATTTCAGAATTAGAATTATCTAGTACATCAATATCTCTGTCAAAAGCTAAAAGATTTAATTCAGAAAAATTATCTTTAATATTTCTAAAATGAGAGCCATATCCATAAGTTGCATCTACAAAAATACCTGAGGGTGTACTTGAAATTACTGAATTGACTTCAGTTAACATCACCCCTTCGTGCTCTAAGTACCCAGCCCTGTTTTCATTCATACCCAGCTCTCTAGAACTGGCACCAATTGGAAAGTTGGGCGGAGTAAGGGTGTTCCAATTTAGTTGTCTAGAGAGCTGGCTATGAACCTATTCTTTCACCTCGTTTATATTTGCAAATGATTGATCAGCTTCTTTTTGAATTTTTTTCCAGCTTCTTGTTGACCATACTTCAACTACGGGTCCAGAACCTGTTACAGTTACTTCCTCATTGAGATCAATTCCACTATATTCTCTTAGGTTTTCTGGGATTGGTACTCGTCCTGCAGAATCAATTTTTACATCAATAGCTCCACTGAATAATGCTCTTCTTAATTGTCTAGAAGTTCGATCTGTAGATGGAAGTGAGGCCATCTTTGATGCTTCTTCTTCCCATGTCTTTTTTGTAAGTATCTGAAGACAATTATCTTGCCCCTTGGTGACCACACAGCCCTGTTGAAGCCTTGTTCTAAATTTTGAGGGTATTACTACCCTACCTTTAGAGTCCATTGTATGTTGAAACTCACCAAGGAACACTTTATCCGCCTTTCGTGCCTTGAACCACTTTTAAACATTATATGACACTATCTACCACAATGCAACACATTTGGATAAAAATTTTTTAAGCTGACTTTAGATATTTTCTCCATGAAGGATCGGGATTTGAACCGACTATGGTTTTTACCCAAAATGCACCTACAGGATGCTCTGGTGTTTTAATTAATTTAAGCCTTGTCTTTAGCAAATCTTTATCAGCTTTAATCAGATTACATTTTTTGCAACAAGCTACTACATTACTCCAAATGTGTTCTCCTCCTTTTGATTTTGGAATAATGTGATCAACAGATTCTGCTACACTCCCACAATATTGACAAGTATGAAAATCTCTGATAAATATATTCTCTTTATTTAAAGCAACTCTCCTTGAGTATGGAGCATTAACAAAATAATTTAAAAGAGCAACATTTGGTAAATTTATTTTAGTTTTTTCTGATTTAAAAACTATTTTTGAGTCTTCAAGGGAATGAATTTTTTTATTTAACATAAGTGAAACGGCTCTTCGATATGAGACAACAGAAAGTGGTTGAAAAGTTGAATTTAATATTAATGTGCGGTGGCTAAGAAATTTTTCCATAGTGGTAAATTAATTTAGTTTGTGAATTATGCTTGAAGTTCTTGACTAAGTACATCTTCTTCTACTTTAGTCAATAAATTTAAAAATCTTTCTTTATCTAACTCAAATTTAGATACATCTTCTTTAACATCTTGAGTGATACTATCTATAGTTTCAAAAAATGTTAATTGACCATTTTTTAAAGCATCCAAGACTTCATCATCTTCAACTGAATATATTGTACTTCCATCTGAAACAAGACGGACTTCAGACAAGTGATGAGTTAAGTTTGCATTTTTAGACAAATATTTCCAAGCCCTTCGGACTCTCTGAATACTCATTCCATTGTCCAGGAGAGTCTTAATAACTCTTAAGGCTACAATATCCCTGAATGAATACATTTTAGGAACTCCAGGTTTACCGTTGGAAGATTGAATAGATGGATTTACTAGATTTACCTTGTCCCAATAACGTAATTGATGTGAAGTGCAGCCAGATAAATAGCATGCCTGCTTAGATGTAAATGCATCCTTTTTCAAAACCTTACTCCTAAAAAAAATTTGATGTATATTTAATTTAATTAAATTTTTTAACTTTGTCTAGAGCTATCTTTGTTTCTTAGAACGGTATAAACCTGCTTAAAATTCCACTCGTTAATATTTTCTGCATTTAATAAAGCCTTAGTATTGGAAACAAAAATATAAGCTGCTAAAGCCATAACCACAAAGCCGACAAGAGCAATAGTGGGTTGTACTATATAAGTACTAAACATGGTCAGAAGCCCAAAACAGAAAACAAAAAAAGAAACAACAGCTCTTGTTCTAGTGTATTTCGATAGTGTAGACTCTTTAACAGTATTTGCTAGATCTGGATCATCTTTTAAAAGCTCCTGCTCTATCTGATTCAATATTTCTTGTTCTTTTTTGTTTAATGCCATATTTAGATTTTAATCATTTTTCACACTACGCTAAATTTATGAGCAATTTATTTTTAAGGCATGGAGAGGTACAAAATATTAAAAATATACAGTATGGAAGTTTGCCAGGTTATTTTCTAAGTAATAATGGATTTATACAAGCTAAAGAAATCGGAAAATATATTAAAAAAAATTTAAAAGTTCAAAAAATAATATCGTCCCCTATCTTAAGAGCAAGACAAACTGCTTTAACAGTTAATGAACATCTAGATATAAATATAACTTACTCTGAAGAACTAACAGAATGGCCGGGAATATCTAGTTGGCACGGATTAACAATTAAAGAAATTAAATTAACTAATGAATATAAATCTTATAACGAAAAATCAATAAATTTAATGAAAACAAATGAACCTCTTGAAAAAGTTTATGAAAGAGTAAATAAATTATTTAGCAAGAATAAAGATACGCTCTTTATCTCACACCAAGACACCATAAGAGCATTTACATACTTCTATCAAAAAGATAAAGATTTTTCTAAGAATAGGCCTTCCCATTGTGAGCTGCAAATAATTGAAGATAAAAATATACTAAGTGTGACAGTGTAAATATGTTAACTTACAAATACTATAAAATAATAGAGGATTACTAAACTCAAGCCAAATGAAGAAACAAAGCCAACAGTTCCAATTATTGGCTCTAATGATTTTAAAAATTTTGTTTCTACATTATCTAAGTAAAGATCTACAGTTTTTTTACTAAATATGAAAGAAAAGAAACCAGAAAAAAATATTGCAACAAAAGTTAAAATTGTTATCCATGGACTTGGAAAATTCATAATAAGCTAAAGTTAATATAATTATGAGATTTAGCAACAAAACTAGATTTTTAATTTATATAACTGTTTTAATTTTTTCAACATATATTGGTTATTTGTTAGGTAATGCATTTTGTATTGCTGATTCAAAACCTAATTGCCTAACGGATATTTTAATTTATATATCATTAGTGTGTTTATCTTCTCTAATTGGTACTTATGTATTAGTTAATCTATCAGAAAAATCAATAACAGAATGGAATCAGGATTTAGAGGAAGAGTAAATTGCTTCTTTAATAATTTCTAGGTCTTCAATTAAAATATCCTTATGAAAAACCAACCTAACCGTATTTTTATTAATCAGACCAGATAAAACTTGTTGATTTTGGAGTCTTTCTATGAATTGGTTAGCATTCTCATTATTTTCAAATTCTAGAAAAACCATGTTCGTATTTTGATATTTTAAATTAAATTCATTATTTTTATGATTATCTAAAAGAGCCTTATATACATTTTCAGCTTTTATATGGTCTTCTAATAACCTTTCTCTCTTGTCTAAAGCCTTGCTAGCCATGGATGCAATAACGCCAACCTGTCTTGTGCCTCCACCAAGTATTTTTCTGTATTCTCTAGCCTCTTTAATAAATTCTCGACTACCTAATAACATAGAACCTATAGGTGCTCCCAGGGCTTTAGAAAAACAAAATGTTAAGCTGTCACAAATTGATCCATAATTAAGAGAAGAATCTTCTTGTAAAATTGCATGCCAAACTCTTGCACCATCAATATGTAAACTTACATTTAGTTGTTTTGAAAGTTCATAAATATTTTTTATATGATTGAAAGGAACAATAGATCCGCCAGAAGCTAGGTGTGTGTTTTCAAGAGCTATTGTTTTTATGTTAGGTTTATGGACTTTTGATTTTTCAAATGTTGTAGCAATCTCTCCTAAGTCAATAACTCCATTCGCATGTTCCACTTCTCTAAACTGAACACGTGATAGGAAAGAAGCAGCACCGTGTTCGTAATTTTTAATATGAGAATCAGATGTTGTGATGACTTCACTCCCTGGAGTGTTGTGAATTAATAAAGATATCTGATTACCCATAAGACCTGAAGAAACAAATAATGCTTCTTCAAAACCAAGTAGTTTAGAACACTTTTCTTGAAGTTGATTTACAGTTGGGTCTTCTCCATATTCATCATCACCTAGTTCTGCATTTAAAGCTTCTTCTAATATATCTTTATCAGGTTTGGTAACAGTATCAGATCTTAAATCAATCATTTCTATTTAAGTCTAACTGAACTAGGTTGAAAACAAATAAGCCGAAAAAAACAGTTTGGAAATAACCCGTTAATGTACCAACTGATAAGTTAGAGGCAACTATCCAGAAAAAAGATGGATAGGCAATACTCAAAAGCATACTTTTAGTATTGGTTAGGTATGAGTCTTTTATAAGAAGAAGCAAGGGAGTAAAGAAAATAAAGTGATAAGGTTTTAAGTAAGGGTTCAGCAAAATTAAAGAACAAATTAAAACTACAGCAACTACTTCTTTGGATAGTGATTTATTTCTCATAAATAGGAATAGGAATATAAAAGACACTGATAAATAGACCAATAAAGTTATTAGGGAGGGAGATAAATTCAATCCTTTAACTAAACCGATATAAATCGAAGGTGTATTATGTCCAGGAGGTTCTTTAAATATACTATAACCCTCACCAGAAGGTAATAAACTAGTAAGGTACACTAATAAATTATTAAAATTCAGAAGAATAAGAAAAAAAGAAGAAATAAAAATTAATTGAAATTTCTTTAACGACTTATCACGATCAAAAAATAAGAAGACTGGGACAAGTAGTAAATACCAAAGTCTTTGAAAGCCGAACAATACGAGAAATAGATAGCTGATTGGATTATTTTTTTTGTAATTAACTACGAACAAAGTCAGAAAAATTAATTCAAGAAATACAAAATTACCAGTTTTCAGTGACCATCTTAATCCCAAAAATGATCCAAGAAAATAAAGGGAGAAGAGGAAAACATTTTGACCTTGTTTTTTCGATAATATTGCTAGGAAGATGCCAAAACCTATTGAATAAAAATAATAATTTTCTTCATAATTGAAGGTACATAGGTAGTTAAGAATATTTTCATATATTGGTGGATAATTAAAAGTATATTTAAAGCTTGTATTGTAAATTGAAATACCTGAATTTTTTGAAAATGTAGTTAGCTCACAATAAATTGCGGCATCTCCACCGTATGGGAGATATCTCAAAACATTAAAAGTGGCTATAGAACTTAAAAGAAAGCAAAAAAAATACAATATTCGTAAATTAATTTTTTCATTTAGTCTATATAAAACAATTGCTATGAGTGAAATTAAACCAAGGTATATAAGTCCAACTTGGTTTAAATTATAATAAAACCCATTACCCAGAGCAGTATTAAAAAATAAGTTAGATACAAATTCCCTAATCACTATTACTTGTCTTTACAAAATTTTTCATCGCTTGCCTAATACGTTGCTTGTTCTCTACTAATGCAAGCCTAATATAGCCTTCGCCAAATTTCCCAAAACCAAGACCTGGAGAAACTGCAACATTAGATTTTGAAAGTAAATCGATAGAGAATTTCATTGAATCATTGTTGTATTTTTTTGGTAACTTCGCCCAAACAAACATTGTTGCAGTACTTTCTTGTACCTCAAAACCATATTTAGTTAGATACTCAGTGGCTAATAATCTTCGTTCAGAATAGATAGAAGATACTTCTTTCGGATAATCATCTAAATCGTTTATTGCAACTGTTGAAGCGATTTGTATAGGTTGAAATGTACCATAATCAATATAAGACTTTAGCTTAGTCAATGAAGTAATTGCGTTTTCATTACCAATTGCAAACCCTACTCTCCATCCAGCCATTGAATAACCTTTTGTTAATGAATATAGTTCTACACAGTGTTCCAATTCGGGATCGGATTTTAATAAAGAAGGTGGTTTTACTTCATTGAAATATATATCTGAGTAGGCAAAGTCATTTATTAATAAAAAATTATATATTTTTGCAAGCTCTACCAGTTCATCATAAAATTCCTGATTTACAGTTAATGTAGTTGGATTATGAGGAAATGAAATTAAAACTACTTTGACCTTTTCATTTTTAAGACTTTTTTTAAGATTATTCATAAAGCCATCTATAGAAAGACATTCAATTTTTATAACATTTGCACCTGCTATTAATGGAGCATAGTGATGAATTGGATAGCTGGGATCTTGAACAATTACATTATCACCCTTATTAATTACGGACATCAGTAAATGAGTTAAGCCCTCTTTACTACCAATAGTATTAACTATATTTATACCGGGATCTAAATTAATTCCGTATTCTCGTAAGTATTTTTTTGAAATTGCATTTCTTAAACCATGGATACCTTTTGAAACAGAGTATTTATGATTTTTTTTGATTTGAGCAGATTCTATAAGCTTCTGAACAACTAGTTCATGAGAAGGAATATCTGGATTACCATATCCGAGATCTATTATGTCCTCCCCTATCTGACGTAAATTTAATTTTTGCTCATTTATTTTATTAAATAAGTAATCAGGAAAATTTTCAATTAACTTGTTGGAATATTTATTCATTTTTAAAAATATTATCTATAGATTCTTGAAAAATCTTTAAATTAGAATCTTTTAATATATGTATTTTTTCATAATCAAATTCAAGCTGATTCTCATGTGCGATACATCGTGAAAGACTTCCAACTGGATTCAATAAATGGTTATAAACATTCTGTTTTTCAATAAAATTTGAATCTAACCCTATCCATTGGTTAATACCGAGATTATATTTTTTTACTAAATCTAATTTTTCTTTTGAATTACCTCCAAGAAATAGCTGAGATTCATTATGTATAAAATTCTTATTTTCTAAAATATAACAAATAATATCTTCAATATTATTTTCATATAAAAAATCATGATTTTCGTATTTATTATCGCCAGTGCCTAAACCTAAACTTATACTTTTTAGTTCAAGTAATGGCTCAAGAATATCTTTTAACAATTTACCTAAATATCTTGTATTAACATTTAATACACAGACGCCAATTTTTATTTTATTGTCTACTTTTTCATATAAATTAAATACTTCTTCAGTAAGTTTATAAGTGGGCTTTGTTGCATCAATTGGATTTTTTAGATGATCAAAAAGATATAAGACATCAATTTTAAATTGAAGTATATAGTTTAGTTTTTTATGAACATCATTTTCAAAAAATTGGGGTGGAAGTAATAAGGAATTTTTTTTATTCATCAAATGATATTGCTGCTGCACCAATTATTCCAGAATCCTCTCCTTGAGAAGCAATAAAGATTTCAGGAAAATTTCTAGATGGAAATTGGTATCTATTCTTAATATCATCTTGTATAAGGGTAATTAAATCAAAAGGTTCAGACGACATAGTTCCGCCAATAACAAAAGCTTCATTATCGAATATTTCAAATAAACTTAAAAGTCCATTTGAGATGTTTTGAATTATTTCATCTCTTACAGTAGCTTCTAGGTCTGTCAAGCTAAGTGTGGTGTCAAACAAAACTGAACCAACATTTTTGTTAGCAAATTTTTTTGCAAGTTCTGAATCTTTATTTTTCTCAGTTAACTCGGAACATTTCTTTGTCCATACTGATGCAGCAACTGATGACTCAAAACTACCTTTTTTTCCACTATCACCTTTAACTGATCTATCATTTGAGGTAAGCATATGTCCAATCTCCCCTGCATTTCCCCTTCCTCTTAATAATTTACCTTCAGAAATTATTCCCCCACCTACTCCAGTACCAAAAGTTAACATTATTAAATTTGAATAATTGGTTTTATAATTTAATAAATATTCACAATAAGCTGCGACATTGCCGTCATTATCTAAATAAAATTCGTATTCTGAAAAATTTGATAACTTTGAAAAATCAATACCATATTGTAAATGAGGACCGTACAAATATTTGTTATTTGCTATATTTACATATCCTGGCATTGCTATTGAAACTTTTGAAATATTTTCAATATTTTTTTGAATAATTTCAGAGACTGACTCTATAAACTTTTCTTCATCTTTTGGAGTTGGTATTTTATCTTTTAAAAGGACTTCATACCTATCATTTATAACCCCATATTTTATTGTTGTACCTCCAACATCAAAAGATAAGCAATTCATTATATTAATGATGATAATTCTAAATATTGGTTAGTGGCTCTAAAGTAACCGATATTAATACATGTTGTATTATTTACTTTCCAAGTTGAAGCTTTAGGTTGGTGTACATCACCAAAAAGGGAATATTTAGGATGATTAATTTTTATAAAATCTAGTAAGCTTTTCCATCCTTGCTCAATCTTATTAGTAATAACATCAGTCATTAATTCATTTACATATGGTGGAGCATGGGTGCAAATAATTTCAGCTTGATTAAGGTTGCTTAATTTTTTTGAAAATTCACTTTCACTAATTTCACCTCTTGCGTTTATAGGAGTTGGTACACCGCCACCAGCAAAACCAAATTTAATACCTTCTTGTTCTATTATAAGTCCGTCAACATTATTAATAGAGGAGGCCGTATAGCTATTCATAATATCAACATCATCAACATTCCCAGGAATAAACCAAACTTCATAAGATTTTAAAATTTTAAAGACTTCGTGATATTGGTTTTCAATGGCCTCCTTCATTTTTTTCATAATAATTTCGGGATCAATGGAGTATAAATTTTTCCATAGATCTTTTCTCTCCTCAAACTTATGCTGCTTTCTTAAATCTATAAGCTTGTGTACATTGTCTGAACCAAAAACTTCTTTAGCTATCCCCTCTCCATTTCTATAATCAATCCAATTTATTAGGTCCCCCAATATAACTACAGGCCCTTTGTCTTTTGGTAGAGTACTCAAATAATCTAGCTGATAGTGGACGTCAGAAATAAATATCATCTATTAATTTGTAACCGCACCAGTGTCAGATCCACTTACAAGCTTGGAGTACTTATGGAGAACCCCTGATTTGTATCTTGGAGAAGGAAGTTGAAGATTTTCTAATCTTTTTTCAATTTCATCTTTTTCAACTTCTAGATTTAGTGTTCTTTTTTCAATATCTAGTGTTATAGTATCTCCATTTTCACAAACTGATATTGGACCATTATCAAACCCTTCCGGAGCAACGTGTCCAATACATAGTCCTGTGGTACCTCCAGAAAATCTTCCATCAGTAATCAAAAGCACATCTTTGCCTAAACCGGCTCCTTTTATTGCTGCTGTAATTTGTAGCATCTCTCTCATACCAGGTCCACCTTTAGGTCCTTCGTTACGAATTACAACAACTTCTCCTTTTGATATTTTGTTATTAAACAAAGCTTCCAAAGCTTCTTGCTCGCTATTAAAAACATTTGCTGGTCCAGAAAAATTGTTTATTTCGATTCCTGCAGTTTTTACAACAGAACCTTTTGGAGATAAGCTTCCTTTTAATACTGCAATACCACCTTCACTTGAAATTGGATTGTCAGGAAAACTTATAACATTTTGGTTTTTAGGTATTTGAATATTTTCTAAATTTTCTCCTACTGTTTTTCCTGTCACAGTTAAACAATTAGGATCTATTAATTCATTTTCCAATAAAATCTTTGATACAACCGGAACTCCTCCAATTTCATTTAAATTTACCATATGGTATTTTCCAAATGGCTTCATGTCAGCAAGATGGGGAACTTTTCTACTGAGCTCATCAAATTTGTCAATCGTTAAACTTACTCCAGTTTCATAAGCTATTGCTAAAAGATGTAAGACTGCATTTGTACTTCCACCCAATGCTAAAACTGTCACAATAGCGTTACTAAATGCTTCCTCTGTCATTATGTCACTTGGCTTTATGTCATTTTTTAAAAGATAATTTAATTGTTCACCTGACTTTACTGCAGCTTCCCTTAATTTAGAATCTTCAGCAGGAATTGCTGCAGTACCGGGTAAACTCATGCCAATTGCTTCTCCAACTGAAGCCATTGTGTTTGCCGTAAACATACCTGCACAAGAGCCCACACCAGGACACGCGGCACACTCTATGTTGTATAAATCTTCTTTAGTAATAATTCCTTTTTCATAAGCACCAATACCTTCAAAGACATCAACAATTGAGATGTCTTTACCTTGATACTCCCCCGGTAAACTACTTCCACCATATAGAAATATAGCTGGTCTATTAATTCTTCCAGCGGCCATTAGCATACCAGGTAAAGATTTATCACATCCAGCGATAGTTACCATTCCATCAAAACGTTCTGCGTGCATAACTAGTTCCACTGAATCAGCTATGACCTCTCTAGAAACTAACGAAGCTCTCATGCCTTCATGGCCCATAGAAATACCATCTGATACAGCTATAGTTGAAAATATTAATGCAGCTGAGTCAGGACCGTTTACACCTTTTTTTGCATATTCTGATAGCTCTGGACCAGTTAAATTACACGGAGTAACTTCATTTCCAGCAGAAACTACACCCACTTGAAATTTGTTAAAGTCATCATCTTTCAAACCTACGGCTCTTAACATTGCTCTTGCTGCAGATTTACTAATACCTTGTGTGACGTCATCAGAAATTTTTTTCATAGAATAAGAATAGATTATTTAATCTAGGAAGTCATACTTTTTAATTTTTGATATTCAAGTTTTAAATCATTACTGTTTTCTTTATCCATTAATGAAGTAATTTCATTAATTTTTCCTAGTTTCCAAAATCCCCATAAAATATAGTTCTTCAAGTCATCGGGTAAGATTTTATAAATTTCAAGGTAAAATTCATATGTTTCGTGATTTGGATTGTTACTTAAAGCAATAATTGCGTTCCTCTTTAGATAGTTAGCGTTTCTTTTAGGTATATAAAACCAGTTATATTTTTCTAAAAGGTCTTCATTTCTTGAAATAATAATTCTTTCAAGATCAACATCATGAGAATTAATCCTATTAATTGTTAAATTTTTATTTTGTCCGGGAGGACATGATGTGAGACACTCGTCACACCCATAAAATCTATTTCCTAATGCGGTTCTAATTTCATATGGAATGGTTTCTGGTGATTGAAGCCAATAAGACAGGCATTTATTTGAATCTAATATATAATCTTCATCCAATGCTCCGGTTGGACAAGATATTTGACAAAGATTGCATTCTCCACATGAATAATTTTTAGACTCTGTTGGCTCAAAATGCTGGTCAGAGTACATAGTTCCAAGTAGTTGCCATGGTCCAATTCCTGGACTTAACATCATTGTGCTTTTACCTTGCCAACCTAAACCTGAAATTTCAAAAAAAGTTCTATCATAATGATTTGGATTATCAATAAATGTATGGAATTTATAATTCAGTCTGGAAAAAAGATTTTCAAATTCACTAGTAATTTTCTTCAGAGGTTCATAATAATCTTGTTCAGCAAATGCAGCTATTTTACCAAAACCATTAGAAGCTAAATTAGAGTTGTGTTTGTTCTGCTTGTAGTCATAAGTAAAGATAATTGCTGAATTTGCCCATTCAAATTTATCGGCTTTTCCAGAATAACTAGGATTTGAAAAGGTAAATTTCATATTGGCATGCTTCTTTTGTTTTTTAATTTTTTCTATTTTGTCAGAAAAACTTAATCCTGATGGCAATGAAACAACCCCTAATCTCACCTCTTTGGGCAAAATTAATGAATTTTCAGTGAGTAAATTATTAAGATTTATATGTTTCATTTTTCTAAGCTTTTACTATAGTTATTTTAATGAAAAATTTAGCTGTATTCATTTCAGTATTAGTGCTATTACTTATTTAGCGCTCATTTTGCTGTGATGAGCGCCTCCCAAAACGGGAGGTTTTTTTTTAATAAGAGGAAGAAACGTTATATTATGACAAAAGAATTGATTACAGGTGCAGAATTAATTGTAAGAAGTTTGGAACATTTAAATGTTTCTACGGTTTTTGGAGTTCCTGGTGGCGCTATTCTTCCAGCTTATGATCCTTTATATGACAGTCCAATAAGACATATATTAGCTAGACACGAACAAGGAGCTGGTCATATGGCTGAAGGTTATGCTCAAGCTACAGGAGAACTTGGTGTTGTAATTGCTACTTCTGGTCCTGGCGCTACAAACCTAATTACTCCCCTAGCAAATGCACTTATGGACTCTACTCCTTTATTGGCAATCACTGGCCAAGTGGCTTCTACTGCTATTGGTAATGATGCCTTTCAGGAAGCATATACTGTAGGATTGTCAATGGCAGCTACTAAGCATAATTATTTAATTACTGATGCATCTGAAATACCTCAAGTCCTCAAAGAAGCAAAATATATTGCAACATCTGGAAGACCTGGGCCTGTCTTAGTAGATGTTCCAAAAGATATACTAAATCAAAAAACAAGCTGGGTGGAGCCTAAAGATTTAGATCTTCCTGGTTATAAACCAACCATAGAGCCAAATCCAAAAATGATTCAACAAGCTGCTAGCTTGATAAAGTCGTCAAAGAAACCAATACTTTATGTAGGAGGTGGAATAATTCACTCTAAGTCTCATAAAGAACTTTATGACTTAGCAACTTCATACAATATTCCAGTTGTCACAACTTTAATGGGAAGAGGTGCATTTCCTGATGGACATGAACTTTGCTTGGAAATGCCAGGAATGCACGGAAACTATACTGCTACTACCTCGATTCAGGATTCAGATCTATTAATTGCTATAGGTGTTAGATTTGATGACCGTGTTACAGCAAATCCCGATTTTTTTGCACAGAATGCAAAAGTAATTCATGCAGATATAGATCCAGCGGAAATAGGAAAGGTTCGAGAAGCTCAGGTACCAATTGTAGGTGATGCCAAAAATGTCTTGATTGGCTTGATGGAAGCATTAAAGGGCTCTGAGCTAGATACTGCAAGTTGGATTAATGATTTGAAAGAAATGAAAAAAAATTTTCCACTCTCTTATGACCAGAAAGATGACGGGCCGTTAAAAGTACCGTATGTTCTGGAGCAGCTTCAAAATCTTACTGAAGAAGAGGCTGTGGTTGTATCTGGTGTAGGACAACATCAAATGTGGATTTCTCAACATTGGAATTTTACCGAACCTAATACTTGGTTAAATTCTGGAGGTCTTGGAACAATGGGTTATTCATTACCAGCTGCAATTGGAGCTCAAACAGCATTTCCAGATAAATTAGTTTTAGCTTTAGATGGTGATGGATGTTTTCAAATGACATGCCAAGAGCTCATAACAGCTTCGACTGAGAATATTCCTGTTAAGGTTGTAGTTTTTAATAATGGGAATCATGGAATGGTACGTCAGTGGCAAAAAATATTTTATAATAGTAAATTTTCTGCATCTGAACTAACACATCATACTCCCGACTATGTAAAACTTGCAGAATCTATGGGTGCTGTTGGTTTAAGAATGACAAAAAAAGATGATGTTAAAAAAATATTTACTGAAATGTTAAATATAAATGACAAACCAGTGTTAATTGATTGTGTAGTTGATCCAGATGATATGGTCTTCCCTATGGTTCCTGCCGGAGGAAGTAATGATCAGGTTATTATGAATAAAGAGGATTTGAAACAACTATGAGTGAAAGAATATTATCTGTTTTAGTAGAAGACAAGCCTGGTGTGCTTGCAAGGGTATCTTCAACAATCTCAAGAAGAGGTTTCAATATTAACTCATTATCTGTAGGTCCAACCCATATTGAAGGCAGATCTAAAATGACAATAGTTACTGAACTAGATGCAGTTGAGCAAGTTAAAAAACAACTTAATAAATTAGTTAATGTTATAAAAATAGTTGAGCTGGATCCAGAAATGACAATTGAAACTGAAGTACTATTACTTAAAGTATCAATAAATAAAGATACCCAAACTTCTGTGATTGAAAAAGCAAATTTATCTAGTGCAAAATCTGTTGACGTAGGTCAAGATTATGCAATTTTTGAAATGACAGGATCATCTAAGGATTTAAATAAATTTGAAAAATTAATGAAACCATTTGGAATAATAGAAATGGTAAGAGGCGGAAGAATAGCAATACAATCAAATCTATAAGGAGAGAAAATGGAAACAAAAATAATTTATGACTCATCAATTAATAAAGACTTAATAAAAAATTTAAAAGTTGCAGTTATTGGATTTGGAAGTCAAGGTCATGCTCATGCATTAAACCTTCATGAATCAGGAGTAAATGTAACAGTTGGATTAAGAGAAGATTCATCTTCTTTTGAAAGAGCGGAAGAAATGGGCTTAAGTGTTGCAAGTCTTGAGAATGCGACCAAAGATTCTGATGTTGTAATGTTGCTTCTCCCCGATCAAGTTATGGCAGATGTCTACAACTCTGAGGTAGCTCAACATATGAAAGAAGGTTCTACCTTATTGTTCGCACATGGCTTCAACATTCACTTTAATGAGATTGAACCAAGAGAAGATTTATCTGTTGCAATGGTTGCTCCAAAAGGACCTGGTCACTTATTAAGAAGAACCTATTCTGAAGGCAGTGGTATGCCATGCCTAGTTGCTGTAGATAAAGATACTTCTGGTAACACTCAAGAAATTGCACTTTCATATGCTTCTGCTATTGGAGGTGGAAGAGCTGGAATTTTAAATACTACTTTTAAAGAAGAGACTGAAACAGATTTATTTGGTGAACAGGTTGTTTTATGCGGAGGATTAACAGAACTAATAAAGAATGGATTTGAAACTTTAGTTGAAGCTGGATATCAACCTGAAAGTGCATATTTTGAAACATTACATGAGGTAAAACTTATAGTTGACCTAATGTACGAAGGAGGATTTGAATGGATGAGACATTCTATTTCTGATACAGCCGAATACGGTGATTTTTCAAGAGGTTCTCGAATTATTAATAGTGATACAAAAAAAGAAATGAAAAAAGTATTAGATGAAATTCAATCTGGGGCATTTGCAAAAGAATGGATGTCACAAGCAAGAGAAGGATCCCCCTTTCTTAAAGAAAAAAGAGAAGAAGCTTCTAAGCACCAAATAGAAGAGATAGGAAAAAGCTTAAGAGATATGATGCCATTTCTTGATGCAAAGGATGTAGCTAAAGATAAATGAGTAATGATAAGTTAGTAATTTTTGATACGACTCTTAGAGATGGGGAGCAAAGTCCTGGTATAGCTTTAACGCCATCAGAGAAACTCTTAATTGCTCAACAGTTAGAAAAATTAAAAGTTGATGTTATTGAAGCTGGTTTTGCTGCATCGTCTCCAGGAGATTGGGAAGGTGTAAATCTGATTGCTCAAAATATTAAAAATTCAACAATAGCTTCTCTTGCCAGGTGTCACCCGGATGATATTGAGCAAGCTTGGGAAGCAATTAAAGTTGCAAAAGATTCGAGAATTCATGTATTTACATCTACTTCTGAAATACATATGGAGCATATGCTTAGAAAAAGTAAGGATGAGATTATAAAGGACACGAAAGAATCTGTTAAGTATGCCAAAAAACTTTGTGAAGATGTGGAATTCTCAGCTCAAGATGCCACCAGGACAGACAAGGATTTTTTAATTGAAGTACTTAAAACCGCAGTTGAGGAAGGTGCTACAACTATCAATGTTCCAGATACAGTTGGCTATGCTACTCCCCAGGATTACCTAGAACTTTTAACCCAGGTATATGAACAAGTAAAAGGTGGAAATGAAGATGTAATTATTTCTACTCATTGCCATAATGATTTAGGATTGGCGGTAGCTAATTCTCTTACAGCTATAAATGCAGGTGCACGACAGATAGAAGGTGCAATTAATGGAATTGGAGAAAGAGCTGGAAACACCTCGACAGAGGAAATAATTATGGCGGTGAAAACTAGACAAGATCAATTTGGTGTTGATATCAAAGCAGAGACTACTGAAATATTTGAAACATCACGTCTTGTATCTAAATTGACTGGGTATCCAGTTCAGTTCAATAAGGCAGTAGTTGGAAAAAATGCATTTAGTCATGAATCAGGTATACATCAACATGGATATCTTAGAAATACTTCAACATATGAAATTATGTCCCCCGACTCTGTCGGACAAGAAGCAAAAATCATCCTTGGTAAGCATTCTGGAAGAGCCGGATTTAAAGATGCATTAGATAACTTAAATATAACACTTGATAGTGACTCTTTTGATAATGCATTCAATACTTTTAAGAAAATAGCTGATAGAAAAGGTGAAATAGTTGAAAATGAATTAAGAGCAATAGTTGGTCAAGTTGACACAAACCAGAGTAATACAAAACTTTTGTCTGTATCGGTCAACAGTAAAGATGAATATGCATCTGCTAAAGTGACGCTTAAGGTTGGTGATAAAGAAATTACTGAAGAAGCTACGGGAGATGGGATGATTCATGCTGCTTTTACTGCTGTTAAAAAAATACTTAAATCTGAAGCAACACTTATTGACTATAGAGTTGAAAGCATAACTAAAGGATCTGATGCTACAGCTGAAATTGTAACAATTATAAATGATGGCCACCTTATGAAACAGGGTCGTTCTGTCTCTACTGATGTGGTACAAGGTTCAGTAGAGTCCTTTTTGAATGCGTTGAACAAATGAGTAAGAAATTAAATATTGCATTATTAGCTGGAGACGGTACAGGCCCAGAGGTCGTGAGAGAAGCAGTCAAAGTTTTAGAGGGATCTCAAAAAAATTACGGAGTAGAGTTTAATTTTTCAGAAAATGACTTAGGTGGAGATAGATACATTAATACTAAAACACTGGTTACAGAAAAGGACATACAACAGTTTAAAAACGCAGATGCAGTTTTACTTGGTGCCATAGGACATCCTGATGTAAAGCCTGGGATACTTGAGCAAGGTATCTTATTAAAATTAAGAAAAGAGTTTGATCAGTATATAAACTTAAGACCTGTTATTTTATATCCAGGAGTAGAAACACCTCTAGCTAACAAAGGACCGGAAGATATTAATTTTATTGTTGTTAGAGAAAATACTGAAGGGCTTTATGCAGGTGCAGGAGGGTACATTCATTATGGCACTAAAAATGAAGTGGCTACACAAGAGTCTATAAATACATACTTTGCTATTCATAGATGTATCAAATATGCATTTGAATATGCAAAAAATAACAATAGGAAAAAAGTGACACTATGTGCTAAAACTAACGTTCTAACTTACGCACATGATCTCTGGGAAAGAATATTTTATCAAGTTGCTGAAGATTATCCAGATATAGAAACTGATTATGGACATGTAGATGCAATTTGCATGTGGATGGTAAAGAATCCGGAATGGTTTGATGTAATTGTTACTGATAATATGTTCGGAGACATAATTACAGATCTTGGAGCGATGATTCAAGGTGGGATGGGCATAGCTGCTGGAGGTAATATCAACCCAGATGGAACATCTATGTTTGAACCCATTGGAGGGTCTGCGCCAAAATATACTAATAAAAATGTAATTAATCCACTTGCTTGCATTGGCGCCGCTGCAATGATGGTAAAAGAATTAGGTGAAGAAAAATATTCAAAAGATATCGACGATGCAATCGTAGAAACAGCAATTAGTTTAGAATCGCTTTCTGCAGGAAAAATGGGTATGTCAACAAGTGAAGTTGGTGATATGGTTTTAAATTCTTTACTAAGTCAAAATGAATAATGATTTATCACATTTAGAAGAACTCTTATCAAATCGAAAAATAGTTAGAAGTTACAAAAAAGTTAATTTCGATACTGAACCTCTAAAAAATATAGCAAGTTATTCAATTAAAATTCCAACCGCAGGATTTTCAAGAGGTATTGAAATTATCCAAGTTTTTAATAAAGAAACTATAGATGAAATCTCTAATCTATTTCATGAGCAAAAATATATTGAAGAAGGTAAAGATCCTTGGATTTCTAATTCTGTAGCTTTATTTTTTATACTTTTAAATGAAGATGCTTATCATCAACGATATTCTAAGAGTGACAAAGCAAAAGCTGTAAATTCAAAGGATTGGGATGTACCTTACTGGTTTGTAGATGCAGGAGCTTCAATGATGAATTCTATGTTGCTAATAGAAGAGAAGGGTCTTTCAAGTGGATTTATGGGACTTCATAATACTGATAGAAAAGAAGTTAATAAATTATTGACCATACCTGAAAATTATTTAGTAATAGGATTAATTACTGCTGGCGTAGAAAATGATTCTACTACTACGAAATCTAAAGAAATAAAAAGGAAAAAACTTGTACATTATGAAAAATTTAGTAAATAAAAATATAACATCTTATAAAAACCCAGAGTATAAATTCTTAATTTCTTTGAAGAAAAATAGAAATCGTAAGTCTGAAATGAAGTCAATCGCAGAAGGATACAGAGAGAATCTTCAACTTATTGAATCAAATTATGAAGTAGATTCATTGTATATCTGCAATTCATTACTTATCGGAGATAACAATGAAGAACTTATTCAAAAATTTATTGCAAAAAATATTCGAATTGTAGAAGTTTCAGAAAAAATATTTAAAGAAATTTCCTACAGGGATAGACCCGACGGTATATTGACTTTATTTAATACAAAATACCATCAAATATCAAATAATCTAAGTGGACCAATTTTAATTCCTGACCAAATTGAAAAGCCTGGAAATTTAGGAACAATGATAAGAACATCCAAATCTTTTGGTATTAACAATATTATTTTGTCTGATGAAGTTACCGATATTTTCAATCCGAATGTTATAAGATCTTCAATTGGGCATATATTCAATACAAATATTTGGAGCAGCACTAACCAAGAATTAATATCAATTTTGAACAAGAAGGACTACCAAATATTACTACTTGACCCAGATGGAGAAGTAGATATTGAAGAATTTAAGCCAAATATTAATTTTGCTTTAGTCGTAGGAGCAGAACAGTATGGAATTTCAGATAATTGGTTTGAGAGCAGGCATACTTCAATAAGAATTAGGTCTACTAATAATGTGGATTCTTTAAATGCTTCAACAGCAGCAGCAATAGGAATGTGGGAATTAACTAAGTGATATTAGAAGAAGATACCCTTTGTGTGTTAGATATAGAAACTACAGGGTTTGAACCTGAGAATTCTGAAATTATTGAGTTGTTTATTTTAAAAGTAAAAAATAATTTAATAACTGATGAGTTTTATTCGTTGTTTAAACCAAAAGAAAAAATTAGTAACTCTGAAATTCATGGCATTACAGATTCTACTGTAGAAAATTCCCCATCATTTAAAGAAAAAGGGCAGGAAATTATTAATTTCTTGAATAATTCAATACTGATTGGACATAATATTGACAACTTTGATTTAAAATTTTTAAATTACAACCTTGTAACTAAATTAGATAATAAGACAATCGATACACTTTCACTTAGTAGGAGTAAGCTTCAAGACAAAGTAAAGAACCACAAGTTAAAAACTATTTCAGAATATTTTAATATCACTCCCCCGACACACAGTGCCAGAGACGATGTAATGTCAACTTTCGAAATTTATAAAAAACTAATATCAATACAATAGAAATATGAGTTCTTTCTTTGAATCAAGCAATCTTAAACTTGGTTATGGTAATCAAGTCGTAATTAATGATATGAAAATTTCATTAAAATCCTCGAAAAATTACGAAATTATTGGTAAAAATGGTTCAGGAAAAACAACTCTTCTTATGTGTATTAGTAACAACTTTATTGGTAATACTTTTAATTCAGATATACAAAGAAGTAACAATTCATTAATGGAAATAGGATCAACTCCTTCTCTAATTCCAAAACTTTCTCTAATTGAGAATATAAATTATTTTTTGTTTAATGAAAAAAAACAAGTAAGTCTGGTAAATAAAATTCTTAATAAGTATGAACTTGATAAATTTCAAGGAGACTTAGTTGAAGACTTTTCAAGTGGAATGATTAAAAGAAGTGAAATCGCTATTGCAGATTTGAAAAATCCAGATGTACTTTGTATTGATGAACCCAAGGTTTATCTTGATGAGAATGGAATTCAACTTTTATTAGAATTGCTTAAAAAAAGAGAATCTGAGGGAAATTCTACAATTCTTTCAAGCCAAGAAAGTGCAATCTCTCTAGCCAGTATCGAGAGAACTATTGATTTAAATGATTAGAAAATACATTGTAAAAAAAGAAACCAGTTTGGAATTTAGGAATAACACATCTTTATTTTTAATTACTCCTACGATGTCTGTCCTAATAATTGTTTTTCCAATTTTGTCAGAAAACAGATTCCGTGTGGACAATGACTTATTTTTAATAGTTGAGCTTTTGTTTCTAATTTTATTTACTACACTTTTTTCAATAAGAAACCCTCTAGATGAGCAAAGATTAATAAAAGAGTTAAATTTTGGTTCAATACAGAAAACAGATTATTTCTACAGCAAAACCATTGCGGAATTAGGTATATTTTATCCACAAATTATTCTTTTACTAATTCTATTTTCTGGATTCACGAATACATCGTTAAATTCATCTTTAGTTTATATATGTTTATCTGTCTTGTTCTTTTGTATAAATGCAATAATGATAAATCTTTTTTTTCAAGTATTTACAAGTTTTAATAATCGTTTTGTTCAATTTACATTAATCGTTCCAATATATATAGGTTTTGCAATTTTAATCGCGCCCCTATGGTTAGGTATAAATCAAGAAATAAGTAACATTTACTTATTGATGTATTTAGGCATAACTTTAATTATTTATGCTTTTACTAATTTTTATTTAAGGAGTTCGAAATGATGCTTTATGGACCTTTAGCAGTTTGGCTTTTAATTTCATTCTTCGGACCTTATGACGTGACCCAAGGTATCTATTCAAAACTTTTATATATACATGTACCCACTGTTTGGGTTGCCTATTTAGGGTACACGCTTACTTTCATATATTCTGTGCTTTACTTTTTTACTAAAAAACAAAAATATGACTCATTAGCAGTAGCAAATGCTAAATCTGGTGTCATTTTCACAATAGTTACTTTACTAGCAGGCTCTTATTGGGGAAAACAGACATGGGGCACATGGTGGGTTTGGGGTGATGCAAGACTCAACTTAACAGCTATTCTCTTGCTAGTTTATTTAGGTTATATTGCTTCTCGACAATTTAATAAAGATTTAGCTAAAACAGCTAAGAATTCCTCCTTTATAGGTATTTTTGGTGTGATTCAGATTCCTATATTGCACTTTAGTGTAATTTGGTGGCGATCTGTACACCAACAAGCAAGTATCTTAAGTCAAGAAACTGTTGCTTCAGGTGATGCTCCAATGTCTGTAGATATCCTTACAACACTTCTAATTAGTGTTCTGTTGGTAACACTTGTTCATATATTTCTCTCAAAAAAATTCCGAATATCTAACGATATATTGTGGGACGACTATTTAAATCCTAAATCAAGAGCTAAAATTTAAGTAGAGTGAAAAAAAATTTTATTGTTGTCCTTTTGGGCATTGGTCTTATTATTTATGCAAGTACCGTGATTGCCTCAAGAAATACGATCTATTATTACACTACATCAGAAACTGAATATATAGAAATAACAAATAATGAAAGAATTAAACTAGGTGGATTTGTGGTTGAAGGTTCTATTACTCAAGATGATGGATTTACAGTTTTTACAATTACAGACGGCAATAAGGAAATTGAGATTGTATTTGACGGATTTATCCCAGAGCTATTTCAAGAAAATATGGGTGTGATTCTTGATGGTGTTTTAGATAATAATATTTTTTTTGCAGATGATATGTTGGTAAAACATGATAACGAATATGTTTCAAATGATGGTGAAACATATGATGTTAAAAGTTATTCAAAATGATTTATAACATTGGAATTATTTTTAGCTGGATTAGTTTGGGTCTGTTAATATTTTTATTTTTTAACAAAAAAAATCTATATACAGAAATACTTGTAAGGGTTAATCTTTTTATCCAGGTTTTCTTATTTTGCCTACTTGAAGTTGGATTATTTTTAAATGACTTCTCTCTATCTTATGTTGCTAATTATTCTGCAAAATCTACTCCGCCTTTATATAAATTTGCTTCGCTTTGGGGGTCATTAGATGGATCTATATTACTGTGGAATCTTTGTTTAAGTTTATTTATGTATTTTTATTTAAAGTTGTACAAAGATCCTTCTTCAAATATTGATATTAAAATTTTCACACTTATTATGATATTTTTTGTTGGATATACAGTTTTTAGTTCATCTCCCTTTGCCGGTTGTATAGAACTTGCAACCATCGGATGTAGTACCTCGACTATCTTACCTTTTGCTGAATTGGTAACAAGCAATACTGGTCGAGGACCAAATCCTCTATTACAGAACCATCCCCTAATGGCTATTCATCCTCCAATGCTTTATATAGGATATGTGGGTATGACAATGCCATTTGTTGCTGCTACGAGTAGACTTTATTCAAAAAAAGAGGATTCAAATTCGTGGATTGAAGTTGCTGAAAAAACAACCTATATTCCATGGTTATTTTTAACTATTGGAATAACTCTTGGTGCAGCTTGGTCTTATGAGGTTCTAGGATGGGGAGGCTATTGGGCCTGGGATCCAGTTGAGAATGTATCATTTATCCCCTGGTTACTAGCTACAGCATTTCTTCATTCAGCTAAAATTCAAAAAACACAGAATACTTTGTTGAATTGGAACTATATTCTTGTGGGTTTAATGTTTTTGTCTACATTATTTGGAACTTTTATAACTCGTTCAGGAGTACTGATATCTGTTCACGCATTCTCTAATGGAAATATTGGAACGTATCTATTATTTGGAATGCTTTTATTTGGATTAATTTTCATTGGAATAGGGTCAAAAAATATTGAATACTTTTCAAAATCAAAAAAAATTGATAACTGGTTTGGAAAATCAGGATTCTTTGTTTATAACAATATTTTCTTATTTTCATCTGCACTTGTAATTTTTATTGGAACTATATTTCCACTCATTTATGAAACTCTTTACAGTAGACAAATAACTGTTGGAAGAGCCTACTATGATATCCTTGTTGGCCCTCTACTACTTATTCTTTTAGGGCTAATGATTTTTTCTGTGAAACTATCAATCAAAAATTTAAACATTCAAAAATGGCTTAATGATAATGTAGTTTTAATTAACATCGCACTAATGGTGACTATTTTTACATTGTTTCTATTAAATAATTCATACATTTTAATTGTTACAGTTTCGTTTTCTTTTTTATTAATTTTCACTACTGTAAGCAATTTTTATAAGAACTTTAGGGTTCCTAAGGGAAGTAGCTCCTACTGGACTGGGCAAATTGCTCATCTAGGAATAGGTATCTTTGCACTTGGAATAATTTTAAACGTTAGTCAAAGCTTCTCCACTGAAAAGGAGTTGAATTCTTTTCAAGAATTTAACTTTAATAACGAAACTTATTTTGTATATGACACAATTGAAGAAAGGCTCCCTGAAAAAAATGTACTTAAATTACCAATTTCAAATTCCAAACAGACAAAATATACTTCTTTAAATATATTTAAAAATTCATCTCAACAAGCAATCAGTTCACCTGCGGTATTTAGATCAATTATTAATGATATTTATATAACTGTTAAGTTCATTAATGAAGATAGCTACAAGTTAATAGTTAGGAATAATTACGGGGTTCTAATTATGTGGATAGGTCTACTTATAACAAGTCTTTCATTCTTCCCAAGGTTAAGAAATAATGAAGTCTAGATATATAACTTTTGTTCTGATATTAATCATTGTTTCAATGCCATTAATATCTCCGAGTAGCGAATCGAGATTAGAAAATTGGAGCAAAATTTTACTGTGCCCAGTATGTCAGGGTGAGACTATATATGATTCCCCATCAGAATATGCAGATGATATGAAATCAATTTTAAAAGAACAAATAGACAACGGATTAACAGATGGTCAAATAAATGCATTCTGGGTTGAGCGCTACGGAGAGAGAATAATAACAAATCCAATAACTAATAATACTGAAATACTGATTGTGCCAATATCTATAGTTCTAATTTTTATATCAATTTTTATAAGGAAACTTTATGTTAAAAAATAAATGGTTTTATTCAGCAGTCTTTATCTTAATTTTCCCCATATTTCTTTATTTTAATTTAGATAACAATTCTTCTATTTCATCCAGTCAATCAACAGATCTTTCAAATGTAACTAATGAGGAAATGGAGCAGGTAATTAAATTAAATCCTGATATTTTACCTATGAGAATTGCTCTAGCTAATAGATATTTTGAATCTTACGACTACTCCAATGCTTTAATTCACTTTATGTATGTTGCTGAAAATACCAATGACATGGATTTGAAAAGTTACTCACTTGCACAGATAGGATGGATGGTATACGAATCTGGAGATGAGTTAACCTCAATGAGTTACATAAATGAAGCTGTGAGATTATCTCCTGGATCTCTTTTAGGGAGTACCTATAAAGGAATCATATATGTTCAAAATCCCGATACCAGGAGTGAAGGAATCAAAATATTAGAATCTTTAATAAGCAACCCTTCATTACCTGAAGATGATTTAAAAATAATTAATGAAATACTTGTAATTTATGAAAATTAAACTTCTTATATCATTTTTAATCTTTATATCTTGTAGTTCTAATGCAACAACAAATATTATTGAAGTTAATCAAAATATTTTAAATAATCTAGAAAATCTTGAAACAAGTGAAATTATTAATATAAATTCCAGTAATTACACAATAATTAATTATTGGGCATCTTGGTGCTTGGAATGTATAGAAGAACATCAGTACTTAATTCAACTTTCCAAAACCAAGGGATTTGAAAACCGAGTTTATTTCGTATCATTTCAAGACTCAAAGAAAAATGCTATTGATTTTATCAATCAGTATGGAAGAGGTGAAATAAATTATGTAACTGACCCAGAAAGTAAGATGGCAATTTACTCTGGTGTATTTGGAGTACCTGAAACACATATATTATTAAACAATCAGATCATCAAAAAGTTCATAGGTCCCCTATCTTTGGACAACCTCCAAGAAATAATAATTTCTTATTCAAATGAATAAATTTACTATGTAAACTTAAAATGTGAAACGGATAATCGCGATTTATCGAGGAAAGTCCGGACTCCACAGAGCAAAGAGCTGGGTAACTCCCAGGCAAGTAATTGACGGATAGTGCAACAGAAAACAAACCGCTTATGAAAATAAGTAAGGGTGAAAAGGTGGTGTAAGAGACCACCAGTAATTTGAGTAATCAGATTAGCTTGTAAACCCCTCTTGGAGCAATACTAAGAAGCAATTAGCCTGCTCGGTTAATAATTGCGGGTAAGTAGCTAGATGTATTTGGTAACAAATACACAAGATGGATGATTATCATACGTTTTTCGTATACAGAATCCGGCTTATAGTTTCACAAAAACTCGGGTGCCTCTTTATGGGGCAC
Organism: uncultured Candidatus Actinomarina sp.; assembly: GCA_902519215.1. Classification (GTDB taxonomy): domain Bacteria; phylum Actinomycetota; class Acidimicrobiia; order Actinomarinales; family Actinomarinaceae; genus Actinomarina. Next base: position 11,873 of record CABYIX010000001.1, on the reverse strand, counting down.
CCACCTAAATAATAAAGTAAACTAAAATAATCCAATGACAAAATTTTCATACTTCCTAGGGTCAGAACAGTGGCAACCAGAAGACTTAATCAAACACGCAGAAATTGCTAAAGATTCAGGGTTTGATATGTTAACGATCTCTGAACATTTCCATCCTTGGGTAGATGATTACTCAGCTTCAAATTTTACTTGGTCAACTTTAGGAGCACTAGCAAATAATATTCCTAGCCTTGATCTAGGTACTGGAGTAACTACTCCTTTATGGAGAATGCATCCTGGAGTTGTAGCGCAAGCAGCAGCAACCATAGACAGGTTAACAAAATCAACCTTTCACTTAGGTGTTGGAACAGGTGAAAATATAAATGAAGGACCTCTTGGATATACGTTTCCAAAATACGAGGAACGTAAAAATAGATTAATTGAATCTCTTACTATTATCAGACGTTTACTTAATGGTGAAAAACTAACTTACAATGGTGAATATTATAAAACTGAAAAAGCTAAATTGTACTCCCCTCCTTTAAAAAATATTCCAATATGGCTTGCTGCAGGAGGTCCTAAGTCTGCACAGGTAGCAGCAGAATTTGCAGATGGCTTGATGATTAGTGTTAAAGACCCTAAGGACTCTTATGAAAGGGTAATCGATCCAGCAAAAGAGAAAACTGCTGAATTAAAGAAAAAAGATATGTCGGTACATACTTACAGATGGACTATGTTTGCAGATAATGACGAGGATGCATGGACAGCACTAAGGTCTTGGAGAGGGCTTAGGGCTCCTAGTAGATTGCAACAACTAGATCCTGAAGCTCTTCGAATAGAAGCTGATAGTTTCCCAAAAGAAGAAATTATGGGTAAATTTTCCAAAGCAGCAACAATAGAGGATTTAGTTAATATCTATAGTCCTCTTGTAGATGACTTTGATTCAGATATTGTTACTATTCAAATATCTTCAATAAACCAAGAAGAAACAATTAAGTTACTCGGTAAAGAACTATTGCCAAAATTAAGAAAGTAATTTGTTTATTTACCTTTTCATAGGAACTATTGGAGGACTGCTCTCTGGCATTTTAGGTATTGGTGGTGGAGTTGTATTTGTACCTTTACTGACCTATCTTACAAAATCTGATTTTAAGATTAATACTGGAGTATCTTCCTTAGCAGTTGTTTTTGTTGCTAGTGCCAGCAGTATTACTTATTTATTAAAAGGTTTTAGCGGAGACAACAATCTTTTTTTAGAAATATTAGTCATTATTATTGGCGGAATAATTGGTGGATTCACAGGAAGCAAATTTACAAATAAAATTGATACAAAATTATTAAAAAAAATATTTTCAATACTTCTTATTGCATCTGCTTATAGAATGATATTTTCTTCACCAGTTATTTCTGTCTATGAAAATAATTTCATTTTATATTTTGCAATTGGATTTATATCTGGAATTGGATCAGGACTTTTAGGTATTGGTGGTGGGATAATTAGGATTCCACTCTTAATATTTTTTGGTGGTTTTGAACAAATTGTTGCTCAGGGAATTTCATTAATCACGACAGTTCCAACTGCACTTACTGCAGCTGTTACAAAAATACGTACAAATACAGAACTACTCAAAATTGGAACTACTGTAGGAGTATTTGGAGTAATAGGTTCTGTAGTTGGGGCAAATTTTGTTTTTAGTATATCTAGAGATGCATTAAATATTGCATTTGGTAGTTTCTTAGTTCTAGTTGCAATAAATATGTTTTATTCATCTAAATAAATTTTCCTTCTTTAAAAAAATATTTAAGTTGGTCCAAATTTTTTATTTTATAAAAAAAGTAACCTAATCCAATAAAATTTAGAATTACTTTGACAAATAAAGGAACTTCAAAGAGGTTATCTGTTCCTGTAAAGATTGGGTATAAAAATATTTCTTGATTTAGCCAAGTAAAACTCAATGCTAAATAAAAGAATGAACCTATAGAAAAAAGTAAAGATTTGTTTCTTAAGGTACTATTCCTTTTTGTAATGATCATGAGTGTGAATAATAATCCAATTGTTACAAACAGACTGTGTCCTATCGATATAGAATTTTTGTATAAATTAAAGAAAAACAAAAATTGATCTAATGCGATTGGGAAAAAGCTTCCTAAGACTATGTATCTTAAGTCAGCTTTAAAATCCTTAAATATATATCTAAATAAAAAAATAGAAATACTAGAAGTCCAGATAATCATAGTTCATCTAATGCCTGATTTGCTAGCTGATCTGCACGTTTATTGAATTCTCTTCTGACATGATTAATTTTTATATTATTTATTTTATTTATTAAATCGAGGGCTTGATTGTAATATTCTTGAAGTTTTTTTGATTTAACTTTGTATTCTAAATTAACTTGTTGAACAACTAATAAGGAATCTAGGTATATATCAACTTCCATGATGTTGTTTTCAACGCAATATTTCAATGCTTCAATCAACCCTAAATACTCAGCAACATTATTTGTAGCAATACCTATTCTTTTTTTGATAGTAGCTATTTCTTCACTATCTTTTAAGATTGATATTCCAACTGATGCTTCTCCAGGATTTGATCTTGATGCACCATCACAATATATTTCGTACACTAGACTAAAACACCTTGACAATATGGACATTGTTGAAATTTAGATTCTTGAATACTATCCATTTCACTTGATGTAAGACTTACTCCACAGCAACCACACTGGGTATCATTTTTGTATGCAGCAATTATTTCAACTCCTTGAGATTTTAATTCATCATAAAGTAATTTGATTTCATCTGGAAATGAACTAATAAGATTAGACTTTTCTTGTTCTTGTTCACTGATTTTAGTATCAATATCTTTCCACTCAGTTTGTAGCATTTTAGATATTTCAACCAACTTAGGCATTAAAGAAGTTAACTTATTCTCTAAATTTTCAATTTCAATTAATTCATCATTATTATTGTTATTAAGAAGATCTATAGATTTAAATATATCTTCTATTAGAACCTGAACATTCGATTTCTGTAAGTTGTAATTTTGTAATTCACTTGCATTTAATTTTGTATCTTGTAATTTCATTTCAATAGTCGATAATTTATTTTCATTCTCTAAAAGCTTTTTATCAAAATCTTTTTTATCTGAAAAGTAATCCCCCATTGCTTCTTTTGATATTGCAATAGCTTTAGTTACTTCTTTATACTTTTGTTCTAATTTTTTTAATTCTAAAACTGTTTTACCCTCAGATTTTTTTGTAATTAATTTTGTAATTTCATTATCAATTTCTTGAAGATCTATCAAATTACTGAGTAAAAAAGGTTCATTCATAATATTTATTATAAAAATACTCTAGCTCTGTTCCTAGCTCAATACTTAAATTACTAACAAATCTCTTCATGCCTGGAATTTCTGTAGATAGATGATTGACTTGAATCAACCCAAGATTTGTTTCATCACCTTTTAATAAGTATCTATGAGATATATCTCCTGTTATAAAGACATCTACTTTTGTTATTACTTCATCTAAAAATTGTGTTCCTGATCCAGGTAATACTGCAATACTTTTTATCTCTTTTATTGATTTAAAATATTTATTAGTCCTTACAATTTTTGTATTAAGTTTTGCTTCTAATGATTTTACAAATTCTAGTGAAGACGTTTTTTGTATTAGTCCAATACGGCCTGCTCCAAACTCTCCTGTTGTATGTGCAAATATTTCAGTATTTGTCATCTCAAATAAATCAACAAGTAAATCTGCATTACCCCCTTTGCATACGTCCTGTGCAGTGTGTATAGAGATTATATTTATTCCTGCTTCTCTAAACTTAGATGTCAATGTTTCTTCTTCAAAACTTTCAGTACCATCTTCTTCTAACTTTTTTTTCATTGATGGTGGGTGGTAGGTAATTAAAGTATTTATATTGTTATCGATTGAATATTTTAATATATTGTTCTCTAATTCATGTGCAACAGCTAATCCATTTACTTTAGAATCTTCTGATCCAACAGTAATACCTACAAAATCGTCTTCAAAAGCACAATCAAGAGGGGCTAGAGAGTTTACAGTTTCTAGTAATTTAGATACATTCACTTACTTAATAGTAATAAGTAAATCTATAAAGATTTAGCAGTTTTTTTATTGTGGTAATTAGCCCAAAATACTAATAATGTAGGCAAAATTAGAATGGATGCAACTAACGCAAAACCAAGTGCTACAACAACAACTTGACCCATTTGTTGAAATGGTTTTAATGATGAAGTCATCAAAATACCAAAACCAGCCATAGTTGTAAATGCTGATCCAAATAGTGAACCACCTGTTGTTTTTAATGTAGTTTTCACTGCTTCAACTGGATTAGATGATGTCAAAAGGGTTTCCCTAAATCTATTAGTAACATGGATTACAAAAGGCACACCTATACCAATAGCTAATCCTGATAGCGTTGAAGTTACTGGATTTAAAGGTATTTCAAGAAAATACATACCTAAATAAGTTCCCATTACTATAGCTACTACAGGAAGAATAGTAATTACCCCAAGAAATGGTTTTCTAATATCAATTAAGTAGTAAAGAATTAAGAAAGTCATTGAAGCTAAAATCGCAAAGATTAATGATTGAAATTGTGACTCTGAGATTAAGTCGCTTACACTCTGCGTTACAATAGCATCATTTGTTGCGGCAATATCGACTCCTAGTGAAGATAGTGGAGTAAATGCATCATATATATCATCTCGTAATTGTGCAGCACCTAAGGAACCAGCAGAAGTTGTTATTCTAACTTGTTGAGCGGTTACTAAATTTTCTTCATTGAAATAGAGATTTGCTAAGAATGCTTCCGGGTCAGAACTAACAAGATACTCATAAAGTCCTTGGACATCTCCTGATTCTTTAACCCTTAAAGCATCAATGCCTTGAGATCCAGACATAAAATCAACACCGAATGAACCAAGGGTTCCTAAAACTTCCATATCAGGCATAGCTGGTGGTGCACCAGGAGCTGCTCCTTGAGGAGCTAGTAGCTGTCCGACTGTGCCGATTACAGACTCAGCAGCAACATTGCCCGCATAAACTACTATGTTTTCTTTATCGCTTAAATTATTAATTGAGTCAATAAGTGCATTGTGTACATCTGGTGTTGCAAGATTATCTCCCTCAATGAGTACACTTGTAGTTTCACCAAACCCACCACCAAACTCTTCAGTTAAGAGATCTAGTGTTTGCACAACTGGGTCGTCCTCAGGAAGAAAATCTGTAAATTCAAAAATTGTCTCTAAATTAGTAAAACTAAAATAACCATAACCTGAGATACCAATTAATAAGGCTAGAGCAACTAATTTGAGCTTCTTTGGAATAATACCACTGGATGCAGCAATTTTATTTAGTACACTCTCTCCAGATGATGAAAAAGCTTCAGTACTGATATTTCCCTTTGATTCAGCTCTCTTATCTAATAATGTCCTGATAGCAGGAACAAAAGTCATAACTAAAAAGAAAGCAAAAAATATTCCTGTTGAAACAAGTATTCCAAAATCTTTTAATTCTGGAAGTGGAGAAACAATATTCGTTAAGAATCCTACGATTGTTGCAAGCGTCGCAAGTGTAAGGGCGATACCAACAGACTTAAGTGTTGATGATGTAGAACCAACTATAGAATTTCCTGAACCGATTTCTTCCCTATATCTAGATGTAAAGTGAATTGCATAATCAACACCTAGGCCGATTAAAATAATAGGAGCAATCTGTGAAACTTGGTTAGGAGCACCTATGATATCTAAATAACCAGGCCCTAATATCGTGCCTGCACCTTGCATCCAGCCGATAGAAAGCAGTATTGCTCCAAGACTTAGTAGTAAGTCGCTGAACGTTCTTCTTCCAGATTTAAGAATTCCAAAACCTTTTCTTGGTCTTATAAAGAATATATAAGCAAGTACGACAAGAATAATTAAGAAAGCTTGTCCAAATAATAAACCAATTTCAGCAAGAAAGTCATCACCTTCGTTACCTAATAAAAGGCCAAAAGAAAATCCAGACACTTTAATATCTCCTATTGAAATTTGAGATAGTGCTTCAGAAAGGGCAACTTCCATACGTGGTTGTTCGATAAATGCACCATCAGAACCGCCAAATTCTTGGACTATTAATGAGCTATCAATTGTAACTATTGCTAATCCTGCAGAAGCTGTTGTCGCTTCTTCGTCATAAGTTGAAGATAATAGAGCAGCTGCAAATGCTTTGAACTCAGGAGGCATTTGACCATTAGCTTGATTATAAAGCTGTTTAAATTGTTCATCTGACATAGCGCTAACATTTAAAGTTGGATTAAATGCTTTTGCAAAATCAACAGGTGCAAAAAAGCCTTGTACCGCTCCCCCTTGATCCTTTACTAAATAAGGATAGATTTCACTTTGTAGAACTGCCTTGTTAATTTCCTGCCACGCTGAGTAACCATCTACAGTAAGAACATCTTCACCACTTACGATAATTTGAAATACAGATTGGGAACCTGAGGTTTGAAAGTATTCACCAAGTTTTGACGATGCCTTTATTTCAGGTGTATCTAGTTCGCCACCAAAGCTTGTACTTAACTCTTCAGCTTGTCCTGCCATAAATCCAAAAAAACCAGTTAAAAGTAAAACAACAATAATCGTTATTACTGGCCTTTTTGTGGCAGCTGATGAAAAAAAGTTGGTCAAAACTTTCATAGATTTAGAGAATAACCTAGATTTAAAATTAGCGGTATTTATTAATGTTAAATATGTGTAAATTATTAGAAAAATTAAACTACTTAATATGATTTATTCGCTATTAGTTTCTGTATTAATCAACTTATCTTCCATTCCAATCACGAACAATCAAGAAGCAGTTTCTCAGCCTAAAAACAAAATAGATAATTATGAAGTTATAACAATTTCCCAGTCTGGAAGTTTATTTTATAGCGTCACAAATCAGATTATAGAAAGTGTTAAGAATTTAGAATCAAATGTAACATTTATAGGGAGAGCAAATGTTGGTCTTGAATCAACAACAGCACCTAACGAAGAAATTAAAGTAAGCACATTAGAGAATTTTCTATATTCTGTATCCGTCAAAACCATAGATTCCACAGTAACAAATATGTTTTATGATGCTGACACCGCTGATGTTATAAATAGTGGAATGTTGGTTGTATCATCTTTAACTTCAGAACGATATCAACTTGAAGTTGGTGACATAGTTAATTTTGTTGGATTAAACAATGAGAAAATTGCTCTAGAAGTTGGAAAGATTATAAAAGACTCCACTCTGGGTTGGTTTGAGATAGTAGTTAATAAGGAAGTTGGGTATAAGTTAGGAATTTTCAGAAATATACAAGCAATTATATGGGATAGTAAAGTAAGTGAGAATTTTTTTATAGAACTTCATAAAAATATTGAATACAGAAAAGTTAAATTTACATATAAAAAACCTTCACCTAACAAAAATTGGGTATTACCTAATGCACTTGTAAAAGAAATGTTTGGTGATTTTCAAATAAAAGAACGAGATGGTGTATGGATTACAACAGAGCCCGAATGGAGAGAAGAAAATATTCAGAATAAAAGAATGCCTATATTAGGAAATACAAGATGTCATAGATTAATGTGGGAACCTCTTGAGGGTGCATTAAATCAAATTCTTGAAGAAGGCCTTGAAGGTTATTTATCAATTGAAGAATGGAGATCTTCTGGTGGATGTTATGCTCCTAGGAGAATTAGTAGATTTGATGCAGGTGGCAGTATCTCAAGACATGCATGGGGAATTGCAATAGATATAAATACAAAATCAGGCTACCCGCCAAGAATAGTTGAAATTTTTAATTCATGGGGATTCGCTTGGGGAGGTACATGGACATCTCCAGATGAAATGCATTTTGAACTAAGAGATTTATCAGCCAGTATTTCTAAGTCCAGCAGCTAGTCCGTTTATTGACAAAAGGAGTGCTTTCTTCTCCTCATCTGCCAAAGTAGAATTTTGCATTTTTTGCATTAACGTAATCTGTATCAAAGAGAGAGGGTCTAGATAGGCATTCCTTATATTCAGAGTATTTTTTAATACTTCGTTATCAGAAAGGAGTTCATTTGTATTTTTAATTTTTTTAATTGCTGTTTTTACTATGTTTGACTCATTAACAATATTTTCATAGATTGTAATATTTTCCTTATCCAGTAACGAGTTGACGTACAGTTTAGAAATTGTTAAATCTGATTTAAAGATAGTCATCTCTATATTGCTTATTAAGTTTTTCAGAAATTCTGAATTGTTGTAAATGCGTCGTACTTCTTCAATTCCATACTTTTCAATCGCATATTGCAATGCTGTACCTGAACCATACCAACCAGTCAATGTATTTCTAGTTTGAGCCCATCCAAAAACCCATGGAATTGCTCGATAGTTTTCAATAGAATGTTGGACACCGGACCTTTTACTAGGTCTTGAACCAATATTAAGAGTTGATAATAAATTAACAGGCGTACTCGTTTCAAAGTAATTAATTAAGCCATCTTGTTCAACGAATTCTCTATATTTTTTATAAGACTGTTCAGAAAGTTCATCTGTAAATTTTTCATGCTTTAATTTAGTTTGAATTTCAAAAGATGATTTGTTTATAAAAGCAGCTACACCAAGTTTTATATTTTCATAAGCTAAATAAGGTGTTGAATACTTGTCAGAGATAACCTCCCCTTGTTCTGTATATCTTATTTGAGAAGAAATTGTACCTTGAGGTTGTGACATAATAGAATCATAAGTAGGACCTCCTCCACGACTTATTGTTCCTCCCCTGCCATGAAAGAAATTGATATTTACATTGTTATTAACACCTACTTCAAACATAGAAATTTGAGCTTTATATACGTTCCATTGTGAAGCAATAATTCCGCCATCTTTGTTGGAGTCAGAATATCCAAGCATTATTTCTTGTGAATTATTCATGTAGTTATTTAAAAAATTTTTGTACCTTGTAGTTTTAAGTAATCTTTCAATAATTTCAGCAGATTTATTTAAATCATTAATTTCCTCAATGAGTGGGGTTATAGATGGAATATTTTTATGTGGCATAACCTCTTTACTTAAATCATAAAGTGCAAGGACATCAGAATGAGATTTAGTCATTGATAGAATTAAAGAATTAAATACTTTTTTTCCATAGATTTTCTGTAAAGTAGGAATTTCCTTTAAAAGCTTTTTAAAATCACTAAAAATTTTACCTTTTTTTGAATTTATTACTGAAGAGTTCTGTCGAATATCTAAAGAGACACCATGAAATTCAAATTGCTCAATATATTGAATAAAGGTATCTAGTTTATCTATTTGTGTTTTGTTACCAAATATTTGATTAACAGCTTTATGAAATGTCAACATGTCATTTTTAAATTCATCAAAATACATGTATCCTTTATTACTTCTTTGAAATAGTTCAAGTCTATGAAATACTAGGGAGAGATAAATTCTAAAAGGCTCATCAAAATTTACTTTAGAATAATGACGATACTCATTTGGCAATAATTTTTCATATTTTCTAATAGACCTATGTAAAAAATCTGGACATTTAACAAAATCTGTAGAAATGCTAAAGTCTTCTGAAAGTTCTTTTATTTTACCTTTGTAAATATTAATAATTTGTGACGAGTATATCTTTAGAGCTTCTTTAGTAACGTTAGTAGTCACGTATGGATTGCCGTCCTTATCTGCTCCAACCCATGAACCAAAATTTATATTAAAATTATCAGTATTTTTTAAAATCTCATCATCATTTACGATATTTTCATAAACATCAATATACAAAATATCTAAATAATAAATTAAAGACTTCACTTCATCTAAAGGATTAGGTTTAGCAGATCTAACATCCCTTGTGTACCAAAGTTGAGTTATTAAAGTATTAATTTCATTCATATCGTTAGATGAATTTTTTTCAATTAATTCACCAATTTTATATATTTTCTTTAAGGTAGATTGTCTTGAGCTTTCAGTAGGATGAGCTGTGAACACAGGAAGGAAAGATAAATTTTTCTTTAATGACTTTTTTATCTTTACATTTTTGTTTTCAAGAAAATGTTCTCTAAATACTTGTTCTGCAATATTTGATAGATAGAAAAAGATTGTAAAAGATTTTGTAATTATGTAAATTTCTTCTGGTTCTAATTTATTTAAAGAGTTAAAGATACTATTTAAATATTTTTCTTCTTTTGTTGATCTATATTTTTTTGAATTAAATCTAATATTTTCTACAATTTTGAAATATTTTGTACCAGCCTGTTCTTTAATAACATTTCCTAATTCGTTTCCAAGAAGCTTTATTGTTACTGGTAACGTATGAAAATTAACAGATATATTAGATCCTTTCAGTGCTTTGAATAAAATTGCTTCCAGTAGTATCAAACACAATATTCTGCAATGAATCAAAATCGATTTCTGAAAATTCAGTATGTGATGTTAGAACTAATAACATATCATAGTTTTCAAAATTTTTTGATGAAGATTCTTTTTTAATACTTTGACCTGAAATATTTAATTCATCAACAAATGGGTCATAGAAAGAAACTTCTACATTCTTTTCAAGTAAAAGTTCTAAAATATCTAATGACGGAGATTCTCTCATATCGCTAATATCTTTTTTATACGCAACACCTAAAACTAAAATTTTTGAATTCCTTAATATTTTATCCCGACTATTCAACAATTCATTTACTCTACTTACAACATATGCTGGCATAGAGTTGTTAATCTCTTGAGCTAATTCAACAAATCTTACTGGTTTACCAATTTGGCGAGTTTTAAATGATAAATACTCTGGATCTACAGGTATACAATGACCCCCCACTCCCGGACCAGGAGTAAAAGACTGGAATCCAAAAGGTTTTGTTTTGGCAGCATTAACAACTTCCCAAATATCAATTTCTAACATTTTACAAAGCATGGCTAATTCATTTATTAATGCAATATTTACATGGCGATAAGTGTTTTCTAAAAGCTTAACCATTTCAGCTTCTCTAGTTCCTTTAACAATTACAGTTTCATCAATAATTTTTTTATAAAATGAATTAATTTTTTCAAGAGAATCATCATTGATTCCACTAATAACTTTTGGAGTATTTTTAAACTTCCACTCTTTATTGCCCGGATCAATTCTTTCAGGTGAGTAACCGACAAAAAAATCGCTGCCAGCTTTTAAATTAGAGTATTTTTCAAGATTAGGAACGAGAACTTCTAGTGTAGTTCCAGGATAAGTAGTTGATTCAAGAATAATAACTTGATTAGAAACTAAATTTTCACCAACAGACTTTGCTGCTGCTTCAACATATGATAAATCTGGTTGATAATCAGTTAATGGTGTTGGCACACTTATGACAATGTGTTGACATTTAGATAAGAGTGCTGGATCTTCTGAAGCAGTAAAACTATTTGAAGCTTTTGACAATTCATTATCAGAAATATCTTCAATTGGAGACTTACCGCTGTTTATTTCCTGTACTCTTTCAGGGTTTACATCATAACCCATAACTTTCAATCCTGCATTTGCGGATTCAACAGCTAATGGTAAACCCACATAACCAAGACCCACAACTCCAAGATCATATTCAAAATTACTCAATTTAACTCCTGGTAAATTCTTTCTGATGTTTTGCCATCCCAAAGGTCAATTCCTTCATAAATTTGAAGTTTAGTATTTAAAGAATTATTAATTTCATCAATAATATTTTTATTAACTCCAATCACTTTATTTGTACCTAAATCTACCGTTATTGGCCTTTCAGTTTCTTCTCGCAAGGTTAAACATTTTTTATTTAAATAAGTGGTTTCTTCTTGAAGTCCCCCAGAATCAGTAAGACAAAGCACTGAATTATAAACAAGACTTAGAAACTTTATATA